>NC_013946.1:2168219-2477965 GCF_000024425.1 Meiothermus ruber DSM 1279
TGATCAGCCAGGGGGTGGTCGGCGACTTCCGCGCCCCCGACATCCTACGCTTTGGCTTCACCCCGCTGTACCTGCGCTATGAGGACGTCTACCACGCAGTACAGCGGCTGGAACAGGTTATGCAAAGCGGGCTCTGGCAAGAAGCGCGCTTCCAGGAAAGGGCCAAGGTGACCTGATGAAAGACCCCACCTATCAAACCGCCCACACCGACTTCCGCCACGACCTCTCCTATGGCGACTACCTGCGCCTGGATGAAATTCTGGCGGCGCAGCAGCCCCTTACCGAGGCCCACGACGAGATGCTCTTCATCGTGATCCACCAGGTACAGGAACTGTGGATGAAGCTGATCATCCACGAGCTGCAAAGCGCCATGGGCCTCTTGGCACAGGGAATTATTGACCCCGCCCTCAAGATGCTGACCCGGGTCTGCCGCGCCCAGGAGCAGATGAGCTCGAGCTGGGAGGTGCTCAAGACCATGACCCCCGCCGACTACCTCGAGTTCCGCTCGGCCTTTGGCCGGGCCTCGGGGTTTCAGTCGTACCAGTACCGCCTGATCGAGTTCCTGCTGGGCAACAAAGAACCCTTCATGATGAAGCCCCACCAGCACAAACCTGCGCAGTACCGGCAACTGGAAGAGGCCCTGAGGGCCCCCAGCCTCTACGACCTGGCCTTGCGCCTGGTGGCGGCTCGAGGCCTGGCAATTCCCGCCGAGGTGCTGGAACGCGACTACAGCCAGCCTTACCAGCCCAGCGAGGCCGTCCGCGATGCCTGGCTGCAAATCTACCGCCAGACCGCCCTCTACTGGGACTTGTACTACCTGGCCGAAAAACTGCTGGATGTGGAGGACAACTTCCGCCGCTGGCGCTTTAATCACCTGACCACCGTCGAGCGGGTGATTGGTTACAAACAGGGCACGGGGGGCACAGCGGGCGTGCCCTACCTCAAGCGGGCACTGGAAATCGTACTCTTCCCTGAGCTATGGCAGGTGCGCACCGCGCTCTAGCTCGAGCGCAGGAAAGGAGGAAGGATGAAAAAAGCAGTTTGGCTGATGGTTTTCCTGGGGTTGATAGGTTTTTCTCTCGCGCTGGCCCAGCCGCGCACGGTCAAGGTCGGCTTCGTGAGCACCCTCTCGGGCGGTGGGGCGGCCCTGGGGATTGACGTTCGCGACGGCTTCAACCTGGCCCTGCGCCACCTCAACAACCAGCTCGGGGGCCTGCCGGTCGAGGTTATCGTGGCCGACGACCAGCAGAACCCCGACGTGGCCCGCCAGGCCGTGGATCGCATGCTCAAGCGCGACCGGGTCGACTTCCTCACCGGCATCATCTTTTCCAACATCCTGCTCGCAGTAGGCGACGCCATCTTCGAGGAAAAGGTCTTCTACATAAGCCCCAACGCCGGCCCCTCGGAGTACGCCGGGGAGCAGTGCAACCCCTACTTTGTGAACGTGGCCTGGCAAAACGACAACCTGCACGAGGCCATGGGCCAGTACGTGCAGACCCGCCGCTTCGAGAACGTCTTCCTGCTGGCCCCCAACTACCCCGCCGGGCGCGACGCCCTGACCGGCTTCAAGCGCTACTTCAAGGGCCGGGTGGTGGCCGAGGTTTACCACCGGCTCAACCAGCTCGACTTCTCGGCGGAGATCGCGCAGATTCGCGCTGCACGCCCCAAAGCCGTGTATGCTTTCGAGCCGGGGGCCATGGGCGTCAACTTCATCAAGCAGTACGCCGAGGCCGGACTGCTGCGGGAAATTCCCCTCTTCCTGCCGGGCTTCTCGGCCGATGCCGATGTCATCCGGGCGGTGGGCCGGGGCATGGTGGGCATCTACAACAGCTCGCAGTGGACCCTGGAACTCAACAACCCCATCAACCAGCGGTTCGTGGAGGACTTCCGCAAAACCTATAACCGCACCCCCACCCTCTACGCCTCGCAGGGCTACGACGCGGCCCTCCTGCTGGATGCCGCCATCAAGGCTGTGGGGGGCGACCTGAGCAAGAAAGACGAGCTGCGCAAGGCCATGCTGGCCGGCTTCAACAGCACCCGCGGCCCGCTGCGTTTCAGCCCCAACGGCTACCCCATCCAGAACTACTACCTGCGCCAGGTAATCCAGCAGCCGGGCGGGGAGATCGTGAACCGTCAGGTGGGCACCATCTTCACCAACCACCGCGATGCCTACGTGGACAGGTGCAAGCTAAGGTAGATCAAAGGCCCGACCTATGCCGCCCTCGCTGTTCATCGAGCAAGTGCTCAACGGCTTCCAGTTCGGCCTGATGCTCTTTTTGCTGGCCGCTGGCCTGACCCTGGTTCTGGGCATCATGGACACCATCAACCTGGCCCACGGCTCGCTGTACATGATCGGGGCCTACCTGACCGCCACCCTGGTGGGGGTCACCGGCAGCTTCTGGCTGGCCGTGCTGGGCGCTGTGCTAGGCACGGCCCTGATCGGGATGCTGCTCGAGCTTAGCGTGCTGCGCCAGCTCTACCGGCGCGACCACCTTTCCCAGGTGCTGGCCACCTTCGCGCTGATTCTGATCATCAACGAGGTGGTGCGGATGATCTGGGGCTCCCAGCCCCTGCTGCTCTCGGCCCCGGAGGCGCTTTCGGGGCCGGTGGAGATTCTTCCCGGCCTGTACTACCCGGCCTTCCGGCTGGTAATTATCGGGGTGGGGCTGCTGGTGGCGCTGCTTTTGTTCTGGCTGGTAAACCGCACCCGGGTGGGTATGTGGCTGCGGGCCGGGGCCTCCAACCGCGAGATGGCCCAGGCCATGGGCGTCCCCATCAAGCCCCTCTTTACCCTGCTGTTTGGGGTGGGGGCCGGGCTCTGTGCCATTGCGGGGGCCTTTTTAGGGCCCATTCTGGCGGTGCAGATCGGGATGGGCGAGAGCATCCTGATTCTGGCCTTTGTGGTGATTGTGATTGGCGGCATCGGCTCTATTAAGGGGGCCCTGGTGGGGGCGTTGCTGGTGGGCCTGGTGGACACCGCTGGCCGGGCCTTCCTGCCGCTTTTGCTCTCGCGGGTGGCCCCGCCGGAGGTGGCTTCCAACCTGGGGCCGGCCCTGGCCTCAATTCTGATTTATCTGCTGATGGCGGTGGTTCTGTTCTTCAGGCCGCAGGGGCTCTTCCCGGCCCGCACCTAGGGGTAGTGGTGATGCGCTGGATTTTCCCGACTGTCCTGCTGGGCCTGCTGCTGGCCTTCCCCCCCATTGCGGCGGCGATGGGCCTCGAGTTCTACCAGGGCCTCCTGACCAAAATTATGATTTTCGCCCTGGCCGCCAGCAGCCTCAACCTGATTCTGGGCTACGGCGGCATGGTGAGCTTCGGGCATGCCGCCTACTTTGGGCTGGGGGCCTACACGGTGGCTATCCTGATGCGCGAAGGGGTAACCTCGGGCTGGGTCATCTGGGCGGTGGCGGTGGGGCTCAGCGCGCTCCTGGCCCTGCTGATTGGGGCCATCAGCCTCCGGACGCGGGGCATCTACTTCATCATGATTACCCTGGCCTTCGCCCAGATGATCTACTACCTGGTGGTCTCCTTCAAGCAGTACGGCGGCGAGGACGGCCTCCGGGCCCGGCGGCCCGAGTTTGGCCTGTTCGAGCTGAACGACACCACCCTGTACTACCTGACCCTGGGGGTGCTGCTGGCCGCGCTGTACCTGCTCTACCGGCTGGTGCACTCGAGGTTCGGGCGGGTCTTGCAGGCCATCCGGGAGAACGAGGCCCGCGCGCTGGCCCTGGGCTACCCGGTCTTCCACTTTCAACTGGTGGCCTTTGTGCTGGCCGGGGCCCTGGCCGGGCTGGCCGGGGTGCTGATGGCCCACTACACCCAGTACGCCTCGCCCAACCTGCTGGCCTGGCAGCAGTCGGGCCACCTGATGATGATGGTGATTCTGGGCGGGGTGGGCCAGTTCTGGGGCGGGGTGCTGGGGGCGCTGGTGCTTTCTCTGGTGGAGGAGATTCTGCAAGACCTGACCATCCACTGGCAGCTTGGGGTGGGCCTGATTCTGCTCTTCATCGTGCTTTTTGCCCCCAAGGGCCTGGCCGGGCTGATGCGGAGGGGATCGTGAGTCTGCTGGTGCTCGAGGGCCTCAGCAAGCAGTTCGGCGGCCTGGCCGCGGTGAACAACTGCAACCTGTGCATCGAAGCGGGTGAAATCCATGCCCTCATCGGCCCCAACGGGGCCGGCAAGACCACCCTGATCAACCTGATTGCAGGGATGCTCCCACCCAGCCGGGGGCAGCTTCGCTTCCAGGGGGAAAACATCACCCACCTGCCGGCCCATCAGCGGGTGCACCGGGGCCTGGCCCGCACCTTCCAGATCACCAACCTGTTCAAAAACTACACCGTGCGCACCAACCTCGAGCTGGCCGTGCAGGCCCGCGCGGGCAGCAGCTTCCGCTTCTGGCAGCCGGTCGCACGGGAAAAGCACCTGACCGAAGCCGCCCTGGCCGTGGCCGAGCAGGTGGGGCTGGCCGGGCGCTTCGAGCGGGTGGTGGGCCAGCTCTCCCACGGCGAACAGCGCCAGCTCGAGGTGGGCCTGGCCCTGGCCTCCCGGCCCAGGCTGCTGCTCTTAGACGAGCCCATGGCCGGCCTGGGGGCCGAGGAGTCGGAGCGCATGGTGGCGCTCATCGCCCAGCTCGCACAGCACCACACCATCCTGCTGGTCGAGCACGACATGGGGGCGGTTTTCCGGCTGGCCCGGCGCATCTCGGTGCTGGTCTACGGGCAGGTCATCGCCTCGGGCAGCCCCGCGGAGATAAGGGCCAACCCCGAGGTGCACAAGGCCTACCTGGGCGACGAAGGGGGTGCAAAGTGAGCGCCTTGCTGGAAATTGAGCAGCTCGAGACCTTCTACGGCCCCAGCCAGGTGCTGTTTGGCATAAGCCTGCAGGTGGAAGAGGGCCAGGTCGCCACGCTGCTGGGCCGCAACGGCATGGGCAAAACCACCACGGTGCGTTCGATTATGGGCCTGACCCCGGCCCGCAGGGGTCGGATTCGCCTGGCCGGGCGGCCCATCGAGGCCCTGGCCCCCGAGCAGATCGCGGCTTTGGGCGTGGCCCTTGTCCCCGAGGGGCGGCAGATCTTCCCCAACCTCACGGTGGAGGAGAACCTGATCGCCTTTGCCGCCAACCGCAACCAAAGCCCCGAACCCTGGACACTGGCGCGCATCTGGACGCTTTTCCCACGCCTGAAAGAGCGCCGCAACAACCTGGGATACCAGCTTTCCGGCGGCGAGCAGCAGATGCTGGCCATTGGCCGGGCCCTGATGACCAACCCCCGGCTCCTGATTCTGGACGAGGCCACCGAGGGGCTGGCCCCCCTTTTGCGGGAGGAGATCTGGCGGGTTTTGCGACTGCTAAAGGAAAACGGCCAGACCATCCTGGTGATTGACAAGTACCTCGAGCGCCTCTTGCCCCTGGCCGACCAGCACACCATCCTGGAGCGGGGGCGGGTGGTCTGGCAGGGCGACTCCCGCGCCCTGGCCCAGCGGCCTGAGGTATGGAAGCAGTACCTTAGCGTCTAAGGAGGCGCCTTGGCTATGCCCGAACCCGCCTGGTATGAGCAGCAGTACAACCCCCGGCTCTCCGTCCCCAACTTCGCCGATTTCTTCCAGCGCTGGGCCCAGGAGGCCCAGCAGGCCCGCCAGCACCTGGAATACCAAACCCTGCCCTACGGCCCCGGCCCCAAGGAAACCCTCGATTTATTTCCCGCCCCCCACAGCCGAGCGCTGCTGGTCTTCATCCACGGCGGATACTGGCGGGCCTTCGACAAGGACGACTTCTCCTGGATCGCACCCCCGCTGGTACGGGCCGGCTTCAGCGTGGCGGTTATCAACTATGCGCTCTGCCCCAGTGTGAGCATCGCCGAAATTACCGAGCAGTGCCGCCGGGCCGTGGCCTGGCTCTACCGGGCGCACCCCCAGCCGCTGATCATCAGCGGCCACTCGGCGGGGGGGCACCTGACGGGCGAGATGTTCGCCACCCCCTGGGCCGACTACGGCCTGCCCTCCAGGGCCATCGTGGGCGGAATTTCCATCAGCGGCCTCTTCGATCTGGAACCTCTGATTCAGGTATCGTTCAACAGCGACCTGCAGCTCGATGCCGCCAGCGCCAGGGCCTGCAGCCCCGCCTACAAGCAACCAACCGTCCAGGCACCCCTGGTGCTGGCGGTGGGGGCGCTCGAGTCGGATGAGTTCCACCGCCAGAGCCGCCTGCTCAAGGAGGCCTGGCCGGCGATCTGCACAGAGGTTATCGCCCTGCCCAACTGCCATCACTTCAACGTGCTGGACGCGCTCACCGACACCAATAGCCCGCTGTGGGAGCCCTTCCTAAGGCTTTGAGCCCAGCCGCAACTCAGAACGGCACCACCGGCCCCTGGTCGGGCCCCTTCTGGTTTCTAAAGCCGTTGCCCTCGGTCGGTTTGCCATAGCCCAGCAGCATCTCGCGGTCGGGGATCAGGCGGGCCTCGAGCCAGTCCAGATCCTTCAGAACCGGCAGGGCCTCCTCGGCGGCCCGCACCTCCCGGGCCTCCACCAGCGCCCAGCCGCCCGGCCCCCGCACCTTGAGCTGCACCGGCAACGGCCCGGCCACCTCGTCGAGCCGGCTGCGCAAGTCCAGGAGTTTTTCCTCGTCGAGCAGGGCCATGTCCAGCTCGAGCTCCAGCACCTTGGGCAGGCCCTCGAGCTCGTGGTAGGGAAACACCTCCTGGGCCACCACCCGCAGGGTCTCACCCTCGCCATCGGGCTCCACCTCCACCGCCACCAGCACCGCGGCATCCTCGGCGATGCGCGGGGATATTTTGTCGTAGGCCCGGCCAAAGGCCACCACCTCCACCGCGCCGGTCTCGTCGGCCAGGGTAAAGCGCACCAGCATCCCCCCCGACTTGGTCGGCTTGCGCACAATGCCCTCCACCATACCGGCCAGCAGCAGCCGCGCACGGTTGCGGTTTCCCTTGAGTTCGGCAAAGGCCTGGGGCAGCTCCTCTATCGTGCAGCTCGCGGCCTCGCGCAGGCCCTGGTAGCGCGAGAGGGGGTGCCCGGTCACGTAAATACCCAGGGCCTCTTTCTCCATGCGAAGCTGGGTGATGGCGTCCAACTGGGGCACGGCCGGGATCACCGGCTCGAGCGACTCGCCAAACAGCCCCATCATCCCCGACTGGGCCTGTTCGCGCTCGGCCTGGGCCCACTTGAGCAGGTCGTCGAGGGCGGCCAGCATGGGGCCTCGAGGCCCAAAAGCATCGAAGGCCCCGGCCTTGATCAAGGACTCCACCACCCGCTTGTTGGCCACGGTGCCATCGAGCCGCCGCAGGAAGTCCGGCAGCGATTTGTAGGGCCCGCCCCGCTCGCGTTCCCGCAAAATGAGCTCGGTGGGGGTCTCGCCCACGTTCTTAACCGCCGAAAGCCCAAACAGCACGCTCTTTTCCAGGGCCCGGAAGCTAAAACCCGACTGGTTGATATCGGGGGGCAGCACCTCCACCCCAGCCGTGCGGGCTGCCCGGATGTACTCCGCCACCTTGTCGGAGTCGTGGCGTTCCACCGTGAGCACCGCAGCGAAGAACTCCACCGGGAAGTGGGCTTTTACATAGGCGGTCTGGTAGGTCAGGATGGCGTAGGCCGCGGCGTGGCTCTTGTTGAAGCCGTAGTTGGCGAAGGCCTCGAGCAAATCAAACAACCGGTCGGCTTCCTCGGCGGGGATGCCGTTTTTGGCGGCCCCTTCCTTAAACTGCGCCCGCTGCTTGACCATCTCCTCCATCTTCTTTTTGCCCATGGCCCTGCGCAGCAGGTCGGCCTCCCCCAGGCTGTAGCCGGCCACCGCGGTGGCAATCTGCATGATCTGCTCCTGGTAAACCGGAATCCCGTAGGTCTCCTCCAGGATGGGCCGAATGAACTTCTCGGCGTTGGGGAACTGCGGGTAGCTCACCTCCTCCCGCCCGTGGTGGCGGCGGATGTAGGTGGGGATGTTCTCCATGGGGCCGGGCCGGTACAGCGCCCCCAGGGCGATGATGTCCTGGATGCGGCGCGGCTTGAGCCCCCGCACCGCGCTGGTCATGCCGGCCGAGTCGAGCTGGAAGACCCCCTTGGTCTCCCCCCGGCCCAGCAGCTCGAAGGTTTTGGCGTCGTCGATGGGCAGGTTGTCGTAGTCGAGCTCGACCCCCTTGGACTCCTTGATGATGCGCTTGCACTCGTCCAAAAACGAGAGCGTGCGCAGACCCAGAAAGTCCATCTTGAGGAAGCCCAGGGCCTCCACCGAGCCCATGTCGTACTGGGTGACCTTGGCCCCGGTATCCCCGGCCCGCATCAGGGGGATGTAGTCGCGCAAAGGCACGTCCGAGATGACCACCCCGGCGGCGTGTACGCTGCTCTGGCGCGAGAGGCCCTCGAGCTTCTGGGCCACCTCGAGCACCCGCTTCACCAGGGGGTCTTTTTCCATCTCGGCCCGCAGGTCGGGAATGGTTTCAATTGCCTTGTCCAGCGGCATCGGCTTGCCGAAGGTCACCGGGATGAGCTTGGCCAGCTCGTCGGCTTTTTTGACCGGCAGGCCAAACACCCGCGCCGCATCCTTGATGGCCGCCTTGGAGGCCAGCGTGCCGAAGGTGCCGATCTGGGCTACCATCTCGTCGCCGTAGCGCTGGCGCACATACTCGATCACCTCGCCCCGGCGCACGTCCGAGAAGTCGGTGTCGATGTCGGGCATGGAGACCCGGGCCGGGTTGAGGAAGCGCTCGAACAGCAGGTTGTACTCCAGGGGGTCGATGTTGGTAATGCGGGTGGCATAGGTCACCAGCGAGCCCGCCGCCGAGCCGCGGCCCGGCCCCACCGAGATGCCGTTGTTCTTGGCCCAGTTGATGAAATCGCTCACGATGAGCAGGTAGCCCGGAAAGCCCATGCGCTCCACCACGGTCAGTTCGTAGATGGCGCGCGAGAGAATGGCCCAGCCATCCCACTGGATGCCTTCCCTGAGCTCGGGCAGGTGGGCCCGGGTGGCCTCGAGGTCCTCGATGCGGGCCAGCTCGAGGGCCAGCACCTCCCCATCCCCATGCGGAACCGGTCGGCCTAGCTTGCGCAGGAATTCCCGGTAGAGCTCGGGGGTCACCCGGTCGGGGTAGCGCTTGAGCAAGCCATTAAAGGTGAGTTCGCGGAAGTAGACCACCTCGGTGCGACCCTCGGGCAAAGGGTACTTGGGGATGCGGTACTGCACCTTTTTGGGCACCAGCTCCACCTCGCACATCCGCCCGATGTTCACCGAGTTGTCGAACAGCTCATCCATGCGGCTGCCCCAGAGGTTTCTTTCGTCCTCGAAGGTCTGGCGCATCTCCTGGGGGCTCTTGACGTAGAACTCGTCGCAGGGAAACTTCCAGCGGTTGGGGTCGTCCCAGGTGGCCTTGGACTGCACCGCCAGCAACACCGCGTGGGCCTCGGCGTCGTCTTTCTTGACGTAGTGTCCGTCGTTGGTAGCCACCAGGCCCAGGCCGTACTTATCGGCGAACTCCTTCAGAACCCTGTTCACCTTGTGCTGCTCGGCCAGGCCGTGGTTCTGAATTTCGATAAAGTAGCGTTCCGGGCCGAAAATCGCGAGGTACTCCTGCAGGCGTTTTTCGGCGTCTTCGAAGCGCTCCTGCAGGATGAACTGGGGAATCTCGGCCCCCAGGCAGCCCGAAAGCGCGATGATGCCGGCGTTGTGTTCGCGCAGAATCTCGCGGTCGATGCGGGGTTTGCCGTAGAAGCCCTCGAGGTAGGCCCGGCTGGCCAGGCGGGAGAGGTTCTGGTAGCCCTCCATGTTCTGCGCCAGCAGCGTGAGGTGAAAGTAACCCCCATCCAGCCCCTTGCCCTGCTTGCGGTCGAAGCGCGACTCCGCCGCCACATAGGCCTCGTAGCCGATGATCGGCTTGACCCCCAGCTCGGTGGCGTATTTGTAAAACTGCACCGCCCCAAACATGTTGCCGTGGTCGGTCATGGCCAGCATGGGCTCCTCGGGCGAGACCTGCTTGACCCATTTCAGTAGGTCTTTGAGCCGGGCCGCCCCATCCAGCAGGCTGAACTGGGTGTGCTGGTGCAGGTGGGCGAATTTACAGGTTGGACAGGCGTTGGGATCGTGCGATTGCCCGGATGAATTAAGCTCGGTCGCCATTATGCGGGCATCATAACGTAAACCGAGAACCCAATGGTGAAGTCGGGCGCGGCCAAGCGAAGGGGGCGACGGGCTGCTGGCGCTCGTGATTAACCAGAGCGGGCTTTTATGGTTACAATCATCGGGTGCAAAGGGTTTTTATTGAGGAAATCGCAAAGTACGACGGGCAAGAGGTCATCATCCGGGGCTGGCTGACCGGCCGCCGCTCCAAGGGCAAGATCCACTTTTTACAACTGCGCGACGGCACCGGCTTCATGCAGGCTACCGCCTTCAAGGGCGAGCTGCCCGACGCCGAGTTCGAGGAGGCCGACCACCTACCCCAGGAAAGCGCCCTGGAGGTGAGGGGGCTGGTGCGAGCGGATAGCCGGGCCCCCGGCGGCTACGAGCTTTCGGTGCGGGGGCTACGGGTAATCTCCCGGCCCAGCCGGGAGTATCCCATTACCCCCAAAGAGCACGGAGTGGATTTCCTGATGGACCACCGCCACCTCTACCTGCGCCACCGGCGGGCCTGGGCGGTGCTGCGGGTACGCGACGAGCTCGAGCGGGCCATCCACGACTTTTTCCACGCGCGGGGCTTTGTTCGGCTGGATGCCCCCATCCTGACCCCCAACGCCGTGGAGGGCACCACCGACCTGTTCGAGGTGGATCTGTTCGACGGCGAAAAGGCCTACCTCTCACAGTCGGGCCAGCTCTACGCCGAGGCCGGGGCCATGGCCTTTGGCAAGGTGTATACCTTTGGCCCCACCTTCCGGGCCGAGCGCAGCAAAACCCGGCGCCACCTGCTCGAGTTCTGGATGATTGAGCCGGAGGTGGCCTTCATGACCCACGAGGAAAACATGCAGCTTCAGGAAGAGCTGGTGGTCTACCTGGTGGGGCGGGTGCTGGAAAACCGAAAGCTCGAGCTCGAGATGCTCGAGCGCGACACCCGTGTGCTGCAAACCACCGCCCAGGGCCGCTACCCCCGCATCTCCTACACCCAGGCCGTGGAGATGGTCAACCAGATCGCCCAGCGTAAGCCCGAGCTGGGGCTCACCCCCCTGCAATGGGGCGACGACTTCGGCGCCCCGCACGAAGCCGCCCTCACCGCGCAGTTCGACCGGCCCATTTTCGTGGAGAAGTACCCGGCGGCCATCAAGGCCTTCTACATGCAGCCCGACCCCGACGACCCGCGCCTGGTTAAAAACGCCGATATGCTGGCCCCCGAAGGGGTGGGCGAGATTATCGGCGGCTCGGAGCGCATCCACGACCCCGAACTGCTGCGCCAGAAGATCCGGGAGCACAACCTACCCGAAGAGGTGTTCGACTGGTACATGGATTTAAGGCTGTTTGGGACGGTGCCCCACGCCGGGTTTGGGATTGGCCTCGAGCGCACCGTGCGCTGGATCTGTGGAATTGAGCACATCCGCGAGGCCATCCCCTTCCCGCGTATGTACACCCGGATGCGGCCCTAGCCCTGGCCGCTGTTGCTGGGCCGCTGGGCGCGCTTAAAAATGAGGGCCTCCCCCACCCGGCCCTCGAGCATCCCCACCGCCGGCGAGGCCGCAATCTGGGCACAAAAAGGCACATCGGCCTCGAGGCCCACCTGGCGCAGGGCCTGGGCCGCGCCGGATAAGTGGAGGGGCTCGAGCGGGTCGGGGTAGGCCCGGCGCGTGGTGAGGGCCGTCAGGGCGCCGTCTTCCAGCTCATACGAGCCCATAATCTGCAAAAACTCGGCCAGCACCCCCGCCGTGTAGACGTCGTCCAGGCCGATCCGGCCCTCTTTGCCAGCACACAGGATGGCCACCTCCTCGGTGGCCAGTTGGTGGGCCAGGCGGGCGGCGGCATGGGCGTTGAAGAGCGAGGCCAGCAGCACGTGCTTGGCGCTGCGGGCCGCCAGGTGCGCGGTGCGGGTGCCGTTGGTGGTGCTCATCACCACAATTTTGCCGCCCACCGGCGCTTCCAGGGCCTCCCGCGGCGAGTTGCCATAATCGAAGCCCGCGGGTTTTAGCCCCCCTTCCTCCCCGGCCAGCACCACATCGGTATCGCGAAAAGCCCGGGCGCTCTCCACATCGGAAGTAAGGTACAGAGCCTCGGCCCCAGCCTCCAAGAAGGCCGTAGCGGTGGTGGTGGCCCGAATCACGTCCACCACCAAGACCACATCGGTGTAGCTCAGGTTTTCCTGGGGAACTAGATCAACCCGCAGACGCATATTTTTTCCTCATCAAGTGATGCCGCTTTGCAACGAGAAGGAGCAGCCCATTCCGGAAGTGGGATGTTCTTGGCTGAGGCATCCATGAGAACGAGGGGCATCATAAAGGATAACCCCGCGGTTATGAAAGAGACCTCGAGGATTGAAGTGCAAAAGGCCGATCCCAGCAGCAGCACAACGATACAGGCCTGGTCGTGCGCGATGAGCGTTATCGCAGGCCAAACAAGACTTCTTCCAGCCCCGCTGGATCGAGAATCTCCACGTAACCCGAGCCCACTTTTACCAGCTCTTCCTCGCGCAGGGCGTGCAGTACCCGGGTTACCGTCTCACGGCTGGTTCCGGAAAGCTGGGCCAGCTCCTGGTGGGTGAGTTTCATCTTGAGCCCATCGCCGTAGCGCTGCTTGCGGAGCTTGGTCAGGGCGTAGGCCACCCGGCCCCGCGCCTCCTCAAAGGAGAGCACCTCGAGCTCGAGGTCGGCCTCACGCAGGCGGCGGGCCAGAATGGTGGCCAGGTTGTGCAGGATTTCCGGCCATTTGCGCACCAGGCTCCAGTAGGCATCCTGGTACAGCACCAACAGGACTGAGTCCACAGTGGTCTCGGCCGAGGCGCTGCGGGGCTGATCGTCCAGCAGGCTCATCTCACCAAAGACCTCCCCGGGGCCCAGGTAAGCAAACATCCGCTCCCGACCATCCAGGTAGGTGCGATAAATCCGCACCTGTCCGCTTTGCACAATATAGAGCGCGGCCCCCATATCCCCTGCTTCGAATATCAGCTTGCCCGCGGGGTAGTTGCGGGTCACAAAGGCCTCTCGGGCCACCTCGATGGCCTGGGGAGGCACCCCCTGGAAGAGCGGGGTCTTGGCAAGTACCTGTGTGTCTGCCAGCATCAGGTACACTCTACAAGGGTGCGTAACGCTTTGCCAATAGTAGATAACACACCGGTGCTGGAAGTTTGCAATTTGAGCTTTTCCTACGGTGAGGTTGGGCTTTTTCAAAACCTCAGCTTCTCGCTCAACTCAGGGCAGGTTCGGGTGATCCTCGGCCCCTCGGGCAGCGGCAAAACCACCCTTTTGCACCTGCTGGCTGGTCTGTTGCACATCCAGCAGGGCGACATCCGCTGGCTCGGGCAGAGCATCCGCGGCCAGAACGAGGAGACCCTTGCCCAGCGCAGGCTACGCTTCACCGGTCTGGTTTTCCAGCACCACTACCTGCAGGCCGAGCTCACCGCGCTGGAGAACATCCTGGTTCCAGGATACCTGGCCGGTGCGGTGGATGTCGCCTGGGGCCGGGAGTTGCTACACCGCATCGGGCTGCTCGAGCGGGCCCACCTGCGCCCCAACGCCCTCTCGGGTGGTGAGCGACAACGCATTGCGGTGGCTCGAGCGCTCTACAACCGGCCCAAGCTGCTGCTGGCCGACGAGCCCACAGGCAGCCTGGATCGGCGCAACGCCGAGCGAATCTGGGCGCTGATGCTAAGCCTGGCCCAGGATCTGGGCACGGCGGTGATCGTCGCTACGCACGACGAGCATCTGGTGCAGGGGCTCCCCGAGCTACGCCTGGCCTGAACCTACAAACCAAGGTGCGAGAACGCGGGATCGCTCAAAGCACGGTATTAGTCCGACCGGGGCACCGAAAGGGCCATAAAGTTAAGCAGGCGCTGGGTCACCTGGTGGCTATGTGCAATCACCTGGTGGCTATGTGCAATCTGACGGGCCAGGCCGGGGCCGGCCAGATAACCCCCCGTGAGGAATAGGCCCGGGGCGTGTACCAGGGCCTGCTCGAGGGCTGCAACCCGGCGGGTATGCCCCGGCGCAAACTGCGGCCTAGCGAAAGGCTGACGGAACACCCAGGCGGCCCGGGGGTGGGTTGGGGCCTGTAAAAACTTGCACAAATCCTGCTGCGCTAAACGCGAGAGTTCGGCGTCGGCGGAGCGGGCCACCTCCCCAGCAAACTGTACGCGGGCCAGCACCAGCCCCGAATCGAGCGGGGTTTGTCGGAGGGCAGTTCCGGCGTAGCCTTCGGCTTTGGCCCAGTAGTAATCAACCGGCCCTTCCATGGGCTGGGCGGGGCGGTAAAGCAGAAACACCTTCGCGCTGTGCTGATAGGGAAACTGATTGAGCCAGGTGGTTAGCTGAGGGGATGAAGGTCGGAACACCCGGGCTGCGCGGGGCGCCGGGAGCGCGACCACCACCGCCTCGGCCTCGAGCCGCCCCCCCGGCAGGTGCACCGCCCAGCGGCCGGCCTGGTGGGTAATGGCCAGGGCCTCCTGCCCAGGGAGTAGGCGGGCTTTTTGTTGCAGGCGGGTAGCCAGCGCCTGCACCAGGCCACCCATCCCACCAGCCAGGTGCCACTGCCCCTGGGCCCGGAGCCTTCGGCTGCCGACCACCAGACCACCCCGACGCTCGAGCTGGGGCAGGGCTGGGCAGGCCTCCGGGGTCGAAGCCTCCCCAGCCGGCCCACCCAGCATCGCTTCCATATAGGGGGCCAGCACCTCCCAGACTTCCGGGCCCAGCCTCCGACAAAAAAAGGCGTCCACCGGCTCATCCCTGAGCGCAGCCGGGGCCACCCAGCGCTCGGTAGCCAGCCGCCACCTGGTTTTGCGGCTAAAAGGTAGGGTCGAAAGCCGGTGCAGGCCCAGGCCCGTGGCCGGGTTGAGGCCCGGAGGTAGCACCCAGTCCCGACCCCGCCAGCGCACCACCTGCGGCCGGTTGGGCTGGGGCTGGGGCTCGAGGCCCAGGTGCCTGCACAACCCCAACAGGGTGTCGGGCTCATCGTCAAAGTGTTCATCCCCCAGCTCGAAGGTCTGGCCCTCCAGCCGCACCGTTTGGTTGTAGCCCCCCAGGCGCTGGGTGGCCTCGAGCAGGCTCACCTCGAGCCCGGCCTCGGCCGCCCAGTAGGCCGCGGCCAGCCCCGACATCCCCCCACCAATAACGATCACCCGGCTCATCTCGCGGCCTCGCATCCATAGCCCAACCTGGGCCAGCCCCCGGTACCGGGTGAGGACAGGCCGCCCATCACCCCCCACAAAGAGCCCGAACCTGGCTTCATGGTAAAACCTCCGAACCTTCGCACACCGCTATCATCCTGCACACCCGCCGATTTTATACCGCCACCAGGCCCGTTCGAATCCGCGCCGAGGCATACCGTCGTAACAGGTGCAAGGCGTGCTAGCATAAACCCACAAGCAGTTTTGCGACCACCGGTTGGACGTGAGCTGCCCCAGAGGAGCCTGCATGAAGCTAAAACACCTGCTATTCCTGATAACAGCCCTAGGATCGCTGGCTGTGGCCCAGTCCGACCCCGTGGTCGCCACCGTCGCCAACACCACCATCACCAAAAGCCAGTTAGAGCTGCGTTTTGGCCTCTACATACGCGATTCCGAACGGCAGAACGGTCTGTCCTACAGCGAAGAAGCCCTGGCCGCACTCAAAAAGCGTTTTCTGGAGCTTGTGGCCCGCGAACGGGCCATTATTCTCAAAGCGGAAGCGGCGGGATTTGCCGCCTCCAAAGACGATGTGCAAGCGGCCGTTGCAGAGGTCAAGGCCGATTTTGATAGCGAAGAGGCGTTTACTCAGGCTTTGAAGGAAGCTGGTATTCCGAGCCTCGAGGTCTATCACACCTTGGTGTACGAGGCGCTCACCTACAACGCCTACCTCGAGCACCTCCTCAAACAACTAAAAACCAGTGAGCCAGCGCTGCGCCTGCTTTATCTCGTCTCCAAATCGCAGTTTGCTCTGCCCAAACGCTACTGCTCCGCACACATTCTGGTCGACACCGCCCAGGAGGCCTATCAGGTCATCGCCCGGCTGGGCAAGGGTGAAAAGTTTGCCGATCTAGCCAGGGCGCTTTCGAAAGACCCCGGCAGCAAAGAGGAGGGCGGCGATCTCGGCTGCGAACCCAGGGGCACCTTTGTAGCTCCTTTCGAGCTAGCCCTCGTCGCACTGCAGCCAGGCGAGAGTTCCAAAGTGCCGGTCAAAACCGAGTTCGGCTACCACATCATCCTGCTCAAGCGGGTCGAGGCCGCCGGCTTCCAGGGTTTTGAGGAGGTTCGGGCAGAGCTAGATCAAACCATCCGAAACAGTGCCGTATACCGGCTGCTTCTGTGGATAGAGAAAAGCACCCCCATCCAGCTCTTTCCGGAAAACCTGTAAGCAAACCACAGCCGGGGGTAGCCTGCTCGGGCCTTGCTCTGCTAAATACGACTCTTATACGCATTTCGGTAGTATCGGTCGCTTTGACAAGTCCAAACGATACTATCGAATTGCTTTTCTACCCCCTTCGGCCGGCTTGAATCCTTTACCTCTGACCACCTCCCCTGTTTTTAAGAGTCTTTTCCAGCAGCACCAGGCGCACAAAATGCAGCAGCCTTGGGAAGCGCCCCCAGCGCCGCCGATCCAGGGCAATTCGCACCAGCCATTCGATTTTAAGCCGCTGAGCCCAGACCGGCGCCCGCCTGACCTCTCCGGCCAGCACATCGATCATGCCCCCCACGCCGATGGCAACCTTGGCCGCCAGGCGGGCTTTGTTGCGGTGAATAAAGGTGTCCTGCCGCTCCCCCATCCCCACCACCAAGAGGTCGGGCTGGGCCTGCTGGATGGCCTCCAGCACCGCCCCCTCATCGGAAAAATAGCCGTCCTGAACCCCACACACCTGGATACCCCAGCGGGCCTGGGCGTTCCGGGCAGCCCGCCAGGCCACGCCAGGGGCGGCCCCCAGAAAGTAGACCCGCAGCCTCGAGCCAAAGCGTTCAAAAGCCGCCGGCAGAATCTCTGAGCCAGGCACCCGGTCGCGCAGGCGGTGTCCAGTAAGCAGCCGCACAGCCCAGACAATGCCGACCCCATCCGCCGTAATCAGCTCGCACTCCCGCAGGGCTTGCCGGAGGGCTGGCTCGGCCTGGGCCCGCACCACCGCCTCCGGGTTGGTGGTGATGATCTGGGCGCAATGGGGGCCCGGCTGGGCTATCCGGCTTTCGATCCAGTCCAGGGTCTGCTCGAGGTCAACCAGATCCACTGGCGTTCCCAGGATCTCTACCCGCTGCATCCTTACCCCACCTGGAAACAGAACCCAAACCTATCTTTGGTCAGGCCGTAGACTTTCGCCTCGAGCACGCGCACCTGCTTCAGCCTGGGCACCACCCCTTCCACGCTCACCAGGCTGGCCAGGGCCAGCTCTTCACTGCGACCCAAAAGGTAAAGCTGCCGGCCCATCTCAGACTGGAAAAGCGACTCTTGCGGATCTGGGAAGGACTTCAGCAGGGCCGTGGCCAGGTGCGCGCCCTCCCGCAAGACCCCCATCTTACCCAGGGCCTGGTGCAGGCGTTTGGCTATAAAGCCAGCGGCCACCGTGTTAGCCAGGCTGGGCTCGAGCCGGCGCTGGGTGGCCGCAACCACCGTCTCGATGCTGCGCTCGAGGGCCTGGGCCACCGCCGCTTTAGCGTTGCGGAAGTAGGCCAGCCCTGTTTCCAACGGCATCTGTTCCAGCGACTCGGCCAGCGGCGGGGCCAGCAGCACACAGGTTTTTCCCTCCACCTGAAGCCCCGGTAGGGCCTGCAGCGAGAGCCCCCCGTGAAAGCCCTCCGGCGGAACCCCCTCCTGTTCACCCAAAAGCAACGCCCCACCTTCAGCCAGCAGGCGCGCCGCTCGCACACTTTTGGCAACCCAGACCCCCCGGGCGCCAGCCGATAGCAGCGCACCCACCAGGCTGCCGAAAAAAACATCCACCACAAGCACCGGCTGGGGATACGGGGGACTGGGAATCAAATCTACCCGAAGCGTCACAACAAAAAAGCCTCCCTCGCGGCATTATAACGAAGGGTTAGCAGACAACCCCGGTTGCAACACCGCTTCACACAGCCCGTACACAAACTGCCAGCCCGCGTTCTGGATAAACCCTTAACCGCGCAAGAGCAATACCGGGCCTTCCCCCAGCGGGGGCAGGTCGGCCAGGCTTTCCAGCCCAAAAAGCTCCAGAAACCGGTCGGTGGTTCCATACAGCTTGGGTCGCCCGATGGCCTCCTTCTCCCCCACCACCCGCACCAGTTCGCGTTCCAGCAGGCCCTCGAGCACCCCCTCTACGCTCTTACCGCGCAGGGCTTCCAGCTCGGCCCTGGTCAGGGGCTGCTGGTAAGCAATCAGCGCCAGCACCTCCAGCGCAGCCTTGGAGATTCGCGGTGGGTTGGGACGCAACACCTGCTCGACCGCATTGAGGTGCAGGGGGTGCACCACCAGCCGCCATCCGCCCGCCACCCGCTCGAGCTGTACCCCCAGGTGCCCATCGGCCAGGTCACGCTCGAGGGCCACCACCGCCCGGGTCAGGGCCTCCTCACCCCCCAGCGGGCTCAGATCCTGCAGGGAAAGCGGCCGCCCGGCCGCGAACAAAACGGCCAAAAGCTGGGCTTTAAGCTGCTGCAGATCCATACCAAAGACGCTCCAGGACTCCACGGTGGATGTGGTCAATTCACCATCCTCCGGCCCCGCAAAGGCTATACTAGGGCCAGTATGCCAACCTATCAATATAAGGCCAGGGATCGCCAAGGGCGGCTGATCAATGCCGTCATCGAAGCCGATGACATCCGCACTGCCGCCCGCAATTTGCGCGAAAAAGGTCTGTTCATCGCCGAGATCAAGGAGCCGGGCAAGGGCCTGCAGGCCGAGATCAAGCTGCCGGGGCTGGATCCCAAGCCGGGGCTCAAGGATTTAGCCATCTTCAGCCGTCAGCTCGCCACCATGCTCAACGCCGGCCTGCCCATTGTCCAGGCCCTGGCTATTCTGGAACGGCAGACCGAAAAGAAGAAGTTTCAGAGCATACTCAAAGAAATCCGCACCGAGGTGGAAGGGGGGGCCAATTTCAGCGAGGCCCTGAGCAAGCACAGCCTGTTTACCCGCCTTTACATCAACCTGGTACGGGCCGGCGAGACCTCAGGCACGCTGGATGCCATTCTGGATCGGCTGGCCACCTTTCTGGAAAACGAGCTGGCCCTGCGCGGAAAAATCCGCTCGGCCATGACCTACCCCGCCATCGTATTTGTTTTTGCCATTGGGGTAACCTACTTCCTCCTGACCGGCATCGTGCCGCAGTTTGCCCAGATCCTGACCGGGCTCGGCTCCGAGCTGCCGCTCCTGACCCGGGCCCTGATGGGCATCTCCGACTTTTTGCGCCAGAGCACCATCTTCATCGCTTTGATCGCGGTGGCGCTGTACTTTGCCTACCGGGCCTACTACCGAACCGAGAAAGGGCGGCGCCAGATCGATCAGATCAAGCTCAAGCTGCCAGTTTTTGGCGACCTGATGAAAAAAAGCGCCCTGGCCCGTTTTTCGCGCACCTTTGGCCTGCTGATCTCGAGCGGCGTCAACATTGTGGAAGCCCTCGACATCACCAAAGGCACGGCGGGCAACGCCATTGTGGAAGATATCCTCGAGCAGACCAAGATCGCCATTCAGGCAGGTGAGCCCGTCTTCACCACCATCCAGGCCCACCCGCAGGTCTTCCCGCCCATGGTCAGCTCGATGATTGCCATCGGGGAAGAGACCGGGGCCCTCGATACCATGCTGCAAAAAATCGCCGACTTTTATGAGCGAGAAGTAGACGAGGCCGTCAGCGCGCTCACGGCAGCCATCGAGCCCCTGATGATTATCTTCCTGGGCCTGGTGGTGGGCGTGATTGTGGCCGGGATGTTCCTGCCGCTCTTCAAAATCATCGGCACCCTTTCATCGCAATAATCCTTTCGGCCACCTCCGCAGCCACCGGCATCACCGACAGCCTGTTGCCCCGACGAAGCAGGAGCAGTTCGTCGGGGCTAAATTTCGCCCGCAGCACCCCCAGGGTGATCATGCGTTCGAATTTCTCCACAAAGCCCACCCGCACCGTCCACCAGCGGGGGTTGTCCTTTGAGCTGCGGGGGTCGTGGTAGGGCGACCGAGGGTCAAACTGGCTGGGGTCGGCAATGTGGGTCTCCAGCACCTGGCACAGCCCCACGATGCCGGGTGGCTCGGTGCTGGAGTGGTAGAAAAAAGCCAAATCCCCCACCTGCATGGCCCTCAGGAAGTTGCGCGCCTGGTAGTTGCGCACCCCGTCCCAGAGGGTGGTTTTTTGCTTCTTAAGGTCGTCTATGCTAAACACATCGGGTTCAGATTTGAGCAGCCAGTGGTTCATACCGGGACAGTCTATCTTTATCCGGAATTTAGATTACGCCGTTCAGGCCACCAGACTAAACCCCTGTTAAGCCTTCCCTTATGCGGGTGGGGGGAACTCGAGCCAAGATTCAATCATGAAAAGATGGCTCCTGGCTTCTATGCTGGCAACGGCGCTAGCAGGCTGCATCCCCATCGGCACCAACCCTTCCGACGCTCTACTCATCTCCGACCTGCGCTACGAGAGCAACTTCCGCGATACCAGCGGGCGCTCGTACATCTGCGATAACCAACCCACCACCCTCACCTATAGCTTCCGCTACAACGACTTTGCCCGGATTGCCTACTGGGATTCCAGGCTGGTAGGCGAAGCAACCGGTCAGGCCACCCATACCCTCCGCATGAACCGCGAGAGCGGGGGCTACACCAACCAGAACAACCGCATCACGGTGAACTGGGTTTTGAGCCCGGGCACCGCCCCCTTGAGCGTGGCGCCCCAGGGCATTGTGGTCACCCCGGTGCCCCAGCCCCGCCCGATCGGGGCCACCCGCCTCGAGCTCACCGTTGTCGCGACCAACGGCAGCTCGGCCCGGCTGGTCTTTCCCGGTATTCCGGTGATTGACAACTGCCCCTGAGGCCGCCCTGATAAGCTATAGGCGTGACCCTCAACCTCGGGAAAAAAACCCTCAAACCCTCGCCCCGCCCCAGCTACACCCAGCCGGCCCAGTCCGTCCAGGAATTGCAGGCGCGGCTGGGCCGGGAGAAGGTTTTGCTCGAGCGGGCCCAGCGGCGCAACTACTCCTACGACGGCATCGCCATGGGCGTAACCCCGGCCCTGGTGGTGCTGCCAACCTGCACCGCCGATGTGGTGGAGGTGGTGCGCTTCGCCAACCGGGTGGGGCTGCCCATCGTGGCCCGGGGGGCGGCCAGCGGGCTCTCGGGGGGGGCGGTTCCGGTTCAGGAGTCCATCGTGCTCTCCTTTACCCGCATGACCGGGCTGCACATCGACCCCCAGGCCCGCACCGCCACCGTGCAGCCGGGGGTGGTCACCCAGCAAATCAGCGAGCAGGCCCGGCCCCATGGCCTGTGGTACCCCCCCGACCCGGCCTCCTTTCGCACCAGCACCATCGGGGGCAACCTGGCCGAGAACGCCGGGGGGCCGCTGTGCTTCAAGAAGGGCGTGACCGGCGATTATGTGGAGGCGCTCGAGTTCGTCGACTTTGCCGGCCAGGTGCACCGCCTGGAGCGCAAGGCCTACGACCTGGCGGGTCTGCTGGTGGGCTCCGAAGGCACGCTGGGCCTGATCACCGAAGCCCGGCTGCGCCTGGAGCCCATCCCCCGTTACACCCGCACCCTGATGGCCATCTTTGGTGAGGTGGGGCAGGCGGCCGAAGCGGTCTCGGAAGCCATTGCAGCGGGTGCGGTGCCGAGCAAGCTCGAGTTCATGGACAACGGCTGCATCAACGCGGTGGAAGACTACCTGCGGCTGGGCCTGCCCCGCGAGGCTGCGGCGATCTTGCTGGTGGACACCGACGGCGACAATCCCCTCATCGTGGAAGAGGAGCTGCAATGGGTGGCCGAGGCCTGCCAGCAGCACGGGGCCGCCGTGCGGGTCGCCCAGGATGCCGCCGAGAGCGAGGCCCTCTGGAAGGCCCGCCGCTCGATCTCGCCAGCGATTGGCGCCATCAAGCCCAAGCGGCTGAACGAGGACATCGCCGTACCGCGCTCGAGCCTGCCCGCGGTGGTGCGGGCCATCGAGGCGCTGGGCCGGCAGTACGGCCTGCAGGTGGTGCAGTTTGGACACATTGGCGATGGCAACCTGCACCCCAACGTGCTCTTCGACCCCAGGGTGGACGCCGAGGAGAAGGTCTGGGAACTGCTGCACGAGATCGCCCGGGTGGCCTTGCGGCATGGGGGTGTGCTCTCGGGGGAGCACGGCATCGGCCTCATGAAGCGCGACTTTATGAGCGAGGCGGTAGACCCCGAGACCCTCGAGGCCTTAAGGCGGGTCAAGGCTGCCTTCGACCCGCACAACCGCCTGAACCCCGGCAAAGTGTTGCCCGAGCCCCACTCGCCGGCACACTGAGCGGCGAAGCTGGAGGCATGCGCAGAGGCCTCTGGTTTTCACTTTTGGCCTGC
The DNA here is from genome assembly GCF_000024425.1 of Meiothermus ruber DSM 1279. Taxonomy (NCBI): domain Bacteria; kingdom Thermotogati; phylum Deinococcota; class Deinococci; order Thermales; family Thermaceae; genus Meiothermus; species Meiothermus ruber. The sequence continues at coordinate 2,190,794 of NC_013946.1, forward strand.
TTGGCCTTTGTGGGGCTGGCCCAGGCGCAAAACCCCTTTTCGGTGGGAATGGCCTATGCGGCGGAGGCCCAGCAACCCGAACGACCCTCCTGGGATCGGCTGCTTTTTGGCCCGGCCCCGGAGGGCTACCGGGGGCTGGCGATTTCCGCCCGCCTTCTGGCCTGGAGCGTGCCCTGGACCCTGGTGGGCTCCAGCATCGGGCTCACCAGCGATGACCCCTGGCAGCGCTCGTTCTGGCTCACCAACTCGGTCTGGGCGGCGGTTAACTCCGGCATTGCCCTGGTGGGGCTGCTGGGGCCCGAGCCGGGCAAGGATAGCCTCCGCAACCTGCTGTATATCAACGCCGGTCTCGATCTCCTTTACATCGCCGGTGGTGTGGTGCTGGCCCTGCAGCCCGACCCCCGCAGCCAGGGGGCCGGGTGGGCCATCGCCTTGCAGGGGGCCTGGTTGTTGCTGTTCGATCTGTTCAACACTTTGGCCCTGGAAAGCCCATAAGCACGGGCTAGGCGTATCCCAGAATTTCTTTGCGCTTCTGGCCCCAGGCCAGGGCGCTGGCGATGCCCTCGTCGATCGAGTGTTCGGCCTTCCAGCCCAGGAGCTCCAGGGCCCGGTCGGCGTTGGCGTAGGCCCCGGCCACATCGCCGGGGCGGGGCGGGGCCTCGCGCTTGGGGATGGGCCGCCCGTAAACCCGCTCGAACGCGGCCACCAGCTCCTTGACGGTGACGCCGTGCCCGGTTCCCAGGTTGATGACCACGTAGGGACTGCCCACTTTTTCAATGACCTGGTCAAACTGCTCCACCGCTTTGACGTGGGCCATGGCCAGATCCCACACATGGATGTAGTCGCGGATGCCCGAGCCGTCGCGGGTGGGCCAGTTTACGCCGGTGATGGTGAACTCGGGTAGTTTGCCCAGCGCCACATCCACCATTTTGCCCAGCACGTGGCTGGGTTCGCGCACGTGGATGCCCGAGCGCAGCTTGGGGTCGGCCCCGATGGGGTTGAAGTAGCGCAGGGCAATCCCGCGCAGACGGGTGGCTTTGGACAGGTCTTCCAGCACCATCTCCATCATGTACTTGGTGCGGGCGTAGGGGGAGCTGGGCTTGAGCGGCGAGGTCTCGGTGACTTTGAACCCCGGCACCGCGTCGTAGATGGAGGCCGAGGAGCTGAACACCACTCGAGGGTAGCCGAGTTCTTCCAGGTTTTTGAAGAGCTCGAGGCTCTTGCAGACGTTTTCGCGGTAGTAGAGGTAGGGCTGCTCCACCGACTCCGGCACCACAATCCGCGCGGCGCAGTGAATGGTGCTGTGAATATCGGGGTGCTCCCGGAAGATGCGCTCCAGCAGGGCCCGGTCGGCGATATCGCCCTCGTAGAAAATTTTGCCCTCGGTAAAGACCCGGGGCCCGGTTACCAGCGAGTCCAGGAGCACCGGGGTATGGCCGGTGTCGAGGAGTGCGTGGGCGATGGTGCTGCCGATATACCCTGCTCCACCTGTAATCAGAACCTTCATGCCGCCGATTCTACCCATAAAAGCTTTAGTATCTCGAGCATGAGCGCGCTGGATGGTCTCAAGGTACTCGACCTTTCGCGGATTCTGGCCGGCCCCTTCTGCACCCAGATGCTGGCCGACCTGGGGGCGGAGGTCTGGAAGATCGAACCCCCCAGGGGCGACGACACCCGTGGCTGGGGCCCCCCCTTCTTGTCAAAACGACAGCCACCCCCTTCCCCCCTGGCGGGGGATGAGGGAAACCTGGCCGAGCCCGATGAGCACCCTGGCTGGGAACTGGGGCGGGAGGGGGAAAGCGCGTACTATCTCTCCTGCAACCGGGGTAAAAAGAGCCTGGTGGTCAACCTCAAAGACCCCAGGGGCCAGCAGGTGGTGCAGGAACTGGCCCGGCAGGCCGATGTGCTGGTGGAGAATTACAAAACCGGCGACCTGGCCCGCTACGGGCTGGACTACGCCAGCCTATCCAGGCTAAACCCACGGCTCATCTACCTGTCCATTACCGGCTACGGCCAGACCGGCCCCCGCGCCCAGGAACCCGGTTACGATGTGGCGGTGCAGGGTTTGTGCGGCATCATGTCGGTCACGGGGGCGCCGGAGGGCCCGCCCATGCGCGTACCAGTGGCCTGGATTGACCTGATGACCGGGCTGCATGGGGCCGTGGCGGTGCTGGCTGCCTTGCAGGAACGGGCCAGGAGCGGGCAGGGGCAGCACATTGACCTGGCCCTGTTCGACGTGGGGCTTTCGGCCATGGTTAACCTGGCCCAGAGCTACCTGCTGACCGGTCAACTGCCCGAGCGGCTGGGCAACGGCCATCCCCAGATTGTGCCCTATGGGGCCTTTGAAGCGGCGGACGGCTGGTTCATGCTGACCATCGGCAACGACGAGCAGTACCGGCGGGTCTGCGAGGCCGCCGGACACCTGGAGCTGTGGGAAGACCCGCGCTTTCAGACCAATGCGGGCCGGGTTACCCACCGCGCCGAGCTTTTGCCGAGGCTCGAGGCCATCCTACGGGCCCGTCCGCGTAAGGAGTGGCTCGAGCGCTTCACCCAGGCCGGGGTTCCGGTCACGCCGGTGAACAATCTGGCCGAGGCCCTGGCCGAGCCCCAGGCCCAGGCCCGGGGTATGCGCCAACAGGTGCAGCACCCCTGGCTGGGGACGGTTCCGCTGCTGGGCTCCCCGCTGGCCCACTTCTCGCGCACCCCAGCCCAGATTCGTTCACACCCCCCGCTGCTGGGGGAGCACACCCAGGAAGTGCTGCACGCAGCCCTGGGCCTTTCTTTGGAGGAGATAAGCGCGCTGGAAGCCGCCGGGGTGGTCAAGACCCACCAGGGGCGTTCGACAGGCCCAACCAACACCGCAGCGATTCCATATACTGAGGAGTAACTATGCACAGGCGGCTTTTGTGGCTTATGGGTTTGCTGGTGCTGGCTTCCTGCGTGCCGGTCAATCAGGTACAGCAGGTGCAGGGGCTTGTGGGGCCGGTGCGCATTACCTTCGACCGCTGGGGGGTTCCGCACATCCGGGCTCAGGCCAGCGATATGGACGTGTTTTTTGCACAGGGCTACGTGCACGCGCGCGACCGGCTTTTTCAGATGGAGCTGGGCCGCCGGGCCGCGCAGGGGCGGCTAGCCGAAATTCTGGGCAGCGGGGCCATCGAGCAGGATCGCTTCTTCCGCACCTGGGGCTTCTACCGGGCCGCTCAGGCCGCCCTTCCCAACCACAGCGAGTTCACCCGCCGAGCCCTCGAGGCCTACGCCGCGGGGGTCAATCAGTTCATCCGCGAGGGCCACCTGCCCCTTCCCTTTGCTCTGCTGGGCTTCACCCCCGAGCCCTGGACCCCCGCCGACACCCTGGCCTGGGGCAAGCTGCAGTCCTACGACCTGGGGCAGGTCTGGCAGGACGAGATAGACAACACCTTCATCCTGAACAAAGTGGGCCTCGAGGGCTTCAACGACCTGCGCGGGGCCTATCCGCAGGGCTGGCCCACCATCCTCCAGCCCGAAGACCTCCGCAGCCTGGACGAGCGCGCCCAGAGCCGCCGGGTATACCAGCCAGCCGCACTCTCCCCTGACCTCCTGGAGCGGCTCGAGCGGGTGGCCGCGTTTTCCAGGCAGCTCAGCCTCGCACCCCAAAACCCCGACCAGGGCTCCAACAACTGGGTGCTGAGCGGTGCGCGCACCACCACCGGCAAGCCGATGCTGGCCAACGACCCCCACCTGCGGCTGCAAAACCCCGCGCTGTGGTACATCGCCGACCTGCGCGGCCCCACCTACCACGCCATTGGGGCCACCATTCCAGGGGTGCCGGGGGTGTTTCTGGGGCGCAACGACCGGGTGGCCTGGGGGGCCACCAACGTGCGGCCCGACGTGATGGATCTGTTTGTGCTGGATTTGGAAGGAGGGTCGTACCGCACCCCGCTGGGCCTGGTTCCGCTACGGGTTCGGCAGGAGACCATCCGGGTGCGGGGGGCCGACCCGGTGACCATCACCGTGCGGGAAAGCGAGTACGGCCCGGTGATCTCCGACCTGGGCCCGGCCTTCCTGCGGCCCGGCCTCACGGCGGGCGCCGCCATCGCTACGGAAAAGCAGGCGGTTGCGGTGCGCTGGACGGGCCTCGACCCGCAGGACACCACCCTGGACGCCTACCTGGGCATGAACCGCGCCCAGAACGCCGAGGAGTTCCGCCAGGCCCTGAGGCGCTACGTGGCCCCCATGCAGAACTTCGTGTATGCCGATGTGGAGGGTACCATCGGCTATTTCGCACCGGGCTGGGTTCCCATACGCGACTGGGACGGGCGCTTCCCGGCCAGCGCCAGCAAGGGGCAGCAGTGGAAGGGTTACCTGCCTTTTGAGCGGCTGCCCCAGGTGGTCAACCCTAAGGAGGGGTTTGTTGCGAGCGCCAACAACCGGGTGCTGCCGCACGGCGGGCCGGACATCTCCAGCTACACCACCGAGGTCTTCCGGGCCCAGCGCATCCGCGAGCTGATTCTGGCCACACCCAGGGCCAACCTCGAGGACATGGCCCGCTGGCAGGGCGATACCTACTCCATCATTGCCCGTGAGCTGCTACCGGGATTGCTGGCCCTACAGCCCCAGAGCGAGGCGGCCCGACGTCTGCAAAACGCGGTGCGCAACTGGGACTTGCGGGCCGAGCTGGACTCGGTGGGGGCCACAGCCTTTGCCTTCTACTACCGCGAGATCTCCCGAATGCTGGAGGATGAGCTGGGCCTGCGCTACCCGCCGGTGCCCTATACCTTCATCAAAACCCTGCGCGAGGAAGGCCGCTGGTGCCAGGATGCCCGCGCGGGCATTCGGAACTGCGCCCAGTTTATGGCCCAGGCCCTGGAGAAAGCCGGCGCCGAGCTCGAGCGCCGCCTGGGCCCCGACCCCTCCGGCTGGCAGTGGGGCCGGCTGCACCAGGCCAGCCTGACCTCCCCCCTGGCCTCCGCGCCGCTTGTTGGCGGCCTGTTCAACCGCACCATCCCCACCCCCGGCTCGATGCACACCGTGAACGTAGCCAACTACAACCAGGACACCTTTCTGCACACCTCGGGGGCCAGCCTGCGCACCCTCTTCGACCTTTCTGACCCCGACAACAGCCGCATCATCTACCCCATGGGCCAGTCTGCCGACCTGTTTAGCCCCCACTTCGACGACCTGCTCTGGCTCTGGCGCGACAAGCAGTATATTCCCCTCAGCACCCGTCCGGCTGACTGGGGGCCCACCTGGACGCTCGAGCTGAGGCCGTAGACCCCTCCCGTACAATCAGGGTGTGCAAGCCCTCCCCCATCCGCACATCCCCTTGCAGGCCTCCGAGGGCGCGCTGTTGCGGGCCAGGGCCATGCAGGCCTATTTGCTGGCCTTGCGCCAGGGCCTGGCCCGCTATGCCGAGATACCGCCCGTGCACCTGATGGTGCTGAACGAAGCCGACTGGGCCGCCCGGGTCAAGCACCCCTATGGTTTTCCCTTCCAGCGCACCAGCCTGCGTGAAGGGCTGTACCTGTTTCTACCGGCCCGCTACCCCGAGCGCCTGATCTGGCGGCTGCGCGAGGCCCTGGTTCCGGCCATCCAGCGAGCCGGCAAACCGCCAGGCCAGCCGGGTGATTTCCTCGACCTTAACCTGGGCCACGAGTATGCCCACGCTGTGGCCGTGGCCTGGAAGCTGCGTACCCGGGTTCGCTGGGTAGATGAGTTTCTGGCCAACTACCTCTATCTTCTTGCGCTTCACCTGGCCTTGCCGGAGCTCTACCCCAAAGCCAAGCAGTGGGGCCTGCTGCTGGCCCAGCTCACGCCCAGCGAGCCCAGCCTGGGCAGCTACGAGACCAGGCCCAAGCGGCTTTCCGATCAACTCTGGTTTCAGGGGCAGTTCACCACCGAGGCCGCGCGGCTGGTGGAAGAAAGGGGCGATGCCTTGCTGTGCGGTCTGCTAGAAGCCGCTCCTCTCAAGAAATCGACGGTGCACAAGCTGCTGGTGGGCCTCGAGCCGCGCCTACGCGAGTGGTTTGTCAGCTTTGCCCCCCAAAAGCGGCCCGGTTCTAGCAAAGCCGAGCTGGGGTGGGAGGAGGTGGGCGATTCGTTTTGAGCGAGCCATCAACGGTTAGCACGTTGACAACCCGCATCTGGCCCAATTGCAGCCGGCCCTGTGTTTACCTGGGCGGGGCCACATCGCCGGGCCTGCCGTTCGACACCAGCCTGCTCAGCCAGTCCACAAAGCGCACATCCCCCACCCTGGTGCTGTAAAACTCGGGCCGCCCGATGATGCAGTGCTGGGTACCGGGGGCCAGGTAGCTATAGAAGTTAGGGGCTGCTTGTTTAATGGAAGCCAGGTTGGCCAGCGCGCCCTGCACCCACTGCTGAGCGATTTCGGGGGTGGGGCGCGGCTGGCCCACAATCAGGCTGTAGAAGAAGATCTGCACCTCATCGGCCAGGGTGCTGTACTGAGCAAAGCTGCGGTTGGGGTAGGCCCTGGCAAAGATCTGGTACAGGTCGTTGGAGCCCAGTTGGGCGGGCTCGAGGCCCCCAATCCAGCCAGGAAGCGCACTTTGAATACCCCAGGCCCTCGAGGCCACCGGGAAGAACGAGGCCGGGGCCACCCCCAGGGCGGCATCCCCTAGCTGTGTCACCTGCGCGTTGGGGTAGCGGCGCATAAAGTAGGGGGCCCACATAATCGAGCCATAGCCGCCCGCGCTGCAACCGGTAACAAGTATGTTCTGCGGATTGGGGATGTTGTTGAAAACCCAGAGCACCGCCTGGCGGGCGTTGACGGCCCCTTTATGCTGAATGGTCAGATCGCCGTAGCGGGCCGTGTTGTTGCCCCAGTGCAGGTCGGCAGTGCAGTAGGGCACGAACACGTGCGTCCAGTCGCGGAAGGGGTTTTCGGGGTTATTGCGGTTGAAAATGCCCTGACCGGCCTGCAAGTCCTGAAGCTGCAGGCGGGTGGTGTAGAGGCGGGACTGGGGGTTGCAGGTGGCAGCATCCCAGCAGGCCCCACCCCCCTGAAAATTGACGATCACCTTATCGGCAGCCCCCGGAGCCACATAAAAGCGCCAGGGCGAGCCATCCGAGCAAACCGCCGCACCCCCCGGTCGAATTTCCTGCCAGCCTGCCGGGGCCTGGGCCAGGGCGAACCCAATAACCACAACCAACGCCGTCAACCAACGTTGCATACTGCCTCCTTGGTATAAGCTTATCGCAATTTGGGCCAAATGCTTTAAACTCTGCTGGGACGGCCTTCTTGCAGGGCCGTCTGGAGGTGAAAGGTGAAAAAACTACTCGTCTTGTTCGTAGCCATGGTCTTAGGTGGGGCTTTTGCCCAAGGACGGTTCTTCGGCGAGGTGGCCGGCGGGAACGTCAACCTGGTGCCCAACTTTAGCCTGAGCGCCTCTGCCCGCATGGGGGCCGAGAACGTGCTAGGCCCACTGGCCCTGCGCGGCGGGTTCGGGCTGCAAACCAACAGCGGGGGCACTGTTTTTGTTATCGGTGCAGACGCACTCTACTTCCTGCGCAACCCTGGGCTGGACTTCTACTTTGGGGGTGGGCTGGGCCTGCAAGCTGGGGGCAACACCGTGTTTGTTCTCTCCGGCGCGGCCGGCCTCGAGCTCCCCGTAAGCGGCAGCTTCAACTTCCTCGTTGAGCTGAAGCCCGCAATTTATTTTGCCGGTGGCAGCAGCCAGTTCGGGCTCGGCGTGGAGTTTGGGCCCCGGCTGTACTTCCGCTAAACCCAAAGACCCAACCCATAACCAGGGATCCCCAATCCCTGGTTTTCTTATTCGTAGCGCAGGGCCTCGATGGGGTCGAGCGCCGCCGCCCGCGCCGCCGGCCATACCCCAAAGAACAGGCCCACCAACGCGCTCACCGCCAGGGCCAGCAGCACCGTCGCTGGGTTGAGGATAAAAACTTTGAAGAACGGCACCGTCGCGGTAATCACCAGCAGCAGACCCGCAGCCAGCACCACGCCCAGCAGTCCCCCCACCAGCGTGAGCACCACCGCTTCGATCAGAAACTGCTGGCGGATCTGGCTCGAGGTCGCGCCCAGCGCCTTGCGCAGGCCAATCTCGCGGGTACGCTCGGTTACCGAGACCAGCATGATGTTCATAATGCCAATCCCGCCCACCAGCAACGAGAGCCCGGCAATGGCCCCCAGCAGCGCCTGCAAAATTAAGGTGATGGAGCGCAGGGTGTCCTGGAAACTCTCGGTGGAGGCAATCTGGTATTTGCCCTTACCGTAGCGGCCCTCGAAGATGCGCTGCACCTGGCGGGTGACCTGCCTGGCATCGGCTCCTTTTTTGAGGGAGAGCACCACAAAATCGTACTGGCCCTTGCGGGCGGTGGGCGAGGTGTTCCAGATCAGCTCGTTGGGGACGTACACGGTTGCCGCCGCCCCCAGACCCCCAAACAGCCCCCCGGGGGGCTGCAAGACCCCCACCACGGTGAGCTCGAGGCGGGCCCCGTTCGGATAGTACAAACGGGCCACCTGGCCCACCGCCTCGCGGCCAGGAAACAGATCCCGGGCCGCCCGGTCGGAGAGCACCGCCACCGCCAGCCCGCCCCGCGCTTCGGCCTCGCTGAAGTAGCGCCCTTTAGCCAGCTTGTTGGTGGGGTCGAGCCGGGGCAGGTCGCCGGGGGTGCCCTGGAGCTGGATGGAGCGCCGCGTGCCAGGCCGCACCTCGTACTGCGCGCTGGTGAAAAGCTGCGGAATGACCGCGGCGGGCAGGGTTTGCAGGGCCAGGATGTCCTCCTGGCGGATAGGCGCGGTGCTGAAGTCCTGGCCCTCGTTGAAGTTGGGCTGTACAAAAATCGAACGGCCCGCGATGGCCTCGAGGTCCTGGGTGATGCCTGCCGTGGCCATCTGACCCAGCGAGATCATGGCCGTGACAGCAAACACCCCAATCACAATGCCCAGCAAGGCCAGAAAGCTGCGCAGTTTGTTGCCCCACAGCGACTCGAAGGCCATGCGGAAGTTCTCGAGCGGGTTCATGCCCATGGGCCCAGCCGGAGCCGCGGGGGTCGGTCTGGCTGGGTTCATGCCACCCCTCCTTCGGCCACCCGGCCATCGCGCAGCCGCACGATGCGCTGGGCCCGGGCCCCCACATCCGGCTCGTGGGTCACCATCACGATGGTCTTGCCCTGGCGGTGCAGGGCATCGAACAGCCCCAGAATCTCGTCGGAAGACCTGGAGTCGAGGTTGCCGGTGGGCTCATCGGCCAGCAACAGGTCGGGCTCCTGCACCAGGGCCCGCGCGATGGCCACCCGCTGCTTCTGCCCCCCTGAAAGCTCGGAGGGCAGGTGGTCGAGGCGGTCGCCCAGACCCACCGCCTCGAGCGCCGCTCTGGCCCGCTTAAGCCGCTCTGCCAGCGGCAGTCCCCGGTAGACCAGGGGCAGGGCCACGTTGTGCAGCGCGGTCAGGCGGGGTAGCAGAAAAAACGCCTGGAACACAAACCCCACCCGCTGGTTGCGGATGCGGGCCAGTTGGGCCTCGCTCAGGCCGCGCACCGGCTCGCCCCCCAGGCGGTACTCGCCCTCGGTGGGCGTGTCGAGCAGGCCGATGATGTGCATCAGGGTAGACTTGCCCGAGCCCGAAGGCCCCATCAGGGCCACATACTCGCCGGGGTAGATGGTCAGGTCGACGCCCGAAAGTGCGCGCACCTCCACCGTGCGGGTGCTCGAGCCCGAGCGGTAGACCTTGGTTACGCCCCGCATCTCCACCACCGGCACTTTTTCACGCTGGGAAGCAGCCATCTCTAACCTCACTCCTGCCGCCTGGCATCAGCGCCCCCCGGCCCCGGGCAGGCGGTAGCTGACCTTGCTACCCTCTTTAAGGGTTTCAGGCGGCAGCGAGACCAGCAGGCTGTCCTCGGCCAGCCCCTCCACCGCGGCCTGGGTCAGGTTGCGGGCCTTGAGCACGATGGGCTGTTTGCGCACTGTGCGGCTCTGGGTGTCCACCACCCAGACAAAGCGCTGCCCCTGCTCCTCGACCAGGGCCTCGAGGGGAATCTTGAGCGCGCTGGGCAGGCGCAGGGTGGTGATGTTGGCGGTAGCGGTCAGGCCGGGCCGGGCCAGCGCCTCGGCCTGCGGGTCTAAAAACCGTATAAACACCGGCAAGACCGCGCTCCCCCCGCCAGCGGCCACCTCGGCCTGCACCCCCAGGCGATCCACCTTGCCCTGCAAGGGCTGCTCCGGGGCGGCGTCGAGTTCGATCCGCACCGGCTGACCGGGGCGCACGAAGGGAATCTCGGCCTCGGATAAGCGGGCCTGTACACGCAGGCTCCCCGCCTCCACCAGGCGGATGGCCGGGGCGCTGGGCGAGGTTCCACTGCCGCCGGGCGCGGTGGTCTCGACCCCCACCAGGAAGCCCACGCTCGAGACCACGCCGGCCACCGGGGCCCGCAGCGTGGACTGGGCAATGGTTCGCTCCAGGGCCGCAAGCTCGTTCTGCCGGGCCTGAAGCTGGGCTTGCAGTTCGCGCTGGGTGCTGAGGCGGTTTTGCAGCAGGCTGGTCAACTGGGCCTCGAGGTCTTTCACCTGGCGTTCGGCCTGGCGTACCTCGTTGGCGGCCACCCCACCGGTGGCCAGCAGCGCTTGCAGCAGACTCAGGTTGCGCCGGGCCTCCTGGAGCTGGTTTTGCAAACGGGTGCGGTTGCTGGCAAACTCGGCCTCCTGGGCCTGGATCCGCGCCCGCAGGGCTTGCAAATTCTCGGCGGCGACCCGGCGTTGCGCGGTCTCGTTGACGGTCTCGAGCACCGCCAGCACCTGCCCGGCCTGCACAGCCTGGCCCTCCCGCACCCGCACCTCGGCCACCCGGCCCGGCCTAGGGAAGGTGAGGGTATAAACCCGCGCCTCCACCGTCCCACTAGCCCTTACCTCCCGAATAAACTCACCCTGCTCCACCCGTACCACATTGACTGCAAGGCCCTGCTCAGCCCTCGGGCGCAGCAAACCGAGCAGGGTCAAACCCAGCGACAGGGCCACCACAAGAGCCCAGAACCAACGTTTCATGCTTATTGCCTCCAGTTATAGCCCTAACCCTGGGCCAGGATACCCCACAAGGTAAAAGCCAGCGAAACAGCAGCCACTGCCAGCGTGGCCCAGAGGGCTCGAGCCGGGGCCAGCACCCGCAGGCCCGACCAGATAATCCAGAACGACCAGATGGAACCTAGCATTCCCAGACCCTGCAGCACACGGGTGCCCACCGCAGAACCCACCACCTGCTGGTACTCCCGCTGCCAGGCCCGCACCGCTTCGGCATCGGTCATGGGCGGCACCGGGGGCAGATCGGCGGTTACCGGGAACAAAGCCCCAAAGGGTATCAGCACCAGCCCTACCAGCAAGGCTGGAACATTGGCCCAGCCATACACCTCCCAGGCCCGGCTATCCGGCCCGGCCAGCAGGCGCACAATAAGCCCGCCCAGCCCCCAGAGGATCATGCCAACCACCACCCCGCCCACCAGGGCCAGCACCATCTGCACCACCCAGCCCCCAGGCAGCAGGCCGGGCAGTAATCGGAGTAGCAACACCTGCCCCAGCGAGGCCGCCGTGGTGGCCGCAATCACAATGAAAAAGGGGGCTACCAGGTTGGGCTTGCGCTCGGCCAGGGCTCGAAAAAAGTGGGTGGGTTGCAACAGGACGTCCAGCATAATCACCTCACCTCACAGTCTAAGCCTGCATCAAAACCACTGGGTGGGTTGCGCCGTCGGCCCCAGCTAGTTCGTGCAGCTAGCCCCTGGGCCCACCTCGAGCACCACCCCGCTGGCGCCGTCGAATTCCAGCCGGGTTTCTTCGGAGATAAAACCCCTGGTGCAGCCGGGCTTCAAGGGGGTGTCCTCGAGGCGCGCCTCACCGCCTTGGTACCCAAGGGCATAGGGCTGGGTTCCCTGGGGGCGCAGGGTGTACTGGCCAGCGACCCAGCGCCCGTGCAAGCGGTACTTGCCTCCTTCCAGGCTGCGCTCGCACCCAATACAGACCCCACCGCCGCTCACCTCCACCACCCCACGCACCACCTCGGTGGTGGCTGAAACCACCCCGGCGTCCACCGACCGGCGGTTCAGATCGAACAGATCCTGGGTCAGCCCCAAGGCTGCCAGGGCCACAAAACCAACCCCTACCCAGCGGGCCGTGGGGCTGAAGGTGCCCGTCCACAGGCGATAGCCCGCATAGGCCAGCCAGGCGAATACCAGCCCAAACACCACCCGTTCGAAAGTTCCAAAATGCGCATTGGGCATCTCAGGCCTCCACTTCCTGCCACAAGCGGCTGGCCGCCCAAAAGAGCGGCACCATCAGCGCCAACGAAAGCACAAAGCCTTCGGTCGGCAGACCGGGAAAGCTCTCCCACAACCCCCGCACCGCGGGGTTCTGCTCGAAGGTGGGCGCCGGCAGCCGCCACGGTGGCAAAAGCTTGTAAAACAGGTCGCCAAAAAGCCGCACACTCCACTCCAGCACCTGGCCCATACCCACCACACCCATCACCAAAGCGATCAGGGTGGCTTTACCCGGGGTATAGGCCGTCACCCAGAGCCCCAGGAAAAGCGCCGGAACCACCAGCGCCAGCCCCCCCAAAGCGTAAAGCCAGAGGCTAGCCCCCAGGCCCAGGGGCAGGCCCATCCCCACCTGGGCCAGCCAGAAAGTCATAATGAGCCACACCGCCCCGTTAAAGAGGCTCAGTACGGCCCCACCAAAAACCGCCTTGGCGGCCAGGTGCAGCCAGGCCGGCTGAGGCGAGCCCAGCAACAACGACCAGCGACCCGCGCGGTATTCACGCCAAAAATCCTGGGCCAGCCCCACCAGCAGCACAGTGTTTACACACATAGCAAAAAACGCCGTCGTAGAGACCACGGCGATGGCCGACTCGAGGTTGCTCCCTGTCCAGGCAAAGATCTGGCGGGCCAGCAAAAACCAGGCCGCCACCCCCAGCAAGAGCCCCAGTCCAAATACACCAAACTTACGCAGCTCGAGCCAGATCAGAGTCGAAAACGTGTTGATCAAGTGAACCTCCTCCTAAGGTTGGGGTTAGGCCCCGCCCATGCGCCAATCCGCGTCTTCCACACCCTCAAGCTCATTCTTGGCAGCTCCGTCAGGCCAGCACCTCGATAAAGGCGTCCTTCACGCTCTGCCCCCGGGCCCGCAAGTCCTCGGCCAGGGCATCCAGGGCCAGGCGGCCCTCCTTCAAGAGCAGCACCCGCTCAAAAATCCCCTCGGCCTCGCTCACCTCGTGGGTTGAGAGCACCAAGCAGGCCTCCTCCCGCCACTCCAGCACCAGGCTTTTGAGGATGCGGTCGCGCGAGATCACGTCTATGCCCGAGAGCGGTTCGTCGAGTAAGAACAGCCGGGCGTCGCGGGCCAGCACCATGGCCAGTCGCAGACGGGCCCGTTGCCCCCGCGACATCGCGCGGTAGCTCTGCTGCGGCACCTCCAGGAAGGCCAGCAGTTCGCGGTAGCGCCTGGGGTTGAAGTCGGGGTACAGCCCCCGCATAAAACGTTCGGCATCGCCGGGGGTCATCCAGGCGTACAGGTTGTCGGCGTCGGAGAGATAAGCAATCTGGCCCCGGTTCTCGCGTGGGCTTTTTCCCAGCACTTCCACCCGGCCCTGGGTGGGAAAGAGCATCCCGGCCAGGAGCTTGAGGGTGGTGGTCTTGCCCGAGCCGTTCAAGCCCAAAAGCCCCACCGCCTGCCCTGGGTAGAGCTCGAGGCTCAGATCGTGCACCCCCTCGGTTTTACCGTAGCGCTTGGTCACGCCAATGAGTCGGGCCAACATCACCGCACCTCCCCGCCGCTGTTGGCGCCCAGGCTTCTAAGGGCTTTTAGGGCCTCCTCGAGGCCCAGCCCCAGGCTCTGTACCTCCGACCAGAAGCGCTGGGCGGCCTCTTGCAGAATGCGAAGCCGGATGCCCTCCACGTTTACATCCTCCCGCACAAAAGTACCCAGGCCCCGCCGGGTCTCGGTGATCTGGGCCATCTCGAGCTGGCTGTAGGCGTGTATCACCGTGTTGGGGTTGACCTTCAAGGCCGCCGCCAGCTCCCGCGCCGAGGGCAGCTTATCCCCTGGCTTCATCTTCCCACTAGCCAGCATCCGCTCCACCCCCCGCACGATCTGCGCATAAATCGGCCCTGCTTCCACGTCCAAGTCCCACAATCGAGCCACCTCCTTAGTGCACTAGCTATCTAGTACACTAAAACTCAAGCAACAATATGTCAAGCCCCAAACCCTGCTGCCCTAACGCAGGGGCTCGAGGGTCTGGCGCGTCCTGAAACTGGTCTCGCCCATGCGCATGGGCAGGTACTGCCCGCCCGCCCATTTAGCCAGCAGGTTGTCGTACCCACCGGACAGAAGCGCCCCGGACTGGCCCATGGGGATGATGAAGAGGGAACGCTCGAGGTCGGCGAAATCCAGGATCTGCCGGTAGCTGCTCCCCACGGTCATGCGGAAGGTGCTGGGGTCGTAGGAGGCCCGGTTCAGGGTGTAGCGGTCGCCCCCGTGGGGCACGGCCCGGTCGGACAGGCGGTTGAGCGGCGGAACATTGGTCAGAATGGCGTGGGGGAAGGTGGCCCGGTGCACCTCGCCCCAGCGCGGGGGGTTGTTGCCAAAGCGGTCGAGGGCCTTATCGAGGGCGAGGGCAGCAAATTCCAGGCAGGTCTGGGTATCGGGGGTCTGGCAGGCCGGGTCGCCCTGGCGCATGGCGGCCAGCAGGTAGCGGGGCTGCTCCCAGAACTCCTGTTCTACCTCCTGGCTGGGCAGGCGGGTCAGCTCGGTGTACCAGGCCTGGAAGACCGTGGGCTCGACCTGCTCAGCCCGCATCACCCCATCCCAGGCCAGCAAACGGGCCTTCCACTGGCGCGCGTTCTCCGAAAGCGGGTTGAGCAGCTCCAAAACCGGCTTAAACTCCCGGTACAAGAGGCTGGTAATGTCCTGTTGCATGGCGACCATGTCTTCCAGGGAGAGTTTTTCCTTAGCCAGTATCAGCTCGCGGATGCGCTGGGCCCGGTAGGGTTCCTCCCACTCCAGCGAGATGGTGTGCGGGTAGTTGGGGGCGGTGACCTTGTTGTTGGCGGTGACGATAAAGCCCTCTTTGGGGTTATAGACTTGCGGCCACTGATCCTGGGGCAGGTAGCCCTGCCAGTCCCAGTTGCCGTCGCCCGGCACCGGCATCAGGCCGGAGTGGCCGGGCCGGCGGATGGGAAAGCGGGCCGGGGCCATATAGCCGATGTTGCCGTCCACATCGGCATAAACAAAGTTCTGGCTGGGCGCGTTGTAGAGGGCCAAGGCCGCCTTGAACTCTTCCCAGTTCCGCGCACGGGCGATCCCCAGGAAGGCCTCGATGGTGCGGTCGGTGGGGTCGAGGCTGGTCCAGCGCAGCGAAAGCGGCCTCGCACCGGGGTTTTTGACCACATCGTTGATCACCGGCCCGTAGCGGCTTTCCCGCACCTGTAGGGTCACGTCGGGCTCGCCTTTGACCTTGATCACCTCGGTGCGGGTACGCCAGGGCTCAACCCGCCCCTTGTAGCGATAACCCCCGGCAACCTCTTCCATGATGTACAGATCCTGCACGTCGGCCCCAACGGTGGTCACCCCCCAGCCGATGCGCTCGTTGCGGCCAATCACCACCGCCGGAAGCCCCGGAAAGCTGCTGCCGATGGCCTTGTAGGTAGGGGCCTCGATGTGCACTAGGTACCAGACCGAAGGAGCGCCCAGCCCCAGGTGGGGGTCGTTGGCCAGCAGGGGCTTTCCGCTCACGGTGCGCGCGGGGCCGATCACCCAGTTGTTGGAGGCCCGGGCCATCAGCTCGCCCGGCAGGTGCAGGGCCTGGGGCAGCCGGGCTGCCAGGCTGAGCAGGGAGCGGGCCGACTCCCCGTCCGGCCTGGCCGGCGGAGGAAGCTGTAAGTCTTCGGCCTGGAGCACGGTGGGCGCATCGGCGGGGTAGGGGGGTTTGAGCTGGGCCATGCGGGCCGGGGTCATGCCCTTGGCCGCCCATTGCAGGCGCTGAAGCTCGCTACGCCAGTTGCCCGAGAGGTCATAGGACATCATCTTGGCCCAGACCAGCACATCGGCGGGCTTCCAGGGTTCGGGCTTGAAACCCAGCAGGCGGAACTCGAGCGGCAGCGGCGGGTTGGTAGCCAGGTAGGCGTTGATGCCAGCCACATAAGCGTCCACCACCGCCTTGGCACTGGGCGATAGGCTCCCATAGGCCTGCTCGGCAGCTTTGTAGAAGCCCCAGATGCGTAAGAAGCGGTCTTGCTCCAGGGTGGCCTTCCCGATCACCTCGGAAAGCCGCCCGGCCCCCACCCGGCGCTGGAACTCCATCTGCCACAGCCGATCCTGGGCGTGGGCCACCCCCAGGGCAAAGAAGGCATCCTCGTCGGTCTGGGCCTTGATGTGGAGCACGCCCTCGGCGGTGCGGCTCATCTCCACCGGCGCCGAGAGGCCCTTCAGGGCCAGCCGCCCCGAATGCTGTGGGATGGTGGCTGCCCGCAGCCAGAACCAGCCCCCCACGGCCAAAACCAGCGCCAGCCCCACCACCACCAGTAACAAGCGTCCTAGCAAACGCAACAAGCGCACAGCTCCTCCTTGCTTTGGCCCCAGTATAAGGTCTTTTGAAGGGTGCGCCCTGGGCCCACCACCCTGCACAACACGCGCTTGCCGAGATCAAAGCCCCCTGGCGGGCTCTAGCGCCCCCTCAGATCGGAGTGCCCTCACCGCGCCAGAAAGCCCGACCCCCCGATTTACGGCGATCCAGGAAGAGTTCCACCGTGTTGCCATCGGGGTCTTGCAGGCTCAGTACCCAGGCGATGCCGCGATCCTCCAGGTGGAAGGGCACCCCCTCGAGCCGCACAAAATCCTGGGCCGCTCGGAAGTCCTCTTCGGATCGGACGGCAAACCCCAGCACCACCGAGCCCGATGGCGTGCCCTCGCTAAGGGCCAGCTCGTAGTGGGCCAGGTTCTCCGAGGAAACCAGCAGGGCAGTTTTGCGGAAACGCTCAGAGAGTTGCAAGTCCAGGAAGCGGGTGTAAAAAGTGACGGCGGCCTCGAGGTGCCGCACGGTCAGGTGTACATAGGCCAGACGGGTGGTGTACATCCAGAGTATTCTGGAATGCCGGAGCCCCCAGGTCAAACCCAAGCTTTCTAACACGCAGCAGGCGCGGTTAGAATTGCATCCATGAAAATCGAGTTTCGCGAGAATGGCTCCATCGGTATCGAAACCGGCGGCAGGTACGTCTTCCGTCAGGGCGACCAGGAGGTGGTCATCGAGAAGCCCCGGGTCTCGCTGTGCCGCTGCGGGCACTCGAGCAATAAGCCCTTCTGCGACGGCACCCACAAGTCGGTGGGCTTCGTGGCCCCGGCTGCGGTCATCGAGCTCGAGGAGCCGAAGTAACCCAAGTCCCAATCGCGCTGGTGCTCCAAGATAAGATGGCGGGCGGAGGTTAATATGCCCATGCGCTATCGCAAACTTGGTCAGTGGGGCTTGAAGGTTTCGGAAATTTCGCTGGGGGCCTGGGTCACCTACGGCGATGCGGTGCAGGACCTCGAGCGCATCAAAACCATCACCCGCATCGCCTACGAGGGCGGGATTAACTTTTTCGACAACGCCGATGTCTACGCCAAAGGGCTGGCCGAAGAGCTGATGAGCAAGGCCCTGCTGGAGCAGTTCCCCCGCCACGAGCTGGTTTTGTCGAGCAAAGTTTTCTGGCCCACCAGCGACGACGCCAACGGCCGGGGCCTCTCGCGCAAGCACGTGCGGGAAAGCCTCGAGCGCAGCCTGAAGCGCATGGGCACCGACTACCTCGACCTGTACTTCTGCCACCGCTACGACCCCGAGGTGCCCATGGAGGAAATCGTCAGCACCATGAGCAACCTGGTAGACCGGGGCCTGGTGCTGTACTGGGGCACTTCCGAGTGGCCGGCGGCCCGCATCGTGGAGGCCGTGCAGTTTGCCCGCCACAACGGCCTGCACCCGCCCGTGGTGGAGCAGCCGCAGTACTCGATGCTCTACCGCGAGCGGGTGGAGCAGGAGATCCTGCCCGAGACCGAGCGCTTCGGGATGGGTATGGTGGTCTGGAGCCCGCTGGCCATGGGCATGCTCACCGGGCGCTATGACAAGGGTGTCCCCAAGGACAGCCGCTTCGAGCGCTACCCGCAGTTTGGCAACCGCTTCCTGACCGAGGAAAACGTCAAGAAAGTCAAGGCCCTCAAGAAAGTGGCCGCCGAGCTGAACCTCACCCGCACCCAACTGGCCCTGGCCTGGGTCTTGCGGCAGCAAGGCGTGAGCAGTGCCATCACTGGCGCGACCAAGCCCGAACAGCTCGAGGAAAGCCTGGGCGCCGCCGGGGTAGACCTGCCCCAGGAAGCGCTGGAAAAAATCGAAAAGATTCTGGGCGAAAAGCCTAAAGCCTGAGGATATACTCGGCCAGCCGCACGATATCGTTTTGCAGGTTAAGGGTTTTGCGTTCGGGGGGCCGGTCTTTGAGTTCCCGGATTTTCTCGGCAATCTTGCGGGGATGGCGGATGTAGTACCCCAGCTTCTCGTGCCGAATTAGTTCGACGTTGCCGTGCTCCTGCGGCCACACGTAATCGCACACGATCAGATCTTTGCCCTGGGAGAGCACCTCGGCGATGGTCGCAGGGCCGGCTTTGGAAACCACCACATTGGACACATTGATGAGCTCGTACATCTGGTAGGTAAAACCGAACACAATCAGGTTGGATAGCCGGTTTTTCTGTTTGAAGGCCTCGAGCTGCCGGTAGAGCTTCTGGTTGTATCCACACACCACCACCACGTTGATACCCTCGATCCTGACCAGCTCCCGCACCAGCTTGAAGCTGATCTTGAGGCCGGCCCCACCCCCCGTCACCAGCACGGTGTAGGGATGAACCAGGCCCCACTCCTCGCGCAGCCGGGCTACCTCGGCGGGCTCGAGGGATTTGTTGTACTTGGGGTCTATAAGGGTCTGGAAGTAGTGCAGGTTTTCCGGGGGCACCCGGTAGCGGCGGGCGATGCTGTAAGCCTCCGGGCTGGCCACCACGTACTGGTCTTTGGTGTCTATGAACCAGTACAGGTGCGGGCTGAAAATATCGCTCACCACGGTGAGGGTCTTGGGCCTGTGCTTGCGCACGTAGGGCAGCCGGCGAAAACCGTGGTTCACCGGGTAGCAGTAGATGATCTTATCGGGGCGAAACTCCTCCAGGTACTCGTTGATGGCCGGGGCCAGGCGCATCCCCAGCACCCGCGCAAAGGTCTGGATGGCGGGCCGGGTCTGGTAGAAGGCCTGAAAAACCGTAAAGAGCCAGCGCTGCTTATTGACCGAAAAGTTGTAGCCGTCCTGGATGGCCTGGGCAATCCAGCGCGGCCCCACATCGAAAAAGTTGAACAGGCGAACCTCGGACTCGGGCTCGAGCTCGGTCAGAAGTTTGTGCAAGTTCTGTGCCAGGGCAAAGTGCCCGCCCCCGGCCTTGGTGTAGACCAGCAAAATTCGTTGCGGCATAACCCGCGCAGCACAGGGCCACGCTTCTCCAGCTTAGGGCATTTGGAGGCAAATGACGAATATACGTTCAGGCCAGCGGCCGGTGGCAGAGCCAGACCTCGCTCTTGGCCCGCCAGCCCTCGGGCAGCTCGATAAACCGGCTGGGCGGCGGCACCGCCAAAACCTTGTGCCCTACAATGCTGAACTCAATCGTGGTAAACAGCCGATCGAGGGCCTGCCCCAGCGAGCGGGTCTCCAGCGGGCTAAAGCGCAGGCGCGGTAGCCTGGCCTCGAGGCTCTTGCAACCAGCATAGGGCAGCAGCTCGGCGGGATCGCGCCAGCGCCGCGGCGGCCCCACCAGCAACTCAGCCAGCACCAGCGAGAGCCCTGGATAGCGCCGCAAGAACTCCTCGGGGTCAAACTCCAGCGAAAGCTCGAGGTTGACCTCCACGTCCTGCCATACTTCTCGTCTAGCAGCACTCGCCATACCTCAGCTTGCAACAAGCAAAGCCTTCAGGTCAAGCGCAAATAACCCGTTCCAGACAGCAAAACGAGCGAAAATGTGTCTGACAGTTAAGAGCGTCCAGCGTCAATCGGCGAACCAGCGCAACCAGGTTGCCCGGGCCAAAAACTCAGCCTGGCGCTTGAAGCGATCCGCCACCGCGTGGGTCTCGAAGGCCTGGACGGTATCCCCGGCGTAGCCCCAGGCCAGGCCAATAGCCTTAAGGCAAGACCACTGGCCCTCTTCGTCGCCCAAAAAGCGGTAGACGGCCAAAGCCCTCGACAGCAAGGTAATGGCTTGGTGGGTTTCGCCCTCGTATAAGCTGGCCACCCCCCAGACAAACAGGCTCTGGGCCCAGGCCCGGTTCTCCCCCGTGCAACGCGCCAGGTGTTCGGCGCGCTGCGCCGGTGCGCTGGACTCCAGCGGTTGCTGCTCTAGCTTGTGCCAGGCCTCGCGCAGCAGTCGTTGTAGGTTCTCGCGTACGGTAGGTTGGTGTGTGTTCGTCAGAGCGCTCATCACTACCCGCCAGGGTATCAGTTTGTGCCGACTTGCTCGGCGCATCCGTCACCAGCGGTTTTCACTTAACGCTCATCGGCTGTTCATGGGCCAAAAATCACCGCGCTCGAGGGTCTTGTCCACTTCCCACTTCCTTCGGGTAGGCTAGAGCCATGGTGGAAAGCCTCCAACGCCGCTTACCCCAAAAAGTCAGCACCGCCCCCGCCGACCTGGAAACCCATGGCAGGGATGAGGGCTACCCAGCCCACCACCCGCCCATCGCGGTGGTCTATGCCGAAGGCCTCGAGGACATTCAAGCCACCCTGGCCTGGGCCCGCGAACACCGCATCCCGGTGGTGCCCTTTGGGGCCGGAACCAGCATCGAAGGCCATGTGATCCCACAGGGGCCGGCCCTCTCACTGGACCTCTCGCGCATGAACCGGGTGCTGGAAGTGCGCCCCGAGGATTTCCTGGCGGTGGTGGAGCCCGGCGTAACCCGCAAAACCTTGAACGAAGCCCTCAAGGGCACGGGCCTGTTCTTTCCGGTGGATCCCGGGGCCGACGCCTCACTGGGCGGGATGGCCGCCACCAACGCCTCGGGCACCACCACCGTGCGCTATGGGGGCATGCGCCAGAACGTGCTGGCGTTGCAGGTGGTGCTGGCCAATGGCGAGGTGCTGGAGCTGGGCCGGGGGGTGCGCAAGACCAGCGCCGGCTACGACCTGAAAGACCTCTTCATCGGCTCCGAGGGCACCCTGGGTATCATCACCCGCCTCACCCTGAAGCTGCACCCCATCCCTGAACACATCCACACCCTGCGGGTCTTCTTCGAAAACCTGACCGACACCGCCCAGGCCGCCTACGCCGTGATGGCCAGCGGGCTGCCGGTGGCCCGCCTCGAGCTGGTGGACGAGATTGGCATAAAGGCCATCAACCGCTACCTGGGCCGCAATTACCCGGAAAAACCCGTCCTGTTCCTGGAATTCCACTCCTCCACCCGCGCGGCCCTCGAGGCCGAGTCCCGCCTGGCCCTCGAGCTCATGCAGGAGGCCGGGGCCATCAGCATAGACGCCGCCCACACCCAGGAAGAGCGCACCGCCCAGTGGGAGGCCCGGCACCAGTCTTACTGGGCCCTGGTCAACCTCTTTCCCGGTAAGGAGTACCTCTCCACCGACACCGCCGTGCCCATATCCAAGATGCCCGATCTGGTGACCTATTCCAACCGCTTGCTGCGCGAGCTGGGCCTGACCGGGAATATCCTGGGGCATGTGGGCGACGGCAACTTTCACACCCTGGTGGTCTGCGAGCCGGGCGACCCGCGGGCCGAGGAGTTCTCCCTTCGGCTGGTGGAGCACACCCTGGCCCTGGGCGGCACCTGCACCGGCGAGCACGGGGTGGGCCTGCGTAAAAAGAAATACCTGCCCAAAGAGCACGGCCCGGCCCTGGCCTGGATGCGCCAGATCAAACAA
This sequence comes from Meiothermus ruber DSM 1279, assembly GCF_000024425.1. NCBI lineage: Bacteria > Thermotogati > Deinococcota > Deinococci > Thermales > Thermaceae > Meiothermus > Meiothermus ruber. Next base: position 2,212,708 of record NC_013946.1, read on the forward strand.
CTTTTCGACCCCCACAACCTGCTCAACCCCGGAAAAATCTTCGACTAGCGCAAGGTCGCACCTGCCCATTGCGCCGGTCTGGGCTGTAAGGGGAAGCGTTGCGTAAGGTCGGCTTCGACCAGTCCCGGCCGCCAGCACCGGATCATACCGTTTTTGCTTGAATCCTTCGCCACCCTGCGCAGCCAGAGGTGAAGGATTCAAGCCGACCGAAGGGAGTAGAAAAGCCTTTCGGTAGTATCGTTTAGGCTTGTCAAAGTGAACGATACTACCGAAATACGTATCAGGACGGGAGCCCTCCATCTAGTGGTGCCATCGGCTACCGAAAAACGAGCCTGCGCCCCGTAGCCAGAGGCTGGATTAGTTTTTCAGCCCCAGCCCAGGCGCACAGTGTTTGCTGATCAGTTTGAACTGGTTCTGGAAGCCATCCGAACGCTGCGACATCCAGATGCCCACATCATCGTGGCGCGAGACCAACTGCCGGATGGGGCCACCGGGCCGCCCAAAGGCATCGGTATAGAAGATCTCGGGGCCGTTGCGGTTGTACCAGTAGACCGGGCCGTGGTAGGCCTCGCGGTCACAGCCGCGCAACCCGCTAAACCCGCTGAAAACCTGCTCGGTGTAGTGCAGCTCGGAGAGGTTGGCAGGGTTCATGGTGGTGATGGGGTCGAAGACGGCGGTGGAGGCCACCACCTCGACCTTATCGGCCAGGCGGAGCCTGAAGGCCCAGATCTCGTAGAGCGAGCCGGGGCTGTTGCCATGGCAGCCGGTTCCCGGAAGGGTCATGACGGTGCGGCCAATGTCGTTGCTGGGGTCGGCGTCGCCCAGGGTGAGGTCACGCTGGCAGATGGAGCCCACCAGGCCGGTGTCGGCCATCCCCTGCACGCTCACCCGGTGCCCGCTGGGGGCCACCAGATCGAACATTAAGGAGTGCTGGCGCACGCTGTAGCGGCGCACCCCGCCGGTGCCCATGTGGGCCACGATGCGGGTGCTGGTCAGGGCCACCCGGTCTTCGTCGTTGCGGGTATTGCGGTTGGCCACGAAGACCTTGAAACCCTCGTGGGCCTCCGGCATACCCGCCAGCTTGCCCACGTAGCCAAAGGGCGGCAGCTCGGGGTTGGCCAGGCTGGTGCGGGGGTCGTCGCCGTGGTCGTGGTCGAAGTAGCACCCGTACTCGGGGTCTACCTGGGGGTGCCAGGTGGGGTACAGCTCGCCATCGGGGCCTCTGACCACGTGGCGGTTGTGCACCCAGTCGGGGCAGGCCTGCCCCGCAACGGGTGTGGGTTGGTTGGGGGGTACGGCCTCGGGGGCGTTGCAGGCCAGCAGCAACCACACCAGAACCGAGAACTGGGCGGTTCGTTTCTGCATGGAATCCCTCCAGGTTTTTAAGAGTATCAAGATCGCTTGGCCCCAAGTGCAGAAGGTTCTTTAACTTCGCTTTACTTAACGCGGAAGCGCTCGAGCCTCCAGGCGCACCTCCACCGGGTCGTTGACCCGCAAAAAGAGCAGGCTCGGGGGGGTCAGCCTCCATTCCGAGAAGCTGGTGTTGAACCCCCCCACAAAGCGGTAGGCGCTGCCCTCGCGGGTGAGTTTGCCGGCTATGCGCACCGGACGACGGGTTCCGCTAATTTCCAGCGTTCCCAGCAGCACGGCGTCCTCACCGGTCTGGGTCAGGCGCTCCACGTCCAGGCAGCTCAGGGGAAAGCGGTTGACGTCGAATACCCCCCGCGCGTCGGCATCGCGCAAGGGGTTGCCCGAGTCGAAGCGGCTTAGCTCCACGCAGACCTGGCCCGAGGCCTCGCCGGTCTGGGGGTTCCAGCGCACCGTACCGCGCACGCTGGTGTTGCTGCCCTCCCAGCGGCCCAGGTTGTAGCTGGCCGCATAGGTCACGCGCCCCTCGATGGTGAACTGGCTGGTCTGGGCCTGCGCACCGCCCGCCAGCAAAGCCAGCCAGAGCAACACCAGCCAATTGCGCATCTTCCTCCCCTACCTGATCTCGAGCACTTCCGGCATGGGCTCGCTCAGAACACCCTCTAAGATACGCGCCGCGGCCTCGTCTGGATGCAAGGCGTTTTTGGGCGCACCCCCCAGGGGGGCCCAGAGGCCGGTGGCCACCGCGGGCAGCCGCACCAGGCAAAAGCGCACCCCTTCGCGGCGGAATTCCTTGCGGGCCACGTTCAAAAGCCCCTCGGCCCCCAGCTTGGTCGCCGCATACCCCGACAAACCCGGTACGGCAATCAGCTCCGGGTAAACCCCCAGCAGCACCCCCCGGGCCTGCGGGTTAAAGGCGGCGTATTTGAGCACCCGGGCCAGGCCCGTAAGGTTGGCGGCGGAGAGGCGCTCGAGGTCGCCCATCCCCTGCTCGCGCAGGCTGGCTTTCTGCACCGCACCCGCCGCGTAGATGAGCAAGTCCAGCGGCCCCACCTCCTGGGCCAGCGCCTGCACCTCGAGCTCGTGGGCCAGCTCGGTGGGCACGGCCAGGGCCCCCAGGTCTCGGGCCAGAGCGGCCAGAACCGCACCATTGCGGCCCGAAAGCCACAACCGGCCCACCCGCCCGGCCAGCCCCCGCGCCAGAGCCTGCCCAATGCCCCCCGTCGCGCCCAACAGCAAGGTATTCATGGTCTCAAGTTACGTGTGTTTGCTGCCAAACACCGTGAGGCAGAAGCAAATCCCGCAAGAGGCTGCTCTTCTACAACGGGCTAAAGTTCCTCACAGCCCCAGAGGGCAAATCAACCCAGCGGTGGCTCCCACCAAGTTGCTACAATGAACCCATGCGCAAGGAACAGATTCTCGAGCAAGCGCTGCAACTAGACCTGAAAGACCGGGCCGAGTTAGCCCAGCAGCTCCTCTCGAGCCTTGAACAGATCAGCCCCGAAGAGCACGACCGCCTCTGGACAGAGGTGGCAGCCAGACGTGCCGAGGAGTTGCAAAACGGCAAAACCAAGGGTTACTCCTGGGAAGAAATTAAACAAGATGCCCTCTCCCGACTTGGATAAAATCTTCCATCCCGAGGCCAGGTTGGAGTTTGTCCAGGCAGCAGAGTATTACAGTCGGTATCGCCCGAGTTATCGCGCAAGTTTGTGGTGGCCTTCGACGAGTTGCTAGAGCACCTTAAACAGTTTCCCGAGACCGGGGTTCAGGTTCACCCAATAGGGGTGCGCCGCCTGGTCATGAAGAAGTTTCCGTACAAAATCTTCTACATAGCTGACCCAGACGCAATTTTCGTCGTCGCTGTGGCCCACGAAAGACGTCATCCCGAGTACTGGCTGCACCGACTGGATGAGCCAGGGCAAAAGTAGGCTCGAGGGGAAGTTCCAGCGAAACAACCCAACCAATCCCAGAGGTCCAAACCACATTGGGTGTGGTTCAAGTCAATAGGCTTTGGTAAAAGCAGCCTCGACCGCCTGCTCCACCGCGACCGGCAGGCCGATGTAGTAGCCCTGGGCATAGTGGCAGCCGTGGCGGGCCAGCCACTCGAGCTGGGTTCGGTTCTCCACCCCCTCGGCCAGGGTCTTGAGGCCAAAGGCGCTGGCCAGTTGCAGCATGGCCCGCAGGATGTCCTCCGAGGTCTGGCTTAGCCCGATCTCTGCCACAAAGCTTTTGTCAATTTTGATCAGGTCTACTGGCACCTGCTTGAGGTGGGCCAGCGAGGAGTAGCCCATGCCAAAGTCGTCCAGGGCCACCCGCACGCCCAGACCGCGCAACGCCACCAGCCCCCCCAGCCACTTTTGCCGCTCGGGCAGCAGGGCCGACTCGGTGATCTCGAGCCACAACAGGCTGGGCTGCAGGGCCTCGTCCACCAGGGCACGCACCACTTCCCGCACCCAGTTGGGGTGGGCCAGCGTGACAGCTGAAAAGTTGATGGTCAGCTCACCCCCCAGCCGCTTCTGATCCTGCACCGCCTGTTTCAGCACGGCCAGATCCAGTTCGCCAATCAGGCCCGACTCCTCGGCCAGCGGCACGAACTCGGCCGGGCGCAGCAGGCCGCGGGTGGGGTGCTCCCAGCGCACCAGGGCTTCCCACTTGTTGATGTAGCGCTCAGCGATGTTCAGGATGGGCTGGTACTGGATGAGGAAGCGGCCTTCTTGAATGGTTTTTCTGAGCCGCTGAATGGTCTCGAGGCGCTCGAGGGAGTTGATGTCCTGGGCGGGGTCGTATACGGCCACCTGGGTCTGGGCTTGCTTGGCCTGGTACATCGCCACGTCGGCCGCACGGGCCAGCTCGTCCAGGGTCTGGCCGTGCTCAGGGTAAAGCGCCACCCCCAGGCTGGCCCGCGCGTGAAGGACGTGTTCCCCCAGATTGAAGGGATGGTCAAAAACCTCAACGATGCGCCTAGCAGCGGCCATCGCCGAATTGCGGTCAGCAGAGGGCAGCAGCACCGCGAACTCGTCCCCGCCCATGCGGGCCAGCAGGTCGTCCTGGCGCAAGGTACCTTTGATGCGCAAGGCCAGTTGGCGCAAGAGTTCGTCGCCCACCTGGTGGCCCAGGGTGTCGTTGACCAGCTTGAAGTTGTCGAGATCGAGGTAGATCAGGGCCGGGGTCTCGCGCTTGCGCCGGTCGGCCACAAAAATACTCTCGGCCACGGCCCACAGCTTGCGGCGGTTGGGGAGGTCGGTGAGGGGGTCGTGGTAGGCCAGGTACTCGATGCGGGCCTGCTGGCGCTTGCGCTCGCCCACATCGCGGATGGAGATCAAAACCTGCTCGTGGCCTGCAATCTGCACCCGCACCCCCTGGGCTTCAACCTCGAGCACGCGGCCATCGCGGGTAACGAGGCGAACCTCCTCGAGGCCATCGCGCTCCCCTCCCAGAATGCGCTGCACCCGCTCGGCCACGCGCGGCAGCGAGTCGGGATGAACAAATTTGGTGAGGGGCTGGCCCACCACCTCCTCCAGGCGTTCGTAGCCCAGCCCGCGCAGGCCCACCGGGTTGAGGTACAGCACCTTAGAGCCGTCGTAAAGAGCGACTGCATCGGGCAGGGTCTCCATCAGGGTGCGGTAGATGGCCTCCTGCTCGCGCAGAGCCTCGTAGACCTGGGCCCGGTCAATAGCCAGGCTGAGCTGCCCCGCCACCCCCTCCAGAAAACGCACGTCGCGCGGCTCGAGGTCGGTATGGGCACTGCCCACCACCAGCACCCCCACCACCTTGCCCTTGACCGGCAACGGAACCGCCACCAGGCTGCGCTCGCCCAGCAGGCCGGCTTTGCTGCGCTCCTCGGTGCTGTACATCACCACCGTTTCGGCCAGGTGGGCCGCCCGGTGCACGATCTCGTGGGTGGGCTCAAACTGCTCGGGTAGGGTTTGCTTGCCCCCGGCCCAGAGCAGGCGCAAGCAGGCCTCTTCGGGCCGGTAGGCGGCGACGCTGTCGAAGCGCGGGTGTTCCTGCAGGGCATCCACCACCCCGCGCATCAGGGCCAGCGGCTCGAGGTCGCGGGCCAGCCCATCGCGCACCTTGGAGTAAAGGGCCAGCTCGAGGTTACGCGCCTCGGCCTGGGCCTGGCTCTCCTGCATGGCCACCTCGGCGGCCCAGCGGCGGTCGTACTGGAATCGAAACAGCCCCACCACCAAACAGGTCAGCAAGCCCACCGCCCCTACCACCAGCACCACGTCCTGATTTGCATTCCACGGCACCCCCACCAGGTCGAGCAACGCGATGTGCAAGAGGGGCAAGGCCAGGCCCACCCCCAGCGCACCCCACAGGCCCAGCCCCCAGCTCAGCAGGGCCACCCCTGGCAAAGCCAGGTGCAGCGCCCCGTGGCCGAGGCTTCGGTACAGGAGGGGAAACGCCAGCACATACACCAGCATGAATCCCAAGCCCACCAGCAGCTCGAGCCTGCGCGGCCTTAACCAGGTACTTATCTGCACGTACAAGTGCCAACCTCCAACATCTGCTCGTGCTCTAAGGCAACGGAACGACCCCAGCGGGCTAGAGCGGCTCTACCGAAGTTACTTCCGTACTCGGTGATTGTACCCGCAACAGGGCTGCTATGTAACGTTAATCACACAGACACCCCTCGTTACGTCCATACCCTGGGGCATTTACGTTAGCAAAGCCCGATCCCAGCAGGCTTTATCGCCAGTGCCATACCTTTGGGCACGCGATAGGTAACGCCCAGGCCGGGCAAGCCCTACAGCTCCCCCCGGGCCATGCTGCGGCGCAGCACCTCTGCCCGCTGGCGAATTGCCGCCTGCTCTTTTGGGGTGCGCTTATCCCAGCTTTTGTACAGCACCCCCAGGCGGGGGTTGGCCTCGAGCAGGGGGCGGTGCTGGGCCATAAAGTCCCAGTACAGGCTGTTGAAGGGACAGGCCCGCTGGCCCAGGGTCTCCTCTACCCGAAAGCTGCAGCGCTGGCAGTGGTTACCCATACGGGCGATGTACTTCCCGCTGGCCGCATAGGGCTTGGAGGAAAGCACCGGCGTGGCAAACACCCCCATCCCCAAGACGTTGGGAGCCATCACCCAGTCGGCGGAGTCCACGAAGGCCGCGATGAACCAGGCGTTGAGCGCCTGCGGATTAACCCCATACAGCAGAGCAAAGTTGGCCAGCACCATCAGCCGCTCGATGTGGTGGGCGTAGCCGCGCTGCCGCACCCGCTCGATGACCGTAGACAGGCAGCGCATCCGGGTGGGGGCCCCCCAGAAAAGCGGGGGCAGAGGCCTATGCGCATCGAGCTGGTTGGCTTGCCCCAGCCCCGGCATCTCGCGGCGGTAGACGTGGTAGATGTACTCCCGCCAGCCGATGATCTGCCGCACAAAGCCCTCGATGCTGGCCAGCGGGATGCCCCCTTTTTCGTACTCCAAAAGCGCCCGCTCCACCACTTCTTGGGGGTGCAGCAACCCCAGGTTGATAACCGGCGAGAGCAAGGAGTGGTGCAGGCTCCAGCTCTGCTCCAGCAGGGCATCCTGGTAGGGGCCAAACTGGGCCAGCCGGTGCTGCACAAAATCCTCCAGGGCTTGCAGGGCCTCCTGGCGCGTGACCGGCCAGTCGAAGCCCTCCAGCGCCCCGAAGTGGCGGGTGAATTTCTCCTGCACCGTCTGGATAGCCTGTCGGGTGAGCGCATCCGGGCTGAAGCGCAAAGGGGGCGGGGGCCGGTAGTCCGGTGGGGGGGTTTTGCGGTTCTCAGCATCGTAGTTCCAGGCCCCTCCCAGCGGCTGCCCCCCCTGCATCAGGTAGCCGCTGCGCTGGCGCATAAAGCGGTAGAAGTACTCCAGGCGGTAGGTTTTGCGGCTGCCCGCCCAGCGGTCGAATTCCTCCGGCTGCAACAGCCACAGCGGATTGGGCACCAGCCGGTACACGCCCCCCAGCCCCTCCACCAGCGCCTGCGCGCGCTCGGCAAACCCGTGGTCGGCGGGCTGCATCTGGGCCAGGGTCTCGCCCGGGTGGGCGCGGAAAAAGGCAGCCAGGGCTTCCGCCAGGGTCTCGGCCTGTAGATAGGTGACCTCGAGGCCGCCCTCGCGCAATTCCTGAGCAAAGTGGCGCATGGCGCTGAAGAACAGCACCAGCTTCTGGGGGTGCATGGGTGGAGTGCGCCCCAGTTCGTAGGCTTCGACCAGCAAGACCCGTTTTGCAGCAAGCCGCCGCACCGCTGCGTGGTTAAGCTGGTCGCCCAGCACCCAGAGCGTCACGGGCTAGCGCACCCCCTGCAGGTACTGGGCGATGGGGCCCACCGCATCCCCCCTGCGGCTGGTGAGGATGTCCAGGTGGGTCAGGCCGGGCAGGATGCGAAGATCCAGGCTGGAGTTGGGGAATACCTCTCCTACGCTGCGAAAATTGCTCACCTGCGGCAGCAAACCCCGCCCCGCCCCCAGGGCCAGCACCGGATACGGCACCGAGCGCGGCTGGAGCTCGGGCATGGCGGTGTCATAGGCCGCGATATCGAGCAAAAGACGGTAGGGAAAGAACCACTCCGAGAAGCCCGTAACCGGGTTGGCATAGGCGCTTATGAACTCCAGCGGATCGGTGGCCTCGCCGGTATCGCGCCACTCCACCCGCCCACCGCGCGGGCCCCGGATGGTATAAACCAGGCTGCCCACCGCCAGGCTCAGCAGGTTGATGCCCTCGCGCCCGGTGGCCTGCCCCACCGAGACGGCAAAGATAGGCGAGAGGGCGTAACGCTCGTCCACACGGTACAGGGCCGCGGCCAGCCGGCTGGCCCGGAAGGGCGCCCAGCCGGCAGGGGCGTCGGCCTGGGGGTTCTGTGCGGTCATGAAAGCCTGGGCCTCGGCCTGGGCAAAGCCCCGCGGGTTTAGCCCGAAGGCGTTGATGTAGGGGGGCGCTTTACCTTCCAGCAGCTCGTTGAGCCCGGCCAGCCGGCCAAACCCCCCTTCGGTGCCGCCCAGATACTGCTCGCGCGTGAGGGGAATCAGGCGGGGCGCGCCGTCGAGCAAAATCAGGCCGTGGATGGTATCGCCCCGGTACAAGGCGTAGAGCGAGACCAGGCTGGCCCCCAGCGAGTGCCCGGCCAGCACCACCGGGCCGCTTGAACGGGCCTGGCTTACCACCCGCTCGAGATCCTCCAGGTGTACCCGCAGCCCCCAGTCCTTGAGGAAGGGAAACTCGGGCAGTGGGTGGTTCTGGTAGTAGGCCCAGGGGTCGGGCGTGGTGAAGCCCCGGCGGTCCTCGAGGCCGTTGGCCCGCCGATCCCAGGCCCAGACCGCCCAGCCCGGCGCGGCCAGCACCAGCCGCCGGGCCAGAATATCAAAGTTGGTGGCGCCTCCAAGGAAACCCGGAACAAAGATCACGGTGCCGCGCGGGGTGCCCTGGGCCGGATAGACCAGCACGTAGCTTTTGTCCAGGGTAGCCCCAGCGGAAGTGGTCGCCCCCACAATAGCCCGGTATTCGGGCTGGCCCTCCCAGCGGGCTGGCTGGGCCAGGCCCAGTCCCAGCAGCCCCATCATTAGCAGAATCCATGCACGCATGGCTCTTATCCTGTCGCCACCATGGCTTTTTGACATAGCCGGAGCACACAAAAAGGTGGGCCGAAGCCCACCCGGCCGGATGCTAAGAAAGCTATGGACTGCCGAAGCTGTCCTCCACCACGACGACCTCGAGGGTTTCTCCAGCCAGCAAGCCCACCGCAAACACACTGTAGACCTTGCCCCCCTCAAAGCCCACCCCCTCGAGCGGTAGCGCAACGGTGCGGGCGCCGGTGGGGCGCACCTCGAGGTTGTACACCCCCGCCGGAACCGTGCCATAGCCCGAAAGCTGGTTGAAAGCCAGGTTGCGGAAGAGCACCGGCCCGCCTTTGAGGGCCACGTCCACCGCGGGCGCATCCGGCGAAGCATGGATCACGCGCACCTTGGCCACCCCCTCGGCGGGGGCGATGCGGTCTTCGACCAGGCGGGCCTGGAGGGTGGAGGCCGTGCCCAGGGCCATCACCGTGTAGTACTTGCCTGCCTGCACCCGGATGGCCACATCGGCCACCTTGGCGGGGTTCTGCCCGGTGGTCTGCACGGTCAGGGTCAGGCTGCCCGCAGGCACCTCGGCGTAGTAGGTGACGTCTTTGAAGGCCTGGGCTTCAAACACCTTGTTTCCGCCCGATAGGATGTCCACCGCCGGTGCATCCGGTACCAGGTGGGCGAAGCGCACATAGGCTGTACCCTCCTGGGCCAGCGCAAAACCAAGTACCAGCACCAAGCCTGCAATCCACCTTTTCCAAAGCATAGCCTGCTCCTTTCTTCCTGCTGGACTTTCTTCCAGGGCATGGTATCCCGCGACAGATGGTTCGGAAACCGATCTGGATTACAAACCAACAACCTCAGGACAAAAACAAAGCCCCTGCCAGGCGACAGGGGCTAAAAATTCGGCTCTGCTATTTGGGTAGCAAAACCGTATCAATCACGTGAATAATGCCGTTGCTGGCCTGGATATCCACCACAGTAACGGTCGAGTTACCGTTCAGGATCACCTTGCCATCCTTGACCTCGATGGTCACGCTCTGGCCCTGCACGGTTTTGGCCTCCTTGAGCGTGACCACCTGGCTCGAGGGCACCCGCCCCGCTACCACGTGGTAGGTGAGCACTTTGGTAAGGGCGGCTTTGTCGGCCAAAAGCTTGTCCAGGTCGGCCTTGGGGATCTTGGCAAAGGCTTCGTTGGTGGGCGCAAACACCGTGAAAGGGCCTGGGCCCGAGAGGGTTTCCACCAGGCCCGCCGCCTGCACCGCGGCCAGCAGGGTGCTGAAGTTGGGGTTGGTGGCCACTATCTGGGCAATGGTCTGGTTCTGGGCGGTGCTCTGGGCGTTGGTCAGGGTGAGGCCCAGCGCGGCCAGGGCTAGGCTACCGACTACCAGCAGGGTTCTTAGCTTCATACGTGCCCTCCTGTACTGAAGTTGAGCGGCAGACCCAGGAAGCAACCGCCGAACGAACCTACCCTCAACCTCGAGGTTTAGGGTATCTGTTCAGCATCAGTACAATATTTGTCCAAGATACGTTTAGATTTGTAGGGCGTGCAACAGGTCAAAGAAAAATAAGAATAAGCCTTGGATGGCGATAGCAAGGCCAAAACCTTTGAGTATCGGCTTTGGACGCATCCACAAACCCAGACCCACCGCCACGTACAGCACATCCAGAGCGGCATTAATCCAGAGCAAACGGCGAAGGTTGGCCAGGTCGGGCTCGGCCCCCAGCCAGCCCACATAGGCGATGATATCGAGCAACTGTGATGCGAGGCGGAACTTTTTACAGTGCAGTAGTTGACAAAATTGTGTTACCAATCCCCTGTAATGTGATTCCAGCCCCGTTCATGAAAGCATTTCCAGGGATAATCTGAATACGAGATGAGTGCGCTCAGCGAAGCCCAGGTACTGGAAACCCTTAAAACCGTCCACGACCCCGAGCTACACAAGGATCTGGTATCGCTGGGGATGGTTGAGCAAATTGCCGTGCAAGGCACCAAGGCCGCGATCAAGATCAACCTCACCACACCAGCCTGCCCGCTCAAAGAAAAAATCGAGGGGGATATACGCCTGGCCCTTAGCAAGATCGGTGCGACCGAGGTCGAGGTGCACTTTGGCGCCCAGGTACGTGGGCCGCAAAACCTGCCCCTACCCGGCATCAAGCACATCATAGCGATTGGCTCGGGCAAAGGGGGCGTGGGCAAAAGCACGGTCGCGGCCAACCTGGCCGTGGCACTGGCCCAGGAAGGGGCTCGAGTAGGCCTACTGGATGCCGATATCTACGGCCCCAGCCAGGCCCAGATGTTTGGCACCCAGGGCGAAAAGCTGCGCGTGGACGAGCAAAAGCGGATGGTGCCCTTGGAGCGCTACGGCGTTAAGCTCATCAGCATCGCCAACATCGTGCCGCCGGGCCAGGCCATGGTCTGGCGCGGCCCCATTTTGCACGGCACCCTCAAGCAGTTCCTGCAGGAGGTGGCCTGGGGCGAGCTCGACTATCTGATGGTGGATCTGCCCCCTGGCACGGGGGATGTGCAGCTTTCGCTTGCGCAGCTCACCCGGCTTTCGGGGGGTGTGATTGTCACTACCCCGCAGGATGTGGCTCGCATTGATGCCGAGCGGGCCCTGGACATGTTCAAGCGGGTGCAGGTTAGCATCCTGGGCGTTATCGAGAACATGTCGTTTTTCGAACAAAACGGGCAGAAAACCTACATCTTCGGACAGGGTGGGGGCCGCAAGATGGCCGAACAGCACAACACCGCCTTCCTGGGGGAAATTCCCATTGCGCTCTCGGTGCGCGAGGGGGGCGACAGCGGTGTACCGGTGCTGATTGGGGCACCCGATTCGCCCGAGGCGTTGGCTTTCCGTCAGGCGGCGCGGAATCTGGCGGGTCAGCTGTCGGTGCAGTCCTACATGCTGCTGCCGATGGCATAGGAGCGTTATGGCTTTGGGGATGGGCGAAACCAAGCTGCGGATTCTGGAAACCCTGCGCTCGAGGGCCTGTTGCGCGGGTTCGCTGGCTGAGTCGCTGGGCATCTCGAAGGTAGCCGTACACCGCCACCTCGAGGATCTCGAGCGCGAAGGGCTGGTGCGGGCCCGCCTGGAAAAAAACGAGGGCCGGGGCCGTCCCAAGCAGGTTTACCAGGCCGTAGACGAGCAGGCCCCTTACGCCCAGATGTGCGCCGATGTGCTGACCCATCTCAAAGAGCTCTTCGGGGAAGGGCTGGTGCTGGAGGTGCTGACCCGGCGCAACAACAAGCTGCTCGAGGAACTGGCCCCGCATATGGAAGGCCTGAGCCTCGAGCAAAAGATTTACCGCCTGGCCGAGTTTCTAACCCAGCAAGGCTATCAGGCCAGCTTTTACCAGGAAAACGGGGCCTGGTACCTGGAGCAGGCCCGCTGCCCCAAACTGGCGCTTTCCCTCGAGCACGGCGAGCTTTGCCAGAGCGAGCTCGAGCTATACCAGCAGCTCCTGGGGGTGCCGGTGATCCGCGAAGAGCGCATCTCAGCGGGGGGCCAGTGCTGCCGCTACCGCATCGAGGCCCAGGGTTAGACCGCCCAATCGAGCAAAGCTTTTTGGCAGGCCAATATAACCAGATGCCCATCGGTTGAAAAGCCTCGCAAGGGTTTTTGGGTTTCCTATAAAAAATGTTCAGATTCGGTTATTGATGGGAAATCGCTGGTTTTTCCCAAAAAATGCCCTGTGGCTGGCGCCTCTGCAAACATCGCTGCGCGGCTTCTGCAACGGTTCAGATAACCGAAGGGGCGTCATGGGTTTTGCTATCGTTGGATTAGCAGGGGATGGGTTGCATGGCAGCTGCAAGAATGAGGGGCGTTCAGTATGCCTGATTTGAATTTTCACATTAAGGCGAGCCCGGGCCTGGAACCGCTCGACCTATCCCAGGGCATTATGGTGCTACAGACCGACCTCGAGGGGCGTTTTGTCTATGCCAATCGGGCCTACCTGCAGTATATGGGGCTGCAAGCCCTGCCGATTGGGGCCAGCGCGCTGGAGCATACCGACCCCAGGGACGTACCGACGGTTATAGAGGTGGTGCATCGGGCCCTGGAGAACCCCCACCAGACCTTCTGGGTAGAGTTCAGCAAGCCAACCCGCAAACCCTGGAACCGCAGCCGCTGGGAGTTTATGGCGCTGCTGGATCAGCACGGAAAGCCGGTGGGCATACAGTGCATCGGTTTTGATATCAGCGATGCCTACCGCCGGGCCCGTTTCCAGGGGGCCTCGCTCGAGCTGCTGGCCTCGGGGCTCAAGGAGACGCTTTCCCCCGAAGAGGTGCTGCAACGGGCCCTGGAGGCTGCTTTCAAGGTTGTGCCGGTCGCCCAGGCCGGCAGCGCCACCCTGCTCCAGCCCGACGGATGCTTCCGCTTTGTGGCGGCCAAAGGCTACGACCTGGAAGCCCTGCAAAAGGTCTATCTGCACCCGCGGGAACCCCTTTCGCTGAGCCAGCACATCCAGGCCCGGGTGTTTACCCAGATCGACATCGCCCGCTTCAACCAACAGCTCGACCCCGAGCGGCGGGCCATCATAGAAGGCCCTGGGCGCGTCGGTAGCATCCAGGCCATGCTGGCAACCCCGGTGGTGGTTAAAGGGATGGCGCGCGCCTACCTGTACCTCGACCACTTTGAACGCCCCGACGCTTTCGACGAACTCGACCTGCGCCACCTGGAGGGGCTGGCCCACCACGTGGCCTGGCTGCTGTACGGGAACGAGCTGCGCAACGAAGTCCAGTACAGCCGCCAGCATGACCCCCAGACCGGTCTGCTCAATCTGTATGGTCTCAGAACCACGCTGGCCCTTTTATCGCCCGCCCCTCGAGCCCTGCTGGCGCTGCACTGCCGCTCCCTGGAACGCGTCCGGCGGCTCGAGGGCGAGGCCACCTGGCTGGCCGTGATTCACAGCCTCGCCGAGGCGATGCAGGCCGAGCTGCGGTCAACCGATCACCTGGCCTTCGAGCGGGGCATCTTCTGGCTGGTGCTGGAGGGGGTTGATAACCCCACCACCACCCAGGCCGTGCTAACGCGGCTACAGGTGCGCGTGCGCGAACAACTGGCGGCCCGCTGGCCCCAGCTCGACTTCAGCCCACGGGTGGGGGTGGCTTTTGCCCAGCCGGGCAGCACCCCGCTCGAACTTCCTCAAGCCGCCGAAATCGCCCTGGAGCAAGCCCAGCCCGGGCAGGTACGCTTTTACGATCCCGCGCTGGTAAAGAGCACCCTCGAAGAAGACTGGCTGCACCAGGCCCTGGGGCAGGCCCTGCGGCCGCTTAAGTCGGGGGGAACGCCCCTGGGCTTTTTTCTGCACTATCAGCCCATCCGCACCCTGGAGGATCGGCGCCTGCAGCACCTCGAGGCCCTGCTGCGCTGGCAGCACCCCAAGCGGGGCCCGATCTCACCGGCCCTGTTTTTACCCATCGCCGAGGAGGAGGGCTGGATGGTGGAGCTGGGGGGGTGGGTTTTAACCGAAGCCATCGCGCGCGCGGCCCAGTGGGGCATACCGATTGCGGTCAATCTGTCGGGCAGCCAGCTCGAGCCGAGTCTGCCCGAACGCATCGCCGGTCTGCTACAGCGCCACGGCCTGGCTCCCCAGCACCTGATCCTCGAGGTCACCGAGCAGGTAGCGCTGAACGAAACCAACCTTGCGGTGCTGCGCCAACTGGCCCGGCAGGGGCACCCCCTCTACCTCGACGATTTCGGCAGCGGGTTTTCCTCTCTGGAGCGCATCACCAGCCTACCCCTGGCGGCCATCAAGCTGGGCCAGGGATTCGTCAAAAACCTCGGCCCCAACCCCCGCGCCGATACCTCCGAGGCCCGCCTGATGCGCGCCGTGCAGGCCATAGGCCATGGCCTCAGGCTCAAGGTGATTGTGGAAGGCATCGAGACCGAGGCCCAGTACCGCTTCCTTCTGGCCGAAGGTTTTTCCCTGGGGCAGGGCTATCTGCTGGGCCGGCCTGCAGCAATCGAGTCCAGCGAGCAGCTACAGGCCATGCGCAGAGGGGACGCATGAACCGGGCCTTCAGTTGGTCAGCGGTTAATCTGGTCTACGGGGCAATTGCCGCCTCTGCCCTGATTTTTACGTTTTTTTCGGATTTCCTGGGTGCGCAGCCCTCGTACAAGCTCCCCTTCCTCATGATTTTTACAGCGACCACGGCCAGCATCTATGGCCTCAAATGGGGGTTCGCGGCCGGCATACTATCGGCCGTGCTGCTGGCCCGCCTCGCCGGGCTTCAGGCGTGGGATGGTTTGCTGCTGTTGCTATCGGTGCTCATCGCCAACGGCATCGGGGGGAGCCTGCGCAGGGCCCACCGCCACGCCAGAATGCTGGCCCGGAGCCATCAGCTTCTTGCAGAGGCCCTGGAGGTTTTGCCAGCCCTGGAACACCGGCAGGCTCTCCTGGCCAGCCTTCCCGAGCACCTTACCAAGTTTGTGTCGGGCGGCCACGCCAGCGTATGGCTGCCCCAAAAACACACCCTGCGCCTGCTCGCCAGCGTCCCGACGCTCGGCGCACAGGAGATCTCGGCCGAGGGGGTGGTGGGCCGGGCCTTCCGCGAAGGCCGGCCCCAGTACGTGCCCGACGTACGCCAGGAACCCAGTTTCATCGCAGCCCCTGGCATCAACACCCTGGCCGAGCTGGCCCTCCCGCTGTTCGAACGGGGCGAGGTGGTGGCGGTGTTCAACCTGGAAACCGAGCGGCCTTTCTGGCCGGAGGAGGTCGATGGGCTGATCCGTTTTGCCGAGACGGTGAGCCTGCACCTCGACCGCCTGGCCGACCTCGAGGCCCGTCGCCTGCTCTCCGACCTCTCGGTGGAGCTGCACAAGGTGACCTCCCTCGAGGAGGCCTCGGAGATGGCCCTTTCCCTCCTGCTGCAGGGCCTGTCGCTCAGGGCGGGGGTGGTCTGGGAGGTGCGGGGGGCGCGGATGCAGGCGCTGGCCCATGCAGGTGTAGACGAGCCCACCCTGCTGGAGGTTTTGCGGGAGGGCCTGCCCTACGGTCAGGGCCGGGCCTGGGACGTGTACGCCTCGGGTAAACCGTTCTTCACCCAGCGCTACGCGGAAGAACCGGGGGGGGTGCAGGCTTTGCAGGCCCTGGGCTGGCGCACCTTTGCGGCGCACCCCATCCCGACCCCTGGCTCCCCGCGCAGCCGCTACATCCTGGTGGTGGGCACACCCCCGGAAAGAAACTGGCGCAAGGCCGAGCAGGAGCTGCTCTTGCTCTTCTGTCGCACGCTGGGCATCGGGTTTGAACGCCTGATAGAGAAGGGCCGCCATGAAGGCGTCAGCCGTCTGGTGCAGGCCCTTTTGCAGCAGCCCTCGGAAAACCTTTACCAGATGGTGCTCGAAGAAGCCATCCAGCAGGTGCCGGGCAGTGAGGCCGGAAGCCTGATGGTGCTCGAGAACGGGCTATACCGCTATAAAGCGGCCGTGGGTTTCGACCTCGAGGGGTTGCAGGCCGCCCCCAGCACGGCCGCCGATATGCTCAACTGGTACGGCCTGGGTGAGGAGCGCTTGCACCAGGGCGAGCCCCGCATCCTGAGCGGCGAGACCACCCCCATTTACGAGGTCAGCCATCGGACTGCGCCGCCCGCAGTTGTGAATGGGGCCGGCAGGGTGCACGAGATTCAGGCCAACCTGTGCCTGCCCATCGCCTTTCGGGGGGAGGTGCTGGCCTACCTCAACCTGGACAACCTGCACGACCCACAGGCCTTCGGCGAGGATAGCCTGCGCGCCGCCCAGTTCTTTGCGGCTCCGCTAGCCACCCTTCTGCACGACAGCAAAACCCACCGCCTCCTGGAGGAGGCCGCCCTCACCGACCCCCTGACCAGACTGCCCAACCGCCGGGCCTTCGACAAAGCGCTGGCGGAAGAGCTCGAGCGGGCCGTCCGGTACGGCTACCCATTGTCTTTGATCGTGATGGATCTGAAAGGGTTCAAGGCGGTCAACGACCGGCTGGGCCACCCCACCGGGGATCTGGCCCTCATCCGGGTGGCCGAGCTGTTGGAAAAGGAGCGTCGCTCGGGCGACTACCTTTTCCGCTGGGGCGGCGACGAGTTCGCGGCCATCTTTCCGCACACCGATAAGGCCGAGGCGGTGGCGGTTACCACCCGCTACGCCCAGATCATCGAGTCCATCTGCTTCAACGGGTTGCGCTTGGGGGTCAACATCGGTCTGGCCGCCTACCCCGAAGACGGGGGGAGCCCAGAAAAGCTGCTCAGCACTGCGGACAGCCGCATGTACGAGGCCAAAGCCATGGGTGTGCCGTTGAAGTCCTGACAAACCCTCATGCAATTTGGGGTGGCTCGAGGTATCACGGTCTGGATGATGCGCGTTCTATTCTGCTGCCTGGTGGCCTTGCTGGCCCTATCGGCCTGTGCGCCCAGCGTTACCGAGGTGCGGCGCTTCGATTTGATTGTGCAGAACCAGTGCACCGGCCCCAACCAGACGGTGTTTTTCTACATCAACGGAGAGTTTATCGGAACTGTGCGGGGCTCGAGGCTCTTTCCCAGCCTGCGCGAAGGCCGCTACGAGCTGCGGGCCGAGGGCACCCAGCCCGGCCAGCCGGGCCATCTGCGCTTTAGCCGCAACCTGGTACTCAACAAGGACACCGTCTGGACGCTGTGTCCGTAGGGTTGGGTTCAGTCCTGGCCCTGCAAGCCCATTTTGGGCCTGCCCAGAGATGCACTGCCCACCACCTCCAGCCGGGCATAGCGCAGGACCAGCTTGCGCACCCCATCGGCAAAGGCCACCGTGGCCACGCCATCTTCCAGGCCGACCACCCGCCCCACACCAAACTGAAAATGCCGCACCTTTTGCCCCAGCGACAGCCCGGGGGGCTTTTCGGGGGCTTTGGGCTCCAGCAGGAAGCGCTCGAGGTCGGCAAACTCGCCCGCCATCCCCTCCCCCGGCTCTATATCGAAGGCTTCCCAAAGGCCCCTGGCTTCCGGGGTGAGGCCCAGCGCCTCGAGCCAGCCCGCCCGCTCGGCGTGGGCGAACAGGCGCAGCACCTTGGCGGCGATGGGCTGGGCCTGCTCGGCCTTCCACCAACGATGTAAGAAGCGCTCGAGGCCCAGCTCGTGGGCGCCCCGGGCCAGGGCCAGGGTCTGGGCGGTGGAGAGTTCCTCGGCCTTCATCTCCAGGGCCTCCCCCACCCGCTCGACCGCCCCCAGCACCTGCTGGTACTCGGCCTCCTGCAAGAACGGCGAGAGCGGGAGGCTGGACAGGGCATAAAGATAAGTATGCTGCGAGCTGCGGGTCAGGGCCACATAGAACAGGCGGCGCTCCTCCTCGAGGTTCTCCGAACCGCTGTAGGGCAGGGTGCCCTCGTTGCAGTCGGGGATGAAGACCAGGGGCCATTCCAATCCCTTGGCCCGGAAGATGGTCATCAGGCTCAGGCGTTCGCGGGTCTCCGGCGCGGGCTCGTCGCCCAGGTGCTCCTGGGCCAGCCGCTCGAGGTGCTGCAAGAGCTCGAACACGCGGCCCTTGTCGCGGGTGTACTCGAGGAAGGCCCGCACCCCCTCGGCCCTGCCCACCCCCACCTCATAGAAGCCCGAGGAACGCAGCAGATGACGGCAATAGTCCAGGCGGGCCTCGAGGGCCACCAGCACCGCGTGGGCCGGGCCCTGCGCTATAGCCCCACCCAGCCACTCAAAAAGCTCGGCTAGCTCGCGCAGCCGCCGGGCCACCCGCTCCTCGGCCCCGGCCAGCTCGGCCCGCAGCGCCTCCACCAGCGAAGCCCCCCGCTCCACCCGCCGCCAGACCGCATCGGCCAGGGCCCGGCTCAGGTAGCGCTTGGGGGTGTTGTAGACCTGCAGCCAGAGGTGCTTGGTGGGGTTCAGGGCCAGTTGCAGGTAGGCCAGCAGCCCCTGGATCTCCGGGCGCTGGTAGAAGGGCGTGCTGCCCACCACCCGGTAGGGAATCTGCCGCTCGATCAGGCACTGCTCGATGTAGGGGGTCTGGGCATAGAGCCGCACCAGCACCGCCATCTCGCCAGGCTTGCGGCCCTGGGCCAGCAGGCCCGCGATATCGCTCACCAGGCCCTGGGCCTGGGCGGGCGTGTGGGGTTCCAGGCGAAGGTGCACCCGGCCCTGGAAGCCCTTGGTCAGGCTCAGGCGCTTGGGTTCGCGCTGCTGGTTGTGGGCGATCACCCGCCCGGCCAGCACCACCTGCGGCGCGGGGCAGCGGAAGGTATCGCGGATCAGATATTTTTTGGCCCCATAGCGCTGGGCGAACTCGAGGATAAAGCGCGGGCTGGCCCCCCGCCACTCGTAGATGGTCTGGTCGTCGTCGCCCACCGCCATGTAGTTACGGTGGGGCTGGGTA
This sequence comes from Meiothermus ruber DSM 1279, assembly GCF_000024425.1. Lineage (NCBI taxonomy): Bacteria > Thermotogati > Deinococcota > Deinococci > Thermales > Thermaceae > Meiothermus > Meiothermus ruber. The sequence continues at coordinate 2,231,923 of NC_013946.1, forward strand.
ATCAGGTCGAGCATCTCCGACTGGGCCAGGTTTACGTCCTGAAACTCATCCACCAGCACCGCCTGAAAGGCTTTTTGCACGGTCTGCAGAATGCCCGGATGGCGCACCAGCACTTCCCAGCCGGTCATGAGCATGTCGTCGAAGGTGAGCAGGCCCTCCTCGAGCCGCACCTGCTCCATCAGTTTGTACAGCTCCAGGTACCACTCGAGTTCCTCGGGCGCCTGGGCCTGCGAAGCCACCCGCAGGGCCGCTGGGGGCAGCCCGGCCCCTTTCAGATCGGCATACTGCAGGTTGCCCTTGCAGGCCCCCACGTAGCTCAAAAAGTCCTCGGCCTCGAGGTTCTCCAGCTCGGAGACCCACTCGAGCTTCAACTCGCGGGCCCGTCGCAGGGTGCGCTGCAACAGGGCCTGTTCAGAGCCCTCATCCCTGACCTCGGCCAGCTTCAAAAGCCCCTCCGAGGCCGCCTTGCGCACGATGCGGTAGCCCAGGGCGTGCAGGGTGGAGACCTGGATGGCCTGGGTGTGGGGCCAGCGCGCAAGCGCCCGCTTGAGATCGTCCACCGCCAGGCGGCTAAAGGAGGTAGCCAGAATCTTGCGGGGCTCGAAGACCCGCTCCCGCACCAGGCGCTCGAGGCGGTGCACCAGTGCGGTGGTCTTGCCGGCCCCGGCCACCGCAAACACCAGCGCCGGCCCCTCGTTGTGGGCTACGATGGCCTGTTGTTCGTCGGTTAGTCGCAAATCAGGCATTGGCAATTTTCTCTAGCTCCCGCCAAAGCTTGTCGAATGAAGGCGCTCTTTCACGCAAAAGATGAGGGTCACATGCCGTGGCCATTCTAGCTACCAACTTGGGTTGATCTACGGTTTCCGAATAGTACCCCATACGCCGCTTTATCTCCTCTTTGGCCCCACGAATCGTTTCAACGGCCACCGGAGCCCGTCCCAACCCCAAAGCGTCCGCGCCAGCCAGAAACCAGGTCTCGAACTCACATTTGGCCAGCACCAGATGACAGCTGAGGCGCGCATCCTGCCTAAGCTGGGACAGAAGACTCGGCGCAAGTTCTGCAGGACAGTCTTCGTCTGCATCCAGCAGCACCAGGATGGCCCCCTGCTGGCCTAAATTGTTTTGGGCAAGCGCAAGAAAACGCCTCCGTTCTTGCGGATCATTCAAGAAACGGTTTCGTTGAACCCTGAGCGGTCGCTGGACTTGGAGTGAGGGGAAAAAGCTTCTGATCAGAATGGGCAAAGCCTCCACCTCTCCATGTCCCTCTACAATGGGCGCAAGTTTCATAGAAGTGCGTCTTGGACTGTGGGCAGTTCCAGTTGTCGCTGGCGCAAAAGCTCCCCTGCGGTAAAAAGGTTATCCCGGATAACCTGTTTTTGTTCCTCTGGTATGGGCCGAACCTCACTTGTTCCCCGCTGCATACCTACCATGAAAAGAGCATCGGGAGACAAGCCCTCATGGTCAAGAAGGTCGGGACTGTGGGTCGTCAACAAAATCTGACGGCTTTCACTGGCTTCGATCAAGGCATCCGCAAGCACAAAAGCGCTGCCGGGATGCAGGGCCACCTCGGGCTCTTCGACCCCCGCTACCGTAACGGCAGTCTGGAAAGCAGCCACCAACACAGCCAGCGCCCGCAAGGTTCCATCCGACATCGAGCTGGCGTAAAAGCGCCAGTCGTTCTTGTTGTCCATCCGCTGAAAAAAATAGAGGGTTTCCTTGTGACCCAAGATCACAGGCTCAACCTTTGTAACACCCGGAACAATCTTTGAGAGAAACTCCTGAACCCGCTCTAAGCGTTGGGGAGCATTCCGCATCTGGCGCAGGACGCTGGGCAGGTTGCTACCATCCCGGCGCAGGATGGGGTAGGCATCGGGATCCTGCAGGTTGCGAATAGCCGCAGGGTTGGGGTTGTAGACGGCGATTCTGGTAAGATAATCGAAAACCTCGTTGAAGCCCTTTTCTGCTGAAACAGCCCTCAAGTATAGGTCTTGACGGTTGCTAGCCGCGCTCAACCGAGGGTTGGACGCTTTCAACTCACCGCGCTCTAGCACAAAATACCGCTCAGACGAGACTGCGGTCTGCAGTGAAAACACCCGGCACTCCTCCCGAGCAACCTGATAATCGTAGCCGCGCACAGCTTCGATGTCAAAAGCATATTTAGCAGCCCAGTGCTCGAGGGTTAGGTGCAGTTCGATACGGAAATTGTTGGGGCGACCGCTCGAGCGCCGACGTACCTCGTTGATACCCCCTCGTTCTCGCAACGCATAGTCCAGGTTGAGACTCAGGGCATCTGAAACGAAGCGCAAAGCATCGAGCAGGTTGCTTTTACCCGAGCCGTTGGGGCCTACAAAAACGGCCAGCTTACCAAGCTCGAGGTCAACCTTCCCCAAGCTCTTATAGTTACGAACCAAAAGCCGGGTCAACATGCGCTCATCCTAACTGCTTTCAAGCAAACCGGTACAGCTTCCCCGCCAGGGTCGCCACATAAAGCGCCCCCCGGTAGGGCAGCGGGGGCACCTGGATGGGGCCTAAACCGGTGGCCTCAAAGAGCAGCCGTCCGCTCTTGGTGTCCACCCCCAGCACCCGGCCTTCCTCGGTGCCCAGGTACAGCACCCCGTGGGCGATGGAGGGCGCCGCGGTAACCTTGCCGACCTCGAGCGCCCACACCTCATCGCCGGTTTTCTGGTCGAGGGCGTGGAGCTTCCCGGCCCAGCTCGCCGCATACAGGTGGCGTTCGTCCAGGGCCGGGGCCCCCCAGAGTTCGCCCTCGAGGTCGAAACTCCATTGCACCTCACGGGTCAGGGGGTCGAAGGCGTGGATCTCGCCCGCCCAGGTGGGGATAAAAAGCAGGCCGCCTCGAGCCGGCATGGCGGTGTGCACGGCCCCGGCCTCCACCTTGTAGCGCAGGTGGCCGCTCTGGGGGTCGAGGGCAAAAAGCCAGCCGCCCTCGCTAGCCACGAACAAAAGACCCCGGTACAGGGTGGGCGAGGCCGAAAGCTCGCTGCCGGCCTGGAAACCCCAGCGCAGGGTGCCGCTGGCGTCCAGGGCGTACAAAAAGCCGTCGCGCCCGGCCAGGTAGATGAGGCCACCCACCAGCGGGGCCGCGGTGATCTCGGCGCGGGTGGGGAAGCTCAGGATGGGCCGCCCGGAAAGGGACATGGCGGTCAGGCGGCCGTCCCAGGCCGCCACATAGACCCGCTCGTCGGTCACCACCGGCGGGGCCGAGACCTCGTCACCCAGGCGCTGGCGGTGAACCGCGCCATCGGTTAGATCGAGCCGGGCGATGCCCTGTCCCGCCCCCACCCACAGGCTGCCCTCGCGGGCCACCAGCTCACCGGGCCAGGCCACCTCGCCCGAGAGGTCGTGGGTGCCGCGCAGCTCGAGCTTCTCGGGCCGCGCGGGGCCGGTGGGGTAGTGCCCGCTGCGGCTGGCCCCTGCCCGCGGGGTGGCCGAGAGGCTCTCGCGGTAGCGCCGCAGGGTTTCCTCCAGCACCGCGTGGGCCGTGGCCGCGCTGGCCGGGCGCTCGTCGGGGGTTTTTTGCAAAAGCGACAGAATCAGCTCGGAGACCTCGAGGGGAATGGCCGGGTTCAGGCTGTGGGGGGGCCTGGGCGGCTCGTAGACGTGCTGGTAGAGCACCGACTGGTCGTTTTCCCCTTCGAACAGGGGCTTGCCGGTAAAGGTGCGGTAAAGCACCGCGCCAAAACTGTAGAGGTCGGCCTGGGGGGTGAGGGCCAGGCCCTTGGCCTGCTCGGGGGCCATGTACTCCGGGGTGCCCACGGTGATGCCGGTGCGGGTGAAGTGGCGGCTCTCCTGCATCAGATAGGCCAGGCCAAAGTCCATCACCTTGGGCTGGCCCTCGGGCGTGACCAGGATGTTGCGGGGGGTGAGATCGCGGTGGATCACGCCCCGCTGGTGCAGGTGCTCCAGGGCCTCGAGCACCCGCGCCGAGGCGGTCAGGAGGCGCAGGCCCTCCACCCCGTCCTCAAAAGGGCCCAGCCGGTCGTAGCTGCCGCCCTCCACCAGCTCCATCACAAAATAGGTGCGGCCCTCCTCCTCGCCCAGATCGAAGACCTGTACCACACCGGGGTGGGAGAGCTTGGAGAGGGCCTTCACCTCGCGGAAAAAACGGCTGCGCTCGCTGGGGGGCAGGTAGGTGTGCAGAATCTTGACCGCCACCAGGCGGTCCATGCGCTCATCGGCGGCCCGCCAGACCTCGGCCATCCCCCCCTCGCCCAGGGGGGCCAGCAGCCGGTAGCGCCCGGCCAGCTTCAACTTATCCGTGGGACTCATGGGCCACGCCCCCATTATGAATCAGGCAGCGTTTTTCCGATAGCTTGCCAGCAAAGCTGGGTCAGCCCAGCCGATCGCCCACCCGCAGGCGGGCCCCCCGCGCCCAGTCGGCGGCCGGCATGGGCTTCTTACCCTCGGGCTGCACCTCTTTCAGCAAGAGGCTGCCCTGCCCGGCGGCAACCATGAGCCCATCGGCGATGTGCAGAACCGTGCCCGGCTCGAGAATCTGCTCCAGTGGGCCCCTCGACATCTGCAGCACCTTTACCCGCCGGCCCCGGTGCTCGAACCAGCTTCCCGGCCAGGGCTGCACCCCCCGGTGGCGGTTGTAGATTTCATCGGCGCTACGCTCCCAGACGATTTTTCCGTCGTCTTTTTGCAGCATGGGGGCGTGGGTGCCCAGGGCCGGCTGGGGCTGGGGTTGCAGGTGCTCGAGGTCGGCCAGGGCCTCCAATAACAGCTCGATCCCTTTGTCGCGCAGGCGGTTGGAAAGCTCCACGGCTGTTTCGTCGGGGCCCACCGGGGTGCGCCAGCGGGCCACCACCGGGCCGGTGTCCATGCCCACATCGGTCTGCATGATGCAGACGGCGGTCTCGGTCTCGCCGTGGATCAGCGTCCACTGCACCGGAGCCGGGCCGCGGTACTTGGGCAGGTCGGAAGGGTGCAGGTTCAGGAAGCCGAACCGGGGGATTGCCAGCAGCTCGGCGGGGAGAATTTTGCCGTAGGCCGCCGTGACCGCCACCTCCGGGGCGATCTCCCGGAAAAGCTCTGTGAACTCGAGGTTCTTGCGCAGTCTGGCGGGCTTCTCGACCCGCAGGCCCCGGGCCTCGGCCCAGGCGGCCACCGGGCAGGGCGTGAGCTTGAGACCCCGGCCCGCCGGTTTGTCGGGCTGGGTCACCACCAGCACCACCTGGTGCTGCTGGTAGAGGGCCTCGAGCACCGGCACCGCCCAGGCCGGGGAGCCGAAGAAGGCCACCCTGCGAGGTTGGTTGGAGTGGGTTGAGATGGTCTCGTTCATCATCGCTTGGCTTCTCGCAAAAAGGCTTTGGCCTGGCGCTGGAACTCGGCCAGGTCTTCACGGTGCTCCTCGAGGAACTTCTGCCGGTCGGCGAAGGACATGCGCTGGAAGAAAAGGATGCCGTCGAGGTGGTCAATCTCGTGCTGCATGACCACCGCCAGGTAACCCTCGGCCTCGAGCACCTTCTTCTGGCCGTGCTCGTCCTGGTACTCGACCCGCACCTGCAGGTCGCGCTGGGCCCCCTCGGCGTACAGGCCCGGCAGCGAAAGGCAGCCCTCGAGGATGGACTGCCGGCCCGCGCGGTAGGTAATGACGGGGTTCACCATCACATATAGCTGCTTGACGCGGGTCTTGAGGTCGGCCTCGGGGCCTTCTTCTTCGTCGTCGTCCAGGTACTCAGCGGCCACAAACAGCCGCTGGCTCACACCCACCTGCGGGGCGGCCAGCCCCACCCCCCGGGCCTCAAACATGGTCTCGAGCATGTTCTCGGCCAGTTGGGGTATGCCGCTAAAGTCCTGCACCGGCAGGGCTTTTTTCTTCAAAACAGGGTCGCCGTACAGGCGGATGGGGAGAATCTCGGCCATATCTTGGTTGATTGTACCGGTAGGAAGAGGCGGTTACTGGAAGGCAGGCCCGCCGGACTAAGCATCCCTGGTCACCCTCCCCAGCGTGTTCACGATGATCACCCCCACCAGGGCGATACCCCCGCCCACCAAAGCCAGCAGGCCGGGCACTTCCCCCAGCCAGAGGTAGGCGATCAGGGTGGCGAGCACCGGGGAGACATACAGAAAACTGGTCACCTGCGAGGCCGGGGCGCGGCTCAGGGCGTAGTTCCAGGTCAGGTACGAAAGGCCGCCGGGCAGCACCCCCAGGTAGATCACGCTCCAGGTAGCCTGCGGCGAGGCCGCCTGCACCTCGGAGAAGAGCCCCGGCCAGAAGACCAGCAGGGGCAGCGTACCGGCCCAGATGGTGTAGGCCGTGAAGTTGAGGGGGTTGTACTTACGCGCCAGGCGCCGCTGGAAGACAAAATACACCGAGGTCACCAAGGCCGAGAGCACAATCAGCAAAGCGCCGGGCTCGAGCTGAAAACTACCCGGATGGTTCCCCACCGCAATCAGGGCCACCCCGGTAAAAGCCACTGCAATGCCCAACCAGCCCCAGGCCGAGAGCCGCTCCCGCAGGAAAAAATAGGACATCAGGGCCACAAACACCGGCCCCACCGCAATCAGGAGGGCCGCCGGGCCAGCTTTCACCGTGACCTGCCCGAAATTGAGGGCGGTGTGGTAGACGGTAATGCCCAGAAACCCCAGCCCGAAGATGGCCGGCCAGTCGCGCCGCTCGGGCAGCGGCATCCGCACCAGCAGGGCATAAACCAGCATCACGCTCGAGGCCACTAAAAAGCGCAGCAAGGTGAGGTGCGCGGGGCTGTAGTCCTGCAGGCCCGCCCGTATCCCGGCAAAGGCCGAGGCCCAGGGCAGGATGGTAAGGGCGATGGCAAGGAGAACTCGAGCTTCCACAACAACCGGCTCCTCTCGGGACAGACGGCTTCGCCGCTGGAGGATACTAACATGGGCTAAGCTATAAGCAGCGGTGCACCCCGCGCTGAGATATGACCCAGGAGATGCTCGAGTTTATCCGCTGCCTCAATACCCAGGGCGCTCGCTCAATGGTAATCGGTGGCTATGCCCTGGCTTTTTTGGGCGTGCCCCGCTACACCAAAGACCTCGACCTGTGGGTAGACCTAAGCGAGGCTCCCCTAGTTCTTCGAGCCATCCAGACTTTTTTTGGTGGGGACGATTTGGGGCTCACCCTGGAGGACCTCAGCACCCCAGGGGTGGTTCAACTGGGCTACGAGCCCAACCGGATTGATCTGGTGCTGCTGGCTGGGCTAGATTTCGACCAGGCCTACGAGCGAAGCCAGGTTCATCAGGTAGAGGGCCTCCCGGTGCGGGTGGTCTCGCGTGAGGATTTTATTACCCTGAAAAGGGCTTTTGGGCGCAGCATTGACCTGCGCGATATCGAGGAACTATGAAACCCATCGCCCGTAAATACCGCTTCGAGGAGGTGCCCTCCGAAAAGGAACGCTGGCAGGCGCTGCCCCTGGAGGTGCGCTTGCAGGCCGTGGTGGAGATGGCCTTCTTCTGGGCCCGTTTGCAGGGCCAGCAGAACCTCGAGAAAATCCAGCCGGTGGCCCGCAAAAGACCCCTGACCGAGCCAGCACCTAGGGCTTCAGGGGAATCCGGTGGCTGTAGCTGATGCGGTTGCCCTGGCGCAGGCCCAGCCATAGCGCTTCCAGCGTGCTGGGGAGGGTAAGCTCGAGGCGCACCGGCCCCGAGAGGTTCTGCCAGAAGCGCGGTTGTGCGCCCACCGCCAGGGTGAAGCTGCCCGCCGGGAGCTGAAGAACCACGCGCTGGCCGGGTACAGCGCTTCGCTCGAGGGTCTGCTCGAGGCGCAGGCCGCGCTGGCCGTTCTGGGTGGCCCACCAGGTCTGGCCGTCGAAAAGCGCAAAGCTCACCTCGGCGCTGGGGGGCAGCTCGAGGCGGGCCTGGATGGGGGGGTTGAGCCGGGCGTAAAGGTTGTTGCCCACAAACACCCCCACCGTACCGGGGGCGCTCCCCGAAAGAACCAGCACCGTGCGCTCGGCCTGGGCTGGGGTCAGGCGCACCTGGGGGTCGAAGGGCCGCCCGATGAAGTTCTGCACCACCACCACCCGGCGGCCCTGGCGCACCAGGGCCACCCCCAGGTGGGTGAACTCCGGCTTGAGCAGGTTGGCCCGGTGGCCGGGGCTGTTCATCCAGCCCACAAGCGCCCGTTGGGGGATCTCGGGGTCGGGGTAGCCTTCGAAGCTGGCCAGGTTCTCCCCCACCATCACCTCGAGCACCCCTACGGCCCGCATCCGCTCGGCGGCCCCCAGGCCATCCGGGTTCTGGTGGGCAAAGAAGTTGCGCTCCTGCATATCCTGGGCGTGCCCCAGCGCCGCCTTGTAGGCCAGCGCGTCCCACTGCAAGGGCCGCAGGCCGCGTTCCTGGCGCACCTGGTTGGTGCGCTGGAGCACCTCCAGCTCCAGGGCAGTCTGGGCCAGCGCCCCACCGCAAAGCAACAACCCCAAAAACCACACCCACACCCTTGCATCATAGGGGCTGAAGGCAGGAGCAGGTGTTTATTTTCCTGAGAAAAGGCTCAATGGTCATCGAGCTAAAGCAGATGCCACAATAAAGCATGTGAAGCCTTGGATGCTGGTTTGTCTGCTTAGTCTGGCGGCCTGCACCTCCCCTGCCGCCCCACCATCCACAGAGAGCCCCGATCCGCCTTCGGAAAGCCTGCCTGCCTGCAGCGCGGTTCGCTTCGATGCCGAAGGTGCCGGCCTGAGCAGCGCGGTGTTCACCCAGGCCCTCAACCAGGTGCGGGCCACTCCCTGCCGCTGCGCCAACCAGGCCTTTGCCAGCCCGGTGGCCGCGGTGGCCTGGGACGCCAAGCTCGAGGCCGCCGCCCTGGCCCACAGCCAGGACATGCAACGCAATAATTTTTTCTCACACACCGGCTCCGACGGTAGCAACCCCGGTCAGCGCATCGCGCGGGCCGGCTACAGCGCCGCCAGCTGGGGGGAGAACATCGCCGCCGGCTACCCCGACATGAACACGGTAATCCGGGGCTGGCTGGACAGCAGAAGTGGGCACTGCGAGGCCATTAAGAGCGCCAGCTTCAGCGAGATTGGGGCAGCCCTGGTGCAGGGCGATGCCTCCAACACCTACCGCACCTACTGGACGCTGGTATTGGCCCGGCCCCGTTAGCCCGCCGGTACCAGGCTGTAGAAGAAGCTCCGGCTGAAGGGCTGGGCCTCGAGCAGGCCGTTTACGTCGTCAAGCGTGACGGCCTCCACCTTGCGGGCCACCTCGCTCAGGGGCTCGTAGCTCTGGTTGTAGAGGTACTGGAGGCCCACGCTCATCAGGCGCTGCATGGGGGTTTCGCCAGCAAACACCAGGGCGGTGGCCAGTTTGTTTTTGGCCCGCTCGAGCTCCTCCGGGCGCACCCCCTGGCGCTCGAGGCGCTCGAGTTCCTCGCGCAGCACGGCCTTGACCACCTCCTCATTGGCGGGGTCGGTCTGGGCGTAGATGTAAAACAGACCGGCCTGGTCGGCCTCATCCACCCCGGCCCCCACCGACTCCACCAGCCCCTTATCAGTCAGGGCCCAGTGCAGGCGGCTGTTGCCCTCTTCCCCCAGGATGTTGGCCAGAATGCTGGCCGCGTAGCGGCGCGGGTCCTGGGCCGCGACCCCCGGTGCAAAAACGGCCAGGTAGGTCTGGGTGGCCTTGGGGTAGGGTTCGCGCAGCTCGCCCACCGCCGGGTTCAGCGCCGGGTAGGCCCTTTCGGCATGGCCCTTCGGCCAGGAAGCGGTGAGCGCGGCCACCTGCTCGAGGGTGCGCTCCCAATCCACCCGGCCCGCCAGGGCCAGCACCAGGTTGGAAGGAGCGTAGCGCCGGGCCTGGTACTGGGCCATCTGTTCGCGGGTCAGGGCGGTGATGGACTGGGTGGTGCCCAGCACGCTATTCCCCAGCGGGTGCCCGGCAAAGTAGCGGGCCCGCCCCCAGTCGAAGAGCATCACGTTGGGGCGGTCTTCGTAGAGGGCGATCTCCTCGAGGATGACCTGCTTCTCGGTGTCGAAGTCCTCCTGGCGCAGGGCCGGGCGCATCAGGTCGCTCCACAGCTCCAAAAGCCGGGGGGCGAACTCGGGCAGCACCGCCCCGTAGTAGACGGTGTTCTCCTCCGAGGTGTAGGCGTTGTACTGGGCCCCCATCTGGTCGAACTCGAGGTTGACCTGCAGGGCGTCGCGCCGCTCAGTGCCTTTGAACAGCATGTGCTCCAGAAAGTGCGAAACACCCGCGATCTCCGGGGTCTCGTCGCGGCTGCCGGTCTTGCAGAAGTAGCCCAGGGCCACGCTCTTGGCCTCGGGGTTGATCTCGGCGATGACGGTGAGTCCGTTCTCGAGGGTGGTTTGGCGGAAGGTCAGGGTCGGTCGGGTCAGGGTCATGACTACTCCGGAAAGCGAATCTATTCAGCAGCCACCAGCTTGCGCGGCCCCAGGGTGGCAATCCAGGGGTTCTGGTAGGGGTGGGCGGCCAGGTAGCGGTTGATGCGTGTTACGTCTACGGCTGCAATCTGGGCCTCGATCTCGTCCAGGGTGCGCACCCGGCCCAGCAGGTAAAGGTCGCGGGCGATGCTGGCAGCCCTCGAGCGCGAGGACTCGTCCTGCATCACCAAAGCCGCCCGCAGGCCCACCTTGGTGCGCTCGAGCTCCTCCTCGCGCACCCCTTCGGCCAGCCGGGCGATCTCGGCCTGCATCACCCGCAGGGTCTCGTCGGCCCGCTCGGGGGTGGTGCCGGCGTAGGCGGTCAGGTAGCTATAGCCTTTAACGCCGTTGGGTGCGGCGTACACCGAGTAGACCAGGCCCCGCTTCTCCCGCACCTCGGTAAACAGGCGGCTGCTGCTGCCCCCCGAGAGCACCTGCACGGCCAGGCGGGCGCTGTAGAACTCGGGGTGCTCGAAGGAGATGTCGGGGTAGATCAGGCCGATCTGCACCTGGGCGGTCTCCTGCTCGAGGTGCAGGGTGCGCACCGGCGCCAGCTCAACCGGCGGGTAGCCCGCCCCCGCCCCGCTCCAGGCCCCAAAAGCGTTCAGAACAGCCTGCCTGGCCTCTTCAAAGCCGATGCCGCCCACCAGGGCCAGAATGGCCCCCTGGGGGGCGTAGCGCCGGGCAAAGTCGTCCCGCAGGGCCTCGGCGGAGATGGCTTTGAGGTGGGCCTCCTGGCCGCTGGGGTTGCGCCCGTGGGGGCTGGCAAACACCGCCCGGCGCAGGGCCGCAAACATCTTCTTGGGGGGCTGATCCTCCAGCGCGGCCAGCTCCTGCAGGGCGATCTGCCGCACCGCCTCGAGGGCCTCGCTGGGCAGGTGGGGGCGCATCAGCACGTCGGCGTACAGCCCCAGCACCGCCTCCAGCTTGTCGGCCAGGAACTGCGCGGCGAAGGTGGTGTGCTCGAGGGCGCTGCTGCTACCCCGGCGCACCCCCAGGTCGTCGAAGGCCTCGGCCAGGGCCCGCGCATCGCGGCGACCGGCCCCTTTCCATAGCCAGCCCTCCAGCAGGCTGGCTGCGCCCTCCATCCCCTCGGGATCGTTCACGGCGCCCACCGGAACCAGAAGCTGCATAGCCACACCCGGTGTCCAGGGGCGTTCTTCCACGGCCAGCGTCAGGCCGTTGGGCAACACTTCAACTTGGGATAAAGCCATACCCACCAAGTATACGCGCCATCCCCTCCCAGACCATGACCTTTTCGACATTGCCACGGGCGCACCACAAAAGCAGCGCCAACCCCAGCTAAAATGAATCGAGAGGAGCACGTGACCCGCGAAGAGCTCAAAGCCCGCCTCATCCGCCCCATCGCGCGCGAACTGGCCGACGGCGCCCAGGATCGGGTGGTGGCCGGGGGCCTGGAAAAGCTGATTCAGAACCTGGGCCAGCCCTTCCCCGAGGTGGGGCGGCTGCTGGCCGGGTACCGCCAGATGGATGTCGAAACCCGCAAAGAGCAGCTGAAAAAAGCCCTCGAGCTGCTGGGGGGCCAGGTCGCCGAAAGTAGACCCCAGCGCCTCGAGCCCCCCCAAGCCGTGCCCGGTACCCGAAGCCCGGCGCTGGAGACCGTGTCCTTCGACACCCCGGTGGAAGCCCTGAACCTGGGGCCCGGCGGCAGAAAAAAGCTGGCCGAGCTGGGCATCCGGGCCCTGCGCGACCTGCTGCACCACTACCCCCGCCGCTACGAAGACCGGCGCACCCTGCAGAGCATCCGCGAGGTCGAGGACGGCGCTAAAGCCACAGTGGTGGGCAAGGTACTGAGCCGGGAGCTGGTCAAGACCCCCCGAAAGGGCCTGCAGCTGGTGCAGGTGCGCTTTATGGACGCCTGGGGCTGGAAGTTTACCGGCGTCTGGTTCAACCAGCCCTGGGTGCTCAAGCAGATGCCCGAGGGCGCCAGCCTCGTCCTGTCCGGGCGGGTGCAGAAGCGCGGGGGCGTTACCTCGCTGATGGTGGAGTACTTCGAGGACGAAGGCGGCGAGTCGCTCTCCACCGGGCGCATCGTGCCGGTCTACCCCGCCAAGGAAGGCATTGGACAGGCTTTTTTGCGGCGGGCAGCCTGGCGGGCCCTCGAGGCCTTCCAAACCATACCCGACCCCCTCGAGCCCTACTTAAAGCAAGCATCGCTGATGCCGCTGGACAGGGCCTTGCGGCAGGCCCACTTCCCCAGCTCGGAAGAACAGCTCGAGCAGGCCCTCCAGCGCCTCAAGTTCGACGAGTTTTTGCTCTTGGAGCTCAAGGTGATGATCGAGTCCGGGGGCTCGGCGCTTCTGGGCCGGGTCTTCCGGGTTACCCCCGAGATGCTCGAGCGCTTCCGCGCCGCCCTGCCGTTTACCCTGACGGGTGCGCAGGAACGGGTGCTCTCGGAAATCCTGGCCGATATGCAGTCCGAGCGGCAGATGGCCCGGCTGGTGCAGGGCGATGTGGGCTCGGGCAAGACCGCGGTGGCCGCCGCCGCGCTCTTTGTGGCGGCCCAGAACGGGGCCCAGGGGGCTCTGATGGCCCCTACCGAAATTCTAGCCAAGCAGCACTTCGAGAACCTCACCCGCTACCTCTACCCGCTGGGGGTCTCGGTGGATTTGCTGGTGGGCTCCATGTCGAATGGCGAGAAAAGGAGCGTGCTGGAGCGGCTCAAAAGCGGCCAGACCCAGGTGGTGGTGGGCACCCATGCCCTCATCCAGGATGGGGTGGCCTTCCATGACCTGGGCCTGGCGGTGATCGACGAGGAGCACCGCTTCGGCGTGATGCAGCGCCGCCGGCTGCTGGGCCAGCGCCCCGACGTGCTGGTGATGTCGGCCACCCCCATCCCGCGCTCGCTGGCCCTCACCCTCTACGGCGACCTCGAGGTCTCCCAGATCGACGAACTCCCCCCCGGCCGCACCCCCGTCCGCACCAAAATCCTCACCCAGAAAACCCGCACCCAGGCCTACGCCTTTGCCCGGCAGGAGATAAAAAAGGGCCACCAGGTCTTTGTGGTCACCCCCATGATCGAAGAGGGCGAGTCGGAGGCCACCGCCGAACTGGCCGCGGCCACCCGGCTGCGCGAGGAGCTGGAAATTCTTCTTCCCGACGTGCGCATCGACCTGCTGCACGGCAAGATGAAGGCCGAGGAAAAGGACGCGGTCATGGAGCGCTTCAAACAAGGGGCTTTCGACCTTTTGGTCTCGACCACCGTGATTGAAGTGGGGGTGGATATTCCCCAGGCCACCGTGATGATCATCGAAAACGCTGAGCGCTTCGGGCTGGCCCAGTTGCACCAGTTGCGCGGGCGGGTGGGGCGGGGGGGGCTGGAATCCTACTGCGTCCTGATTGCTGGCGAAACCTCCAAGCGCACCCTCGAGCGCCTGCGGGTCATCGAGGAATCCACCGACGGCTTCTACATCGCCGAGCAAGACCTCCGGCTGCGCGGCCCCGGCGAGCTGCGGGGAACCCGCCAGTCGGGCATGCCCGACCTGCGGCTGGGCGACCTGGCCTCCGACCAGGCCATCATCGAGCAAAGCCGGGCCCTAGCCAAAGCCATCCTGGAGGCCGACCCCTACCTCGAGCAGCCCGAGCACGCCCTCTTGAAGCGCGAACTCCAGGCCCGGGCCGAGGCCATTGGCTTCCGCGAGGTGATTTAGATGGGGTTCGGCAGGCCCCGGCGTTTTGCAGTAGCATAAAGCCATGTCCCTGGAATGGGCCTTAGGGGTGCTGGTTCTGCTGGCGCTGGTCGCCCTGACCTTCTTTCAGCTAGGGCGCCTGAGCCAGCCTTCGAACCCTACACAACAGCCTCGAAAGCGGCCCCGCCACCCCTCGGTGTTTGTGGATATGGACGACAACCCCCCCATGGAGATCGATTTTGAGGCCGGCATCCGCGCCAATCAATCTTCCAGCCGCAAGCACCCCAGCCGCGACGAGGCTTCCAGCTGACCACCCCCTGACCAATCCGGGCTAGCTTGGCCTTGTGGAAGGGCTTATGTCGCTGCTGCTGCTTCTGGTGGTCGCCATACCCACCCTGGTGCTGTTATGGCGGGGGGTTCTCGAGGGCGCCCCGGCCGACGAGGCCCTGGAGTAAATCAGCCCTTCCAGGCTGCGGCAATTGCGTTCCCTACAGCACGTCGCAGCTCAGCAATGCCGGTTTCTTTGCGCCGGCTGGGATGCACCCGGTTGGTGAGCAAAACCCAGGCATAGCCCCGCTCAAAATCCATCCAGACCCCGGTTCCGGTAAAGCCGGTGTGCCCCAAGGTCTGGCAGCTGCACAGACTGCCCCCGCTGTAGGAAGGGGTGGGTATCAGCCAGCCCAGGGCCCGCTCGGCATGCTGCGGGCGCCGCATCTCCGCCAGCGCTGCCGGGGAGAGCACCTCGCCCTTCATCAACCGGTGGACGTAGGCCAGAACCCCCTTCAAGCTGCCAAAAAGCCCGGCGTGCCCGGTGGCTCCACCCAGGGCAAAGCAGTTTTCGTCGTGAACCTCACCCTGCAAGACCCGCCCGCGCCAGGGGTCGTGCTCGGTCGCGGCACACTGCTCGGGGTTTGGGGGGTTGAAGACCAGGCCCTCCGAAAGAGTAAAAACATCCAAGCCCTTACCCCTTAAGCGCTCCAGCACCAGCCCCAACAGGATGTAGCCGATATCGGAATACACATGCGCGCCCACCGGCCCCACTTCCCAGCGGTGCTGCAAAACCCGGTGCTTAAGGGTGTGGGCCTCCCCGCCCCAGGTATAAACGGCCTCCCAGGCCGGCAGCCCGGCCACATGCGTTAGCAACTGCCTTAGGGTACGGCTGGGCAGCTCGCTACCCTGCATCCAGGCCAGCTCGGGCAGGCAGCTCGAGAGCGGGTCGTCCAGGTCGGCCAGCCCCTCCTCCACCAGATGCAGTATTTGCGGCACGGTAAAGAGTACCTTGGTCAGGCTGGCCAGGTCAAAGAGGGTATCGGGGTCAACCGGCGCTGGCTTCTGCAGGTGCTTGACCCCGCTGCAAAACATCTCCGAGGAGCCATCCAAACCCACCACGCCCAAAGCAACCCCCGGTATTCGCCCCGATTCAACCGCCCCCTGAACGATCTGCGAAGCCTTTTTTAGCATGGCCTCCCCAGTCTATACCGCTCGCCCAGGCAGCAGCGGTAGAGTCTAGGGTATGCGCGTTTTGGGTTTGATGTCCGGCACCTCGGTGGACGCGGTGGATCTGGTGCTGGCCGAGTTGGCGGGTCGGCCGCCAAAGCTCGACTGGCGGGTGCTTCGCCACAAAGAAGCCCCTTTCCCAGCCGAGCTGCGCGCCCAGATTATCCGCACCCTGAAGTCGCAGACCACGACCCGCGAGCTGGCCCTCTTGCACCATGCTCTGGGCCGCTTTTATGCGGAGGTAGCTACCGATTTCAAGGGCCAGGTAGACCTGGTGGCCTCGCACGGCCAGACCGTCTGGCACGAACCCCCCCACGCCACCTTGCAACTGGGCGAACCGGCCTATCTGGCCGAAGCCCTGGGCGTACCGGTGGTCTCGGATTTTCGCCCCTCCGACCTGGCCCTAGGCGGGGAGGGTGCACCCTTTGTGCCCTACGCCGACCTGCTGCTCTACGGAGAAAAAGGGGTTCGCCGGGCCATTCACAACATCGGGGGCATCTCCAACCTGACCTACCTGCCCGCCGACCTGAATCCCAGCAAGGTGCTGGCCTTCGACACCGGGCCTGGCAACGCCCTGCTCGACGAAGCTGCTGGCCGACTGGGCCTGAACCAGGACACAGGCGGCAAAATTGCGGCTTCGGGCAAAGTAGATACGCTGCTGGTAGAGCGCTGGCTGGCCCATCCCTACTTCGACCGCAAACCGCCCAAATCCACGGGGCGCGAGCTCTGGAACCTGGAGACGCTGGACGAGGATGCAGCCTTACCCCCCCAAAACCTGCTGGCCACCCTGACCGAGTTCACCGCGCGTTCCATCGCCAAAGCCTACCAGGACTTTGTGCTACCCCTGGGGCTCGACGAAATCTGGGCAGCCGGCGGCGGGGCCTACAACGCCACCCTTATGCAGCATCTCAAGCGGCTTTTACCGGTTCCCGTGTATACCTTCGAGGAAAAGGGCTTCGACTCCAAGCACCGCGAGGCCCTTTGTTTTGCGGTGCTGGGGTATCTGCGCCACCTCGAGCTGCCCAACATCCTGCAGCAAGTTACAGGGGCGAGCCAGAGCGCCATCGCGGGCAAGATCACCCGGCCCTCTACCCGCCACGCTGGGCTGGCTTGATGGCGGGGCCTCGAGTACCATAATAGGCCTATGGCAGACCTGTACCACATCGGCTTCGGGCCCGAAGATCTGGGCGATCACCGCCCCACCCTGGCCATTCTGAGCGGCGACCCCAACCGCGCAACCCAGATAGCCCAGACCAAGCTCAGCCAGGTCAAAACCCTCTCGGAAAACCGAGGCTTGAACAGCTACCTCGGTTTTTTGCCCAACGGACGGCCCATCATCTCAGCCACCAGCGGCATGGGAGCCCCCAGCCTGAGCATCGTGGTCAACGAACTGGTGCAGGTCGGCATCCGCACCATCATCCGGGTGGGCACCAGCGGCTCCATCCAGGAGGATGTAAAGCCTGGCAGCGTGGTGATTTCTAAAGCGGCCCTGTGCCGGCAGGGCGCTGCCAACGACATTGCCCCCCCCGAGTACCCCGCCAGCGCCGACCCCTTCCTCACCGTGGCCCTGGTGGAGGCCGCGCAGCGCCTGGGTGTCGAGCACGCCCTGGGCATCACCGCCTCGGTAGACACCTTTTACGAGGGGCAGGAGCGCACCGGTTCAGCCAACCCCCACCTGCTGCGGGCCCTCCAGGGGATTACCGAAGAGTACCGCAACCTGCGCATACTCAACTACGAGATGGAGGCCGGCACCCTGTTCAAGATGGGCAACGTGTACGGGTTTGCCGCGGCCTGCATCTGCGGCATCATCGCGCAGCGTACCAGGGCCGAACAGCCCATCCTGGAGGCCAAAGGCCTGGCGGTGCAGCGCGCCATCGACGTGGCTATCGAGGCAGCCGCCCAGTTTGCCTAGTTCTTTCGGGCAGGTGGGGATGTTTTAATGGCTGCTTTAGAAAGGTGTGACTTGAACTACAAAACATCGTTCATGTAACGCCCCACTTTCCCAGAAAGTTCTAATCCAACACCCCCCCCCAAGCCGCAACTGCCAGATTCCTGGGGGAAATCCGGGAGGGCCCAAAGATGAGAGATTGGGCCTGGCAGGTTAAAGGCCCCTTGACTTTAACCATAGGGCGGCGTTACTTATAGCACCTGATGCCGCCCCGTCGACACCCCGTGCGTTATACCCTGTGGCTGGCCCGCACCGGCGCCGCCCCACGGGCGTTTTCCCTACCCGCCTGGGTTCCGCTGGTGGTGGTGCTGGTGCTGCTGGTCTGGAGCGGCCTGAACCTCTGGCTCTGGCAGCGCACCGCCGAGATGCGCAGCCTGCAGATTCAGTTGGTAAGCCTGTCGGATCAGGCCCGCAAGCTCAACAACCAGTTGGCGGCTGAGCGCACCCGCAACAACGCCCTCAGCCAGGATGCCCAGAGCATTCTGAAGCAGCTCGAGGTGCTCGAAAAAGAGATCAACACCCTGCGCGAGCGGGCCGGGATGCCCAAAATCAAACTCACCCCAACCCGCAACGAGGGCGGTGGGCGCGGGGGGGCCGCGACCCCGGCGGCCCTCGAGGATGTCTTAAAGTATGCCGACCAACAGACCAGGGCTTTTTCCGAGAAGCTGAGTGAGGTATCGCCGGCGCTCAACGAGGCCCTCGAGCGGGAAGCCGCCATGCCCTACGGCTACCCCATCCGCGGGCAGACCCGGATCACCTCGTATTTCGGCTACCGTCGCAACCCTTTTGGCTGGGGCTTTGAGTTTCACAACGGGCTGGACTTCCCTGCCTCTTACGGCACCCCCGTGCGGGTCACCGGGGCCGGCAGGGTCATCGAGACCGGCTGGAAAGGCCCCTTTGGCCTGGCGGTGGTGGTGGATCACGGCTACGGCTACCGCACCCTGTACGGGCACCTATCCTCCATCACGGTACAGGTTGGGCAGCGCCTCGAGCGCGGCGACCAGGTGGGGCTGGTGGGTTCGACGGGCCGCTCAACCGGGCCCCACCTGCACTACACGGTCTTCCGCAACGGGAGCGAGGTTAACCCGATTCCCTACCTAGACTAGCAGGCCGCGGCAAGTTTGACGGGCAGGGGTGTAAACTATGGCGGTGTTAGGTGGAGGACGTAAACCCAATCCGGCTGCGCTCACCTACCTGAGTGAGGGCAGTGAGATCGAAGGCAACCTTAGAGCCCCGGGCAACACCCGCATCGACGGGAAGATCAAAGGATCGGTGCTCGTCGAGGGCGACCTCGAGATCGGCAGCAACGCCCAGATCGAAGGCGATCAGATTAAGGCCAACAACATCATCGTTCACGGGCAGGTTAGCGCCCAAGTGATCGCGCTGGGCAAGCTGCACATCACCAAGAGCGCCCGGGTAGAAGGGGACGTGCGGGCCATGTCCCTGGATGTGGAGGCCGGAGCGGTGTTTGTGGGCCGCAGCCAGACGGGCGAGCCCAGGGCGCTGCCCCAGAACACCAAGACAGGCAGCAACCAGTAGCCCAGGCCACCCAGCCCCTCTTTTGGGGGAGGGTCAGCCGTCACCGAGGCCCAGGCCTTCTTGCTGTAGGCTAAATGGGTCATGGCGAGAGCGCCCCACCCCCTCACCTCGAGCGTCACCCTGAGGGTGCCGCTGTGGGTGGTGGCGGCTTTGCCGCTGCTGCTGGTGGGGCTGGTGCTGCTGGGGTGGAGCAAAAGCTCCCTCGAGCGTCAGCAACTGGCCCGGCTGGAGGCCCAGGCCTATAAGCTAAGCTTGGAGCTCGAGGCCGAAAAAAGCCGCAACGAGGCCTACGGCATCGAGGCTGTTCAACTGCAACAGAGCCTCAAGGTGCTGGAAAGCGAAATCAACCGGCTCCGCGCCAAGGCCGGCCTGCCCAAGCTGCACCTGCCTGCGCCGGCCCAGCCCAACCCGGTGCCCAGGCCCGACGGGGCCCCTCGAGGGGCCGGCGAGCCCATCGATCTGGGCGCTCTGCTGCTCAGCCTGCGCTCTCAGGTGGAAGGTTTTGCAGCGGAGCTCGAGGCCACTGCCGTTGCACTCAACAACCCACTCCCCCCCGATCCCCGCCCTGGGCGTGTGCTGCGGCGGCCCGCCCTCCAGGCCAGCCCCCCCAGCCCGACCCAGTTCGTACCAACCGGTCTGCCCTTGCTGGTCGAAGCCCCGCTCACCTCCACCTTCGGCTACCGCTCCAATCCGTTTGGCGGTGGGGCCTACGAATTTCACAACGGCGTAGACTTTGCCGCACCCGAGGGCACGCCGGTCTATGCCACCGCGGCCGGAACGGTGAGCGAGATGGGCTGGAACCCCATCTTTGGCCTGATGGTTCTAATAGACCACGGCAATGGCCTGCACACCCTGTACGGACACCTTTCCTCCACCTACGTCGAAAAAGGCCAGCAGGTTCAACAAAGCGCCTTGATCGGTGCAGTCGGTTCAACCGGGCGCTCCACCGGCCCGCACCTGCACTACACCGTATACCGGTATGGGGTGGCGGTTGACCCACTCCCCTATGTGGGTTATGCCGCAGTTCGCTAAGTGCCGCACCCATGCCGATTCAGCCGCGCCTCGGCTCGCACAGCCCTATACTTGAACCCCGTCCAAACAAGGGGGGTTTCGCCTTATTCTCATTCTGCGGTATAAGATAGGGCGTTATGGCCTTAGAGCGGCTTTTCCGCCGTCGCCGGGCACAGGGCGAGGCAAGGGACATTCCCGAGCTATGGGTCAAGTGCCCCAAGTGCGACGCGCAGATATATAAAAAAGACCTCGAGACCAACCTGCACGTCTGCCCCAAGTGCGAGCACCACCTGCGGCTCTCGGCCGACAAGCGCATCGCCATGCTGGCCGATGCAGGCAGCTTCGAGCAGATCACCGGCCTCAAACCCACCGACCCCCTGGGCTTTGTGGATACCGAGCCCTACCCCAAGCGGCTCGAGCGCTACCAAAAGGAAGCCGGGCGGCCCGATGCCATCGTGGGGGGGCGCTGCACCATTGGGGGCGTGGAAAGCGTGCTGCTGGTGATGGACTACGCCTTTGCCGGGGGTTCGATGGGCAGCGTGGTGGGTGAGGAAATTACCCGCGGCATCGAACTGGCCGCCCAGGAGAACCGGGCGGTGGTGATCGTCGCAGTCTCGGGCGGGGCCCGGATGCAGGAAGCGGCTTTATCCCTGATGCAGATGGCCAAGACCACCCTGGCCCTCGACCGGTTGTGGGCGCAAAAACTGCCCTACATCTCCATCCTCACCGACCCCACCACCGGCGGGGTCACGGCCAGCTTCGCGGCCATCGCCGATGTGATTCTGGCCGAGCCCGGGGCCCTGATCGGCTTTGCCGGGCCTCGAGTGATTAAGCAAACCATCCGCCAGGACTTACCCGAGGGCTTCCAGCGCTCGGAGTTTTTGCTCAAGCACGGCATGGTAGACCAGGTGGTGGATCGGCGCCGGCTGAAGGAAACCGTGGCGCGCATCCTCAAGCTGCTGCACCCCAGGACGGTGAACCATGCAGGCTAGCCTTCAAGTCAGACACCAACCGCTAAAAGGGGGTGCTTATGCCGCTTGAGTTCGAAAAGCCGATCGAGGAGCTCGAGGCCAAAATCGCCGAGCTGGAGGGCTTTGCGACCAGCAGCGGGGTCGACCTCTCCGGCGAGCTCCAGGTTCTGCGGGAGCGCCTGGCCCAGCTCAAATCGGAGACCTTCGATAACCTCTCTCGCTGGGAGCGGGTGCAGCTGGCCCGTGCCCCCGGACGCCCCACCACCCTCGACGTGATCGGGGGCATCATGACCGAGTTTGTCGAACTGTACGGTGACCGAACCTACGGCGAAGACCCCGCGGTGGTGGGCGGCCTGGCCCGCTTTGAAGGCACCTCGGTGGTGGTGGTGGGGCACCAGAAAGGCCGCGACACCAAAGAAAACATCCGGCGCAACTTCGCCATGCCCCACCCCGAGGGTTACCGCAAGGCCATGCGTATGATGGATCTGGCCGACCGCTTCGGGCGGCCCTTCATCGCCTTCATCGACACCCCCGGCGCCTACCCCGGCGTCTCCGCCGAGGAGCGCGGCCAGGCCTGGGTGATCGCCCAGAGCATCCAGCGCATGGCCCGCCTAAGGGTGCCGGCCATCGCCATCATCCTGGGCGAGGGCGGCTCGGGCGGGGCGCTGGCCATTGGGGTAGGCAACCGCGTGCTGATCCTGGAAAACGCCTGGTACTCGGTGATCTCGCCCGAGTCCTGCGCGGCCATCCTCTGGCGCGACGCCAAAGAAGCCGCCAAAGCCGCCGAAGCCCTCAAACTCTCGGCCCCCGATCTCTTGAACCTGGGCATCGTGGATCGGATCATCCCCGAACCCAGCGGTGGGGCCCACCGCGACCCCGCCGCCACCCTGGCGAATATCAAACAGGCTTTGCAGGCTACGCTTGCCGAACTCGCTGGCCTTAGCCCAGAGCAGCTATTCGAAGACCGCTACCGGCGGTTCAGGGGGCTGGGGCGCTACCAGGCCTAGTCACGGAAAAAACATCCAAAAAATAGCAGGGGGCGGCCTATGCACCGCCCCCTGTATTGCTCCCGATCAACCCGGTGGTAAAGCTTCCCTGACTCTCACACCAGCCGGCTGCGCAGCCACGAGGAAGCGAAGTCGATGATGTTCACCACCACCACAATCGCTATAACCCCCACGATCATCTGGTCGTACTGTCCCGAGGCCATCTTCTCGTTGATGAAATAGCCGATGCCACCCGCCCCCACCAGGCCCAGCACCAGCGAGGAGCGGAAATTGATCTCAAAGTTGTAGATGGTATAGGAGACAAAAAGGGGCAGCACCTGGGGCAATATAGCCCAGCGCACCACGTTCACCCCCGCCGCACCGGTAGATTCCAGGGCCTCAACCGGGCCCTTGTCGGCGTTTTCAATGGCCTCGGAGTAGAGCTTACCCAGCTCGGTCAGGGAGTGGATGGCAATGGCCATCACCCCGGCAAAAGGCCCCAGCCCCACCGCCGCCACCAGAATCAGGGCAATGATCAGGGTGGGCACTCCACGCAGCACGTTTAAAAACAGGCGGGTTGCGTAGAACACCGAGCGCATCAAGGGCGTACCCGAGGTCACGTTGCGGGCTGCTAGAAACGAGATGGGCATGGCGAAAACCGCCGCCAGAAAGGTGCCCACCAGGGCCATCTGCACCGTGACGGCAATCTGGCTCAGCACCTCTTGCAGCGGGTAGCGCTCGGCCGAAGCATCGGCCAGTAGAGGGGGCCAGGCCCTATCGGCAAACTGCTGCAAGAAGGGCCAGCCCACCACCAGCTTGTTGAGGTCAAACTCGGTGGCATCAAACGCTGGGATCAGGCAGCTCGCCACCAGAGCAATCAGGATACCAGCGCGCCAATCGTCGGGCTCGTGCAGCGTAGGGTTTCGCAACAACACCAGCCCAGCCCCCAGCATGAGTCCGGCCAGAAAAAACATACCAAAAGCGCCGTACTGGGTCGTGGCCGGCTGCACCAGGCGGTAGCCCTCGCTCGAGGCCTGCTGGGGAATAGCCCCTTGCAGATCGGCCAGGCTTTGGATGGGCTTGAGTTCCTCCTGGCCCAGCTCTTTACGTATGGCGTTGAGCTCGGGCAAGGCCTGGTTGTAGGCCTCGATCATGGCCGTCTGGCTCTCCGGGGCCGTGGGGGAGAACAGCTTGTAATAGCCCAGGCTTTTAGGCAGGTAGGCCCCTCCACCTTGGGGGGCATGAAACCAGTAAAACGCCAGCGCCCCAGCCAGGGCAGCCGCCAGCAGAATGGGCAGGCGCTGCTTGGGGCGGCTAAAAGCAAGCAGGGCCACCGAGGCAGCCACCCCAAGGGCCACCAGCAGCTCCATGAGGCCGTTGATGGGCTGCATACGAACCAACTGGGCTGGCTGCGCGTACCAGCTTCCCGCGGCCAGCAGCACCACCGCCCCTCCCAGCACACCACCCCATCCGGCAGCCCCACCCCGGCGGGTAAGCACCAGGGCTACGAGCACACCCAGGGGAATCAGCAGAAGCAGGGGATAAACGGGCGTAAGGCCCAGCAGGGTGGGGTCTATGGTATCGCGGCTCAAAAAGCCCCGGGCCCGGCTGAAGGGGAAGGCCACAAAAACCACCAGCAGGGCCAGCCCAGCGCCCACCACCCAGCGCCGCATGGAGCCCCGGGCCACCCCCATCAGCAGCGCCAAGAACACCCCGCTCAAGGTGTACAACAGCAGCTCGGTCATGCCAGCATCTCCTTGCGCTCGTATAGATCGTCGATGATCGACTCGGTAAGCTGTGCCGGCGCCCCATCGAACACCAGCCGCCCGCGCTTGAAAGCCACGATGCGCTTGGCGTACTTCAGGGCCAGGTCGAGGGCGTGGATGTTGATCACCACTGTGACCCCGTCCTGCTCGTTGAAGCGCTTGAGGGTGCGCATCACCTCCTCCGAGAGCACCGGGTCGAGGTTGGCCGCCGGCTCGTCGGCCAGCATCAGGGTGGGCTGCTGGGCCATGGCCCGGGCGATGGCCACCCGTTGCTGCTGCCCACCCGAGAGCGAGTCCACTCGAGCGTTCTCTTTTGCGGCCAGGTCTACGCGCTCGAGCTGCTGGCGGGCAATCTGGTAGTCGGCCTCGCTGTACAGACCCAGCAGGCCGCGCCAGGTGGGCAGATAGCCCAGCCGGCCATGCAACACGTTTTCCAGAGCACTCAGGCGGTTGACCAGGTTGAACTGCTGGAAAATGAAGCCGACCGTGCGGCGGTACTTCTGCAACTCGCGCTTGGGCAGCTTGGTAATATCGGTACCATTGACAATCACCGAGCCCGAGGTGGGAATCAGCAGCCCATTGAGGGTGCGCAAAAAGGTGCTCTTACCGGCCCCCGAGCGCCCAATTACGGCCACAAAATCCCCAGGGGCAATCTCGAGGTTCACGTCCATCAGAACCTGAAGGGGCCCCTTGGCGGTTTGAAAGGTCTGGTTAAGGTTTCGGACTTCAATCATGCGTTCTCCAGATCGGCTGTGCAGGCCTGGCCCTCCTCGCAAGGCCATACCATCAAATCATAAGCCCCCAGCCAGCACCGGGGGCATAAGCAACCGAAGGTTGTTCCGTCTTACTGGCCGGCCACTTTGCGGGCCTGGCGCACCACATCGTAGTCGGAGTCCTGAGCGGGAATCATGTAGTCGATGCGGTAGAGGTTAAACAGGAGTTTGCTCTCCGGGGTTTTGATGCCCTGCAGGGCCGCCGCGATGCCGCGCGAAAGGGTGGGGTATTTGGTGTAGAACTGCTTGGAGACCGAGAAGGTATCGCCGGGGATGGGCTTGGAGTAGAAAATGGCGGTGAGCTGGGCGGCCTCCTCGGGCTTGAGGAACTGCGTCCAGGCCCCGCTCTTGTTGCGGTTGTCGTTGGCAAAGGTGGCCGCTGCGTCCACCGACTTATTCAGCACTGCCAGCACCGCGGCGTCGTGCCGACCGGCGAAGGTTTGCTTGGCGAACAGCTTGTCGGGGTCGAGCTTCTCGGCCACCAGCGCGGCCCGCGGGAACACGTAACCGGCTGCGGAGTTTTTGTCTACCCAGGCGATGGTCTTGCCCTCGAGGTCGCGCACGCTCTTGATGCCTGAGTCCTTGCGCACCACGATGGCCGACCAGTAGTAGGGGCTGCTGCCGCGCACGCTCTTGAGGAGCACCTGGGCGCCCACATCCTGGTTGGCGATCACGTAGCCGTCGGGCGGGAAGAAGGCGAAGTCGAGGTTGCCACCGCGCATGGCCTCAATCAGACCGCGGTACTCGGTGGGGATGAAAACTTCCACCTCGATGGCCCCCTGGAAGCGGCGCTCGAGGTAATCGGCAATGGCCTGGGCCGCCGGGCGAAGCTGATCGGAGTTCTGGGTGGGGTTAAAGCCGATGCGCACTTTAACCGGGTTCTGGGCCAAGCCCGCGGACAGGCCAAACATCAACAAAGCTAGCAGAAGAAACAGGCTGCGTTTCATACGCCGCTTAGCCTACACCAGGTTGTGTCGGAATTGAATCAGGTCAAAATTTTGCATGACTCCGGTTACGTTCGTTCACCTACCCTTAAATCCCTTCAACCCGTAGAATGCAGCGAGCATGCAAGCCCTCATCTTCGACTTCGACGGCACCATCCTGGACACCGAAAAGAGCGAGTTTCAGGCCTGGCAGGAGGTGTACCAGGCCCACGGGGCCGAGTTATCACTGGAGTATTGGCTTCCTTTTATCGGCAACAACTCCATCCCCTTCGACCCGGCTGGCAACCTGGAACGGCTTGTGGGCCAGCCGCTGGATAAGGAAAACATCGAGCGCTGGGTGGACGAGCGCAAGCGAACCCTCAACCAGTCGCTCCAGCCCCTACCGGGGGTGCTGGACTACCTCGAGGCCGCCCAGGCCATGGGTCTCAAGCTGGCAGTGGCCAGCAGCTCGAGGCGGGCCTGGGTGGAGGGGCACCTGGAGTGGCTGGGCTTGCTGGGGTATTTCCAGGTCATCCGCACCAAGGAAGATGTGACCCTGACCAAGCCCGACCCCGCGCTATTTTTGCGGGCCGCCGAGGGACTGGGGGTCGCCCCCCAGGAAACCATCGTGCTCGAGGACTCCCTGAACGGGGTGCGGGCGGCCAAGGCGGCGGGGGCCTTTACGGTGGCCATCCCCAACGCCCTCACCCAGCACCTCGACCTGAGCCAGGCCGACCTGGTGCTCACCCGCCTGGACGACCTGGCGCTGTGGGATCTGCTGCGCATTGCCCGGCAAAAGGGCGGCGCAGGGCTACTCCCCGTTGTTTAAAAAGCGCAGGATGCCTCGAGCCAGGGCCAGGGCCAGGGTCTGGCGGTACTCGTTGGTCTGGAGGCGGCGGCCCTCAACGGGATGATTGGCAAAGCCCACCTCCACCAGAATGGCCGGGATGCGGGCGTTGCGAATCACGTAAAAAGGCGCCTGGCGCACCCCCCGGTCTACCGCGCCGGTGGCCTCTAACAACGCCCCCTGCACATAGTGGGCCAGTTGCCGCGAAAACTTGAGGTTGGACTGGGCGATCAGGTCGCGCACCAGGCGTTCGCCCACACTCTGGGCCTCGCGGGTCAGGCGCTGGCCCAGCTCGCCCCCGCCGTTCTCACGGATCACCTGGGCCAGCAGGCTCTGATCCAGGGTGCTGCCAAAGTAGTAGGTCTCGATACCCTGGGCCGCGTTGGGTGCGCTGTTGACGTGGATGGAGATAAACAGGTTGCGCTTGGAGTTGGCCATCTCGGCCCGCAGGCCCAGGTCGGTGGCCTTGTCAGGGGAAAGGTGGGTATCGCTGCTGCGGGTCAGAATGACCTCGATGCCCTCTTTTTGCAGCAGTTGCCGCAGGCGCAGGGCCAGGTCGAGGGTCACCTCCTTCTCCACCACATAGCCCACCGCCCCAGAATCAACACCGCCGTGGCCGGGGTCTATCACCACCACCCTGGGCTGGGGGCGGGGCCGGGGGGGCTGGGGTTGGGCCTGCACCGGGGGGCTGGGCCGGGGGGCCCTGGTGAGCACATCCACCACCAGGCGACGCCGGTTTCCGTCGTCCAGAAGTGCGGTCTTGACCTCTACGTTCGGCTTCAGGCGCACGAACACCGTGGCGCCGTTGCCGGCTACCACCACCTGGTAGGAGGCCACCTGGGGTGAACTCACATCCACATCGGCGGCCTCCACGCCGATGCCGCTAAAGCGAAGGGTGAGGGTGTCGGGGGACTGGGCGAGTTGGTACTGGGTTCGGGCCTCGAGGTCGAAGACCAGGCGGGTGTAGCCTTCGTGCAGACCCAGGCGCGGAAACGCCAGCACCGGGGCCAGCCATACGATGACAAAGGCTAAAAGCCGCATCTTTTTGGAGTATAGCCGAAGCCGCTGGGTTTTTATTAGACCGTTGACCCAGCACGGTTGATGGTTTGCTCATTCGGTTCATGCCCCAGGCTCTACGATTGAGAACATGAAACGTTGGTGGATTCTGCTCACTTTTCTTTCTTTGATTGTGCTGGCCTCGAGGTTTGCCGGTTTCGAGGTGCGGCCCCGGGGCAACTCGGAGCTGGATGTGGGCACCGGCATCTACACCCTGCCCACCGGCGGCACCATCACCGACAACCAAAGCGGCCTGGTGCTGGAAGCCCGCTACATCCAGTACAAAGACGGCGAGTTTATCCGGGCCCAGGGGGCCACCCTCAAGGCCAGGGAGGGCAATTTTAGCGCGAGCAGCCTCGAGTACCTGCAAAAGCCCGACACCCTGCGGATGAGCGGGGTGCGCTTCAGCTCCAAGGAGTTCAAGGCCCTCAGCGCCCAGCAGGGGCTCTTGCTCGGCGACGACGTGCTGGTGCTCAAGGGCGAGGTGCGCTCGAGCGAGCCGGTGCTCGAGGCCAGCACCCTGGTGGTGGACACCACCAAAGACCTGGCTTTGGTACTGGGGGCCTTCACCTTCCGCGACGGGGCCACCACCCTCAGGGGCAACCGGCCCGACAGCACCTTGTTGCTGACCGTTAGCGGCGGCAAAGTGCGGGCCAGCACCCGCGTTCCAGCCGATGTTTTCAACCGCCTGCGCCCCTACGCCGATAAACTGTAGGGCGTGCGAGTGGAGCATACCAGAAAAAAGCTGCATGATTCGCGACTACTAAACCTCGTATTGGCTTACATGGGCTTGAAGGCGTCCAGCCCGAGCTTCCCCCAACGTCGGCTCTTCCTGCAAGGGCTCTGCTTTCTGGCCCTGGGCTGGGGCGGCCTGGCCTGGGCCAGCCCCGCCCCCTGCAGCGAGCAGCCCTACACCCTCGAGACCCCCGAAGGGCTGGCCGGCGGGGGGAACCTCGAGTTCGACGGCGATCTGGCGGTTTTTACCGACGGGGCCTGCCTGCAGACCAAAGGGCTATCCCTGCGAGCGCCCGAACTGCGCTACGACCAGCAGAGCGGCGAACTAACCGCCCAGCAGATCGAGGTGGAAACCCCCCGCTACCGCTTCTGGGCCGAGGCAGGCCAGGTTAAGGGCCGGGTGCTGCAGGCCCGCGGCATCCGGATCACCACCTGCCGGTGCGGCGACGACCTGCGGCTCATGTCGGAGCGCCTCAGTTTCGATACCCAGAGCGGCGAGGTGATCCTGGAAGAAAGCCGGCTCGAGGTCTACCGGCTGGGCCTGGCCCGGTTCGAGGCCATGCGCTTGAACGCCAACCGCACCCTGGAGGAAAACCTGGGGTTGCAGGCCGATGCTTTGCCCTTTCCCCTGCGGCTGGACTTCGACCAGGGCCTCAACCTGGGCCTGAGCGGCTTCCCCCTGCTCGAGCCGGGGGTCTTTAGCGGCCAATTCAGCAGCCGGCTGACCTTGCTGGCGCTGCGCCTGGGCAGCCCCGACCCCATCCTGCGCCTGGGGCTTTGGGGGCAGGCCGCAGGCAGGCGGGGCTGGCTCGAGCTCGACCTCAAGCCCAGCGGCCCGGCCAGCCGGGGCGAGGTGGTGGATGGCCCGATGTTTTTCGTTCATGACAGCGAAAAAGGGCGCTTTGCTTTTGGTCTGAAGCGGGCTTTTCAGCTCGACCGCTTTACCCTGACCCCTTTCGGCTGGATCGCCCAGGACTGGCCCGACGGCACCCCGGCTTCCCAGGTGCAGGGGCTGGCCGCCGGGGCCGAGCTGCGCTACAACCTCGAGGTGCAGGAAGGACCCTTTCGCTTCCGCCTCGAGCCCTTTGGGGTGCTGGGTTTCTACGATCAGCCCCAGCAGTACCTGGCCTACGGGGGGTACGCCGAGGGCCGCTACGAGGGCGCGTTTGCCCTGAAGCTGGGCTACACCTGGATTATCGAGCCCACCCCCGGGCGCTTCTGGCTCGAGCGCCGCGAGGCCACCCAGACGCTCTCGGGCAGCCTTTCCTATCAGCACATCCGGCTCGAGGCCTCCCACAATTTCCTTCTGGATCAGACCCAGACCAGCCTGCGCCTCGGCTACCCCCAGAGCTACGGCGAGATCTGGGCCCAGCTCAACACCTGCTGGAACTGTGTGGGCAAAACCCTGAGCAACGGGCGCGACGACTGGGAGCGCCGCGAGCTGGTGCTGGGCTTTACCCCGGTGCCCCTGAGCTGCACCTACGACCTCAGCCTGGCGCCTTTCCTCGGGTATGATTTCCTGCGGCAGGGCGTGAGCCGCTGGGGTTTGGAGCTGCGCTACGCCGACTGTTGCTTTATCTGGCGGTTGGGGTATCAGGAGGTTCGCATCGCCCAGCATCCCGACGAAATCCCCAACGGCAAATTAACCTTCGGACTGGAAATTCGATGACCCGCCTAGATCGCTACATCTTACGTGAAGCCTGGCCGGTTTTCCTGTTTGGCCTGGCACTTTATGTGGGCTTTGGGCTCATTAGCAACCTCCTGCCCAGGGCCCAGTGGATGGGCACCGCCGAGCTCAGCAGCATCCTCAAGTGGCTGGCCTTGCAGGTGCCCTACGCCACCGTGCAGGCCATGCCCATCGCCGGACTTCTGGCGGTGATGCTGGCTTTTGGACGGCTGGCGCGGGAAAACGAGCTTTTGGTGATGCAGGCCGGGGGCATCTCGGTGCTCCGCACGGCCCGGCCTTTTTTGCTGGGGGGCCTGCTTTTGAGCGGCTTCTCGCTGGCCCTCTCGGAGTGGGTGGTACCCTGGGCCAACCGGGCCACAGCCCTGGTGTACTGGAACGAGCTGATCCCCGAGCGCACCCCCCAGTTCAACCTGGTGGGGCGCGAGCTTACGGTGGGCGAGTACATCCTGCGCTACGAGGGCTTTGACCCAGCCAAGGACGAGTTCCAGCGGGTGCGCCTCGAGCGCTGGCAGAACCAGACCATGACCGTGATCCTGGCCCAGACCGCCCGCCTGCAGGGCCAGCGCATCGTGCTGAGGGATTACCGGGTCTTTACCCTGGATTTCGCCCAGCTTCCCCTGCCCGAGTTCGCCTCGCTGGAGCAGGCCGAGGCCGGCTTGCAGCAGATTTTCCGGGCCCAGAACATCGGCCAGCCGGGAGCCGAGCTCACCGTGCGGCTCTCCCGCAGCCGCGAAGACCTGGAGGTTCAGTACGCTGGGGGCGGGTTCGAGGTGCCGGTGCCCCTCTCAGAGTGGTGGCGCAAGCTGCAAGACCCCCGCACCCCACCCCGCGAGCTGCGCGAGGCCAAGGCCCAGTGGCACGCCGCCATTGCCCTGGCCCTGGCCAACCTGATGGTGCTGGTGCTGGCCCTGCCGGTGGCGGTGCGCCGGGCCACCAGCCCCGGTACGGCGCTGGGCCTGGCTTTGGTGCTCACCATCGCCTACTACGTGGCCTTCAGCGCCGGCAAGGTGCTGGCCCTATCCGGCCCTCTACCGCCGGAGCTGGCCGCCTGGGGGGCCAACCTGCTGGGGGTGGCCGTGGGCTACGGGCTGGGCAAGGGCATCTACCGGTAGTGCCGCGCCCATCAAGGCGATAAAACATGTACTAAGCTATGGAGCAGGTGTTTTGAATGGTACCCATTCTTGACCTTAAACGTGAGTATCTGGAATTGAAAAGCGAGGTTGACGCCGCCCTGGCCCGCGTGCTGGCCTCGGGGGCCTTCGTGGGGGGGGCCGAGGTCGCCGCCCTGGAGGAGGAGCTGGCCGCCTACCTGGGCGTCCCCCACGTGATCTCCTGCGGCTCCGGCACCGATGCCCTCGTCATCGCCTTGCGGGCCATGGGCCTGGGGCCGGGGGATGAGGTGATCACCACGCCCTTTACCTTTATCGCCACCCTCGAGGCCATCCAGCACGTGGGGGCCCGCCCCGTGCTGGTGGACATCGACCCCCGCAACTTTAACCTCAATCCGGCCCTGCTCGAGGCTGCCCTCACCCCGCGCACCAGGGCCATCCTGCCGGTTCATCTGTACGGCCAGGTGGCCCCCATGGGCGAGCTGCTGAACTTTGCCCAAAAGCACGGCCTGAAGGTGCTGGAGGATGCAGCCCAGGCCATCGGGGCCCGCTACTGCGCCCCGGGCCAGCCGCCCGCCCAGGCCGGTACCCTGGGTGATGCGGGGGCGTTTAGCCTCTACCCCACCAAAAACCTGGGGGCCTATGGCGACGGCGGCTTTATCGCCACCCACCACCCGGCCATCGCCGAGGAGGCCCGCCTGCTGGCCGTGCACGGCTCCAAGGAGCGCTACCACCATGTGCGCCCGGCCGGCTACACCTCGAGGCTCGACAGCCTCCAGGCCGCCATTCTGCGGGTCAAGCTGCCCCATCTGGAGACCTGGAACGCCCGCCGCCGCCAGATTGCCCAGATCTACAACGAACACCTCAAAAACCACCTCCAGACCCCCTGCGAGATGCCCTACGCCCTGCACGTCTACCACCAGTACACGGTGCGCCACCCCGAACGCGACCGGCTGGCCGCCCACCTGAAGCAGCAGGGCATCGGCAGCAGCGTGCACTACCCGCTGCCAGCCCACCTCCAGCCGGCCTACCGCGAGCTGGCCCCGGCAGGCTCCCTTCCAGCCGCCGAGGCCGCCGCCCGCGAGGTGCTGAGCCTGCCCATGCACCCCTTTCTGGAGGAGGCCCAGCTCGAGGCGGTCATCCGGGCCGTACAAAGTTACGCCTAGGCAGGGCACATTCTCCGCTCCTAGCCCCATTTATACTGGGCGCTATGTCGGAGAACCCTTTGCTGGAAGTGCGCTACGATATCCCTTTTAGCCAGATCCGCCCCGAGCACATCGAACCAGCCATCCAGACCCTCCTGGCCCAGGCCGAGGCCGAGCTCGAGGCCATCCTGCGGGTAGAGGGCCCCCGCACCTTCGAGAACACCCTGCTCCCCCTGGATCGGCTGGGCGAGGGGCTCAGCTACGCCTTTACGCTGGTGGCGCACCTCGAGAGCGTGGCTTCCACCCCCGAGCTCCGCGCAGCCTACAAAGCCATCATCCCGCCCATTACCGCCTTCAGCACCAAGGTGCAGATTTCCGCCGAGCTCTACCAGGCCCTCAAGGACTTCGCCGCCACCCCCGAGGCCAGCCAGCTCAGCCCCGACTGGGCCCGCTTCCTCAAGCTGCGCCTGGATGAGTTCCGCCGCCAGGGGGCCGATCTGCCCCCCGAAAAGAAAGCCCGCCTCGAGGCCCTCAACACCCGGCTTTCGGAGATCACCGCCCAGTTCGAGCAAAACCTCACCGACTCCACCGCCGACTGGGAGCTGTACCTGGACGAAAGCCAGGTGGCGGGCCTGCCCCCCAGCGCCCTCGAGGCCGCCCGCCAGAGCGCCCGCGCCAAAGGCCGCGAGGGGTACCGCTTCACCCTGCAACAGCCCAGCTACCTGGCCCTGCAAACCTACCTGGACGACGCCGAAATTCGCAAGCAGGTCTACCTGGCCTACCACCGCCGGGCGACCGAGCCAGGCCGCGACAACCGGCCCTTGATTGATGAAATTCTGGCCCTGCGCCGCGAAAAGGCCGAGTTGCTGGGCTACGCCAACTTTGCCGACTACGTGCTGGAAAACCGCATGGCCGGCAAGGCCGAGACCGCCCTGCGCTTCGAGCAAGACCTCAAAGCTGCCTACGAGCCCCATTTCAAGAAAGAGCTGGCCACCCTCGAGGCCTTCCGCCGGGAGCTCGAGGGCCCCCAGGCCCCCCCGCTGGAGCCCTGGGACATTGCCTACTACGCCGAGAAGCAGCGCAAAGCCCTCTACGACTTCGACGAAGAAGAACTGCGGCCCTACTTTGCCCTACCGCAGGTGCTCGAGGGACTCTTCGAGATCGTGCGGCGGGTCTTCGGCCTCGAGGTGCGGGAAGTAACGGGCGTGGAGACCTGGCACCCCGAGGTCAAAACCTACGAGATCTACCGGGAAGGCCGGCGCATCTGCCGCTTCTTCACCGACTGGCACCCCCGCGAAAACAAGCGCGGCGGGGCCTGGATGAACACCCTCATCCGCGGCGTGCGCAATGGTAATGCCACCGAGCCCCACCTGGGCCTGATGTGCGGCAACCTCACCCCCCCGGTGGGCGACCGGCCCGCTTTGCTCACCCACCGCGAGGTGGAAACCATCTTTCACGAGTTTGGGCACCTGCTGCACCTGGCGCTCTCGAGCGTGGAAGCCCGCAGCCTGGTGGGCACCCAGGTGGCCCGCGACTTTGTCGAGCTGCCCAGCCAGATTATGGAAAACTGGTGCTGGGAGCGCGAAGCCCTCGACCTATTTGCCCGGCATTACCAGACCGGCGAACCCATCCCCGACGAGCTTTTTGAGAAGATGCTGCGAGCCAAAAACTACTGGGCCGCCAACCTGGGCATGCGCCAACTGGCCTTCGGCACGGTGGATCTGGCCCTGCACGTTCACTACACCCCCAGCGACGGCGATGTGGTCGCCTACGCCCGGCAGGTCATGCAGCCCTTCATGCCGGCCCCACTACCCCAGGACTATGCCTTTGTGGCCGGGTTTGCCCACCTGTTCGGGCACCCGGTGGGCTATGCGGCAGGCTACTACTCCTACAAATGGTCGGAGGTGCTCGATGCTGACGCTTTCTCGCGCTTCAAGGCCGAGGGCATCTTCAACCGCCAGACCGGCGAAGACTTCATCACCCACATCTTGAGCAAAGGCA
Organism: Meiothermus ruber DSM 1279; assembly: GCF_000024425.1. NCBI lineage: Bacteria > Thermotogati > Deinococcota > Deinococci > Thermales > Thermaceae > Meiothermus > Meiothermus ruber. Next base: position 2,265,940 of record NC_013946.1, read on the forward strand.
ACTCCGCTGACCCCGCCGAGCTCTTCCGGCGCTTCCTGGGGCGCGACCCCGACCCCAGGGCCTTGCTAGCGCGCTCAGGGCTTCTGGACTGAGCCGCTGCCTAAGGCGAAACATCCCCCCATAAAACCCGCAGGGTGGTGCCATAACGGCTGTTATCCTGCGGGTCGAGTTCTTCCACCGCTTTTACATAACCACCGCGCATCACCACCCGGATGCGCAGGTGGGGCCGTTTCCAGTCGTATACCTCGCGCCCCCAGTCCCAGTCGTCGTACTGGCTGAAAGGCCCAATGCGCTCGATAATGGCCTCCAGGGACAGGTTCACATAGTTCTCGGGACGGGAGAAAAACGCACGTAAGGTCTCTTCAGAGCAGGCCATACACCCCCTTCGACCGGTTTCCTTAGCCAGTCTTGACACTCCCACGAGTGACGACTCCCCGTTCTGAAGAACGGGGCTTCTCGGTTCTCACGGGACGGCCCGCGCCGTACCCATCCCCGAAGGCTCCGTCCGAGCCTTGACCAGGACATTCAGTGCAGCAGCCACATCCCGATGAAGAGAGGCCCCACAAGCGGGGCAGGTGAACTCCCTGACCCACAAGGGTTTCTTCTCCCGGCGCCCGCACACCGGGCAGTCCTGGCTGGTATATTTGGGGTCTACCCCCACTACCCGCCTACCAGCCTCTTCCGCTTTGTAGGCGAGGATTTGCAGAAAAGCCGCCCAGCCCGCATCCAGCACTCCTTTAGCGGTGCGAGAACGGGCCAGGCCGAGGATGTTCAGGTCTTCATGCACGATGGTGCCATACTGGTTGACCAGCCTCCTTGCCACCTTGTGGTGGAAGTCTTTGCGTTGGTTGGCGATTTTGCGGTGCAGCCTAGCAACCCGCCTTCTGGCCTGTTTACGGCGAGAACTACCCCGCTTCTTCCTGGACAGGCCGCGTTGGGCTCTGGCAAGTTTGGCCTGAGCCTTCTGAAAGTATCGGGGGGCCTCGACCATCTCCCCCTCCGAGGTGATGAGGAAGTGGGGGTTCGTACCCAGGTCTATCCCGATGGCCTGGTCATTGGGGGGAAGGGGCCTGGACTCCACCTCACAGGTAAAAACGATGTACCACTGTTCTCCCTCCCGCTTTACCGTTGCGGTCTTGACCTTTCCTTCGAGCGGGCGGTGGAACTTACACTTGACCGAGCCGATGCCGTAGATGAGTACCCGCTTCCCGCCCGCCTGGAGTTTGACCCCGGTAGTCCCGGCCTGGGGGAAGGTGAACGAGTCGTAGCGCTCCTTCCCCTTGAAGCGGGGGTAGCCGGGGGTTTGCCCCTGCTTGACCCGCCGGAAGAAGCCCTGGAAGGCTTTGTCCACCCGCTCGATGACATTTTGCAAAACCTGGGAGTGGATGCGCTGGTACTCCGGCAACTCGGCCCGTATCTCCACCAACGAGCGCTTCTGCTCGTAGTAGGTCACGTTCTGGCCTGCCTTGCGGTAGGCCTCCCGGCGCTCCTGCAAGGCCGCGTTGTAGAGGTGGCGGCACAGCGAGAGGGTGCGCTCCAGGTCTTTTTGCTGGGGCTGGGTGGGGTAGAGGCGGTACTTGAAGGCTTTATGCATCCTCGTCCACCTGATGCTTGCGTTGCAACTCGATGTAGCGCTGAATAGTCTGGGCTGAGATATTCCCGGCGCTGCCCACGTAGAAAGAAGGCGACCACTTCGGGGGCACAGACACAAACAGGTGAGCGTGGTCGGGCATGACTTCCAACCCGAGGACTATCCAGTCCCTCATCAAGCAGGTCTCCCGGAATACCTGCATCAGCCTTTCGCGCACCTCGCCCACAAAAACGTGCCTGCGGTCTCCGGCGGACGTGGGGGAGTCCATGTATCCCCGGTTTGAAAACCGGGGGATTATAGCTCCCCCACACCCCCTCTTTTTTCTAAAGCCCGTGGATTCTTGGTTCAACGAGGACTGCCTACGATGCGTACTCCCAGCCGTGCGAAGCAAAGCCTCGCTTTGGGCTTGGGTGGGTTGCATGCGGAAGCGGTAAACCTTGTGCAAGACCATTCAGTCCCTAGCCGCTCACCATGCCATATCCGCCAGGGGCGGATGTGGGGGAGTCCATGCACGCCGGGCGTGGCGGCATGTCTGTGACTCCTTCCCATCTCTGAAAGGGATGGGTTTAATAGCTCCCCACACCCCCTCACTTTTATAAGTCCTTAGGGGCGGCGCACACCGGCCGTCTGGGGTGCGGGGCCACCGGCATTGGCCAGGCGCGCAAACTCCTTGGGGTCTACAGCGCGCGACTGGCCCATCTCGTAGGTAATCAGCTTGCGCTTGTACAGGTCGGCCAGGTTGGCATCCATGGTAATCATGCCGTACTGGCCCCCAGTTTGAATCACGCTGACCAGTTGGTGGCTCTTGCCTTCGCGGATCAACGCCCGCACCGCCGGGGTGGCCACCATGAGCTCGTAGGCCAGCACCCGTCCACCGCCAAAGGCTTTGGGCAGAAGCTGCTGGGTGAGCACTGCAACCAGGTTGTTGGAGAGCTGCACCCGTACCTGCTCCTGTTGAGACTCCGGGAAGACGTCAATAATGCGGTCGACGGTCTCGGGGGCGCTATTGGTGTGCAGCGTGCCCATAACCAGGTGCCCGGTCTCGGCGGCGGTGATGGCAGCCGAAATGGTCTCATAGTCGCGCATCTCCCCCACCAGGATCACATCGGGGGCCTGCCGCAGCACCGAGCGCAGGGCCTTGTCGAAGCCGTGGGTATCGGAGCCAATCTCGCGCTGGTTGATGATGGAGGACTTGTGGCGGTGGAAGAACTCGATGGGGTCTTCGATGGTTACGATGTGGCAGCGCTTACGCTCGTTGATGTAGTCGATCATGGAGGCCAAGGTGGTGGACTTGCCCGAGCCGGTAGGGCCAGTAACCAGCACCAGGCCGCGGGGGCTCATGGCAATATCGGCCACGGTCTTGGGTAGCCCCAGCTCCTCAAAGCTCTTGACATTGGAGGGCACCACCCGCAGCACCCCACCCACACTACCGCGCTGCAAAAAGATGTTGACGCGGAAGCGGCCTTTACCCGGAAGGCTAAAGGAGAAGTCAAGCTCCTTTTCTTCCTCAAAAACCCGCTGCTGCTTCTCGTCCATCAGGGCATAGGTCAGGCGCCGGGTTTCCTGAGGGGTGAGGGGTTCAAACTCGGTGGGATGAAACTCCCCGTCAATTTTTACCATGGGGGGAAGGCCCACCGTGATAACCAGGTCCGAGGCGCTGCGATCTACAGCCAGATTGAGCAGGTCTACAATATCGGGTGCTTTGCTCATGCGCGTCTCCAGTTGTCAATCTTAGAATACGCCAACCCGAGGGCCGGCTATGTTTATATAGCCAACCAGAAGCCAGCCGCAGCAGACTGCCGGTATTACCAAACCACCCCAGCTACCTTGCTCCCAGGTATTTGAAGTAGCGTTCCCGCGTAACCATGCCGTGCACCGTATCGCCATCGGCCACAAACACAATCGGGTGCTGGCGAAATAGCGACCCCAGCTCACTCGCAGCGGTTTCACCGGAGACCACCGGGGCTTCGTCCCAGGGAACCAACGAGTCGGCCATACCGATAACGCCCACCGGATGACCGTCCTCGAGCAGTACTGCGATACTCCCCTCGAAGGACTGTAGCGCGCTAATTACCGGCACCGGTCTAGCCAGCTTACGGGCCGAAGTGGGTACAAATATACCCGCGGAAAGCAGGGTGGTGGTGGTTACCTTAACTGCTCTTTTAGCAATAAGGAGGCTAACGGTAAAGACCAGCAAGAAAGCCAGACCCTCGAGGACGCCAAAGAAGTTAAAGCCCTCCCAGCCAAACTGCCCCCGTCCGCCCAGGGCCCAGTGTATAAGCCCCGAGACCATCAGCCCCGCAATCAGCGCAGCAAGGTAAGCAATCAGACCGGCCAGGCGTAAGTCGCGAACAGTTCGCATCTAGCCTCCAGTCTACATCCCCCTGGCGGGGTGGCTCCAGACCCCGGCGGCCCTTACCCTTAAGTCAACCACCGAAGATCCTCCTCTTTATCGATATCTATGCCTATTTCAGCGTAGGGGGTGATGAGGGCTTTGGCTGGAACCCCGATAATTCGCGAGACCCTGGCCTCGAGCCCGACGATGTCAGCCTGGCCCAAAAGCACCTTGACCAGGGTGCCCAGCCCAATCATCCGGGCCAGGGCCAGGGGTTTTTTACGCAGTTCCAGGGCTTGCTTGAGCAAAGGCAGGGCTGTAAAAAAGAGCTTTCTGTCGATGATGACCAGGTTGCCCCCGGTAAAGTAGCCCTCGCGGACGCGGGCGTAGGTGCGGCGCATCCCCGGGAAGCGCTGCTCAATGGTGGGCCGGGCAACAATAGTATAGACGAAGCCCGCCTGGGGTGCATTTTCCAGCACCCAGCGCACCGCCTCTTCCTGCAAAAAGGGCATGTCGCCGGTAGCCACCAGCACCTTGCTACCCTGGGCGGCATTAATCCCGGCCTCGAGGTTAGCCAGCAAGCCGCCCTGGTCGGGCAGGGCCCGTTGGGGTGGGGGGTTCAAGGGCACGGACGGCCCGACCAAAATAACTTCCAGCCCTGCTTGTACCAGGGCCTCGAGGGTGTACTCCACCAGCGGGCGACCCCGGTAAGGCACCAGGGTTTTGCTGGCTACGCCGAACTTCTGGGCCAGGGGGTCATCGGCATTACCCCCCGCCAACACAATCGCTTCCACCGGACTAGTTTACCCTTGGTTACCCGCCTCTCTTTACCCAAAGCCCTTGCGGGCGATACCCTAATGTCTATGGACGACCTGCTCGAGCGGCTGGGAAATCATCTAGTCTGGCGCATCGGCAAGGCCGAGGCCGAGGAGGTGCTGGTGGTGCGGGTGGGCCTGGCCTCCGCCGCCCCCGAGTTCAGCCACCTGGCACGCCTCCGCAACGTAACCGACGAAGAAATCGAGCAACTCGCACAGTCCGGGCAACTACGGGTCGAGTGGGTCAACTAGATGGTACTGGAAAAAACCTTCCACCTTAAACTACCAGCGCCCCCCGCGCACCTGCTCCAGCCCGAGCAGGTCTTCGGTGGCAAGCCCCCGTTCGGTGAGCTAACCCGCCAGGACACCACCCTGCGGGGTTACCTGGTGGCCGAGGCCCCGCTGTTTGGCGAAATCCAGTTTCCCTTCCAGAGCCGTATTCATCCACAGGGCCTTGCAGCGCGCCTCGAGGCCCTGCCCCTCCCCGAACCCCCGGCCTTCTGGGCCGAGCTCGAGGGCCATGGCGAGGTGGTGGAGGGGGGCATCGCCTATCAGCTCACCCTCCGCATCCACGCCACCCTGCCCCAAGGCGAAAAATGGGGGGGACGGGCCCTGGGGCGCCTGGCCGAGGCCGCTTTCGAGCGGAACGTAGAACGGGTTCTCCAGCAGCTTGTCCAGGCCTAAAGCCCGGCAAGCCCAAACCCAGCTTCGGACATATACTAGTTAACGCGTCGGAGGTCGAACCATGGTCGAGGTACGCTACCTAGGACACTCAGCCCTACTCATCAGCGACGGCACCACCCGCATACTGGTAGACCCTTTCCTCACCGGAAATCCCAAGGCAGCCCTCTCAGCCGATCAGGTAGAGGCCGATCTGGTGGTGCTGACCCATGCCCATGGCGATCACTACGGCGACAGCGTGGCCATTAGCCAGCGCACCGGAGCCCCCATTATCTCCAACTACGAGATTGTGAGCTATGCCGAAAAACAGGGCGCCAAAGGGGTGGGCATGAACCTGGGCGGCACCTACCGGTTCAAAGGCGGGTGGCTCAAGTGGTTCCCGGCCTGGCACTCCTCTTCTTTTCCGGATGGAACCTACGGCGGCCTGGCCCAGGGGCTCGTGCTCGAGCTGGGCGGTAAGCGCCTGTACATCGCAGGGGATACCGCCCTATTCAGCGATATGACCCTGGTAGCCCAGTACAGCCTCGATCTGGCTGTTCTGCCCATTGGCGACCACTTCACCATGGGGCCGGACGATGCCCTCAAGGCCCTCGAGCTGACTCGAGCCAAGCAGGTGCTGCCGGTGCACTACAACACCTTCCCCCTCATCGCCCAGGATGGCGCGGCCTTTGTGCAGCAGGCGGGCCGGCTGGGGGTGGGGGGCCAGGCCCTGGCCCCTGGTGAACACCTGACCCTTTCATAGTAATTACCATGGCTCCAAACCCCCAGAAACCCATGGACTATCGCCGACTGACCCGACAACACTACAAGCTCGAGATGCTCTTGGGCCTGGGGCGGTCATCCCAGGTGTATCTGGCCCGTGCCCCCGACGGCACCAAGGTAGCCCTCAAGGTGCCGCGCCGCGAGGTGCGCACCGACCGGGCCCTCACCGAGCGCTTTGCGCAGGAAGTGGCCCTGTCGCTTACCCTTAACCACGCCAACCTGGTGCGGGGGCTCTCGGGGCGCCCCGAGGGGGAAGGGGCTTTCCTGGCGCTGGAGTACTTCGAAGAGGGTACCCTCGAGGACAGGCTCAAAAAAGGCCCCCTCAGCCGGGAGGTGGCCCTCGACTGCCTGAGCCAGGTCGCCCAGGCCCTCATCTATCTTCACGACCGGGGTATCATCCACCAGGATGTCAAGCCGTCGAACATTTTCATCGACGGTATGCTGTTCAAGCTCGGCGACTTTGGCGTGGCCAAAACCCGCGAAAACCCCAAACCCTTAGAGCGGGCCGGCAGCCCCTTCTACATGGCCCCGGAGCTGTTTCTGGGGGAGCCCGCCACCCCCGCCTCGGACGCTTACTCGTTTGGGGTGATGGCCTTTGAGCTGCTGGTAGGCAAACGGCCCTTTGTGGGGGAGACCCTGGAAGAAATCACCCACGCCCACCTGCACAAGCTGCCCCCACCCACCAACCTTCCACCCCACCTCGACCGGATCGTTCGCAACCTTCTGGCCAAAGACCCCGCCATCCGCGCAACCCCTAAAGCTTTTCTACAGATCGTGCAAGGCAACCCCCAGGCCGAGGCCAGCCCTGACCCTGGCAAAAGCAGTCCAGAGAGCAAGCCCCCCAAAAGCAAAGGGCTGTTTGGCCTGTTTCGCAAAAAATAGAAGCGCGGCGCTTTATCAAAAGCCAGGCCCCTTGCGCGCAACCCCTTACCGGCTTCGGCCGATAAACTATGGGCAAGCAAAGCGAGGCCTGTTATGAGCAACCCCATCTGGTTTCCCTCCGATGCGTACACCCGCGGCAGCCACATAGAAGCCCTGCTAAAGCACCTGGGCCTGGATAGCTATGAAGCCCTTTACCGCTTCAGCATCGAGCAGTCCGAGGCTTTTTGGGAGGCCACCCTGCAGCTTTTGGGCCTTGAGTGGTTGACCCCTTACCGGCAGGTGCTGGACACCTCCCAGGGCCCGCAGTGGCCCCGGTGGTTTGTGGGCGGGCAGCTCAATCTGGCTTACAACGCCCTGCATCATGCCAGAACCCGCAAAGACGCCCCGGCCCTGATCTGGGAAGGGGAAGAGGGGGCCGTAGCGCGCTTGAGCTACGGGGAGCTCGAGGCCGCCGTGGCCCAGGCCGCCCACGCGCTCGAGGCCCTGGGCATCCAGAAAGGCGACCGGGTAGGCCTGTTTCTGCCCATGCTGCCCGAAACCGCCATCAGCGCCCTGGCCGTGGCACAAATTGGGGCCATCTTTGTACCCATCTTCTCCGGTTACGCCCCCGAAGCAGCGGCCACCCGGCTGCAGGATGCCGGGGCCAGGCTGGTCATCACCGCGGATGGCTTCTACCGGAGGGGCAGCCGGGTTGATCTTCTGAACAACGCCCGCCGCGCCGCAGCCCTTTCGCCAAGCGTAGAGAAGCTGCTGGTGGTGCGCCGCTTTGGGGACGTGCCCCTGGCCGCCAACGAAGTGGCCTGGGACAAGCACGTCCTCGGCCAGCCCTCGAGCGCAGCATACCAACCCATGGACAGCATGGATCCGTTCATGCTGATCTACACCTCCGGCACCACCGGCAAACCCAAGGGCACCGTGCACTACCATGCTGGCTTTCCCATTAAAGCCGCCCAGGACATGGCCCACCTCTTCGATCTGCGTCAGCACGAAACCCTGTTCTGGTTCACCGACATGGGCTGGATGATGGGGCCGTGGGCCATTCTAGGCGCTCTTACCATCGGCGGTACGGTGCTGCTGTACGAAGGGGCCCCCGATTACCCGGATCCAGGCCGCTTGTGGGCCCTTTGCGAGCGACACAGGGTAACCCACCTGGGCCTCTCCCCCACCCTGGTGCGGGCCCTGATGCCCCTGGGGGATGACTGGGTACGCCAGCACGACCTGTCCAGCTTGCGCATGCTGGGCTCTACCGGCGAGCCCTGGAACCTCGAGCCCTACCTCTGGTTCTTCAAGACTGTGGGCCAGGGCCGGGTTCCCATCATCAACTACTCCGGGGGCACCGAGGTTGGTGGCGGCATCCTGGGGTGCACAGCCTGGCGACCCATTAAGCCCATGGGCTTCAACACCGCGGTACCCGGCATGCACGCCGAAGTGCTCGATGGCATGGGCAAGCCCGTGCGGGACGAGGTGGGCGAGTTAGCGGTGCTGGCCCCCTGGCCGGGCCAGACCAAGGGCTTCTGGAAAGCGCCTGAGCGTTACCTCGAAACCTACTGGCAACGCTTTGAAAACGTCTGGGTGCACGGCGACTGGGCCATTTTGGATCGAGAGGGGCACTGGATGATTCAGGGCCGGAGCGACGACACCCTCAAAATCGCCGGTAAGCGGGTGGGGCCCGCCGAGTACGAAAGCGCCGCCGTGGAGCACCCCAGCGTAAAAGAAGCCGCCGCCATCGGCATACCGCACCCGGTAAAGGGCGAGGCCGCGGTGCTATTCGTGGTGCTGCGCAGCGGCCATACCCCCAGCCCCGACCTCGAGCAGGCCATCAGCGAAACCATCACCCAGCGCCTGGGCAAGGCCCTCAAACCCGAACGCATACTGTTTGTGCCCGATCTACCCAAAACCCGCAACGCCAAGGTGATGCGCCGGGTGATACGGGCCGCCTTTCTGGGCCAGCACCCCGGCGATCTCTCGGCGCTGGAGAACCCCCAGGCGGTAGAAGCCATCCAGCAAGCTGCCCGATAGGCCACCTCATACCGTTTTTGCTTGAATCCTTCACCGCCCTGCGCAGTCAGAGGTGAAGGATTCAAGCCGACCGAAGGGAGTAGAAAAGCATTCCGGTAGTTTCGTTCACTTTGACAAGTCTAAACTCCCCTGTACGAAGCGACCCTCGAGGGTTCCTTATTGCGGTTAGTTCACCAGCACTGGCATTCCGTTGTTCCCAAGCCCCCTAGAAAGCCCGGCCGGTGGCTTTGGTAAGCATCAACCTGAGCTCGTGGGGGCTGGTGGCCGAGCCTTCGGCATCCTCGAGGCTGATGTGGCCCTGGCTGTAAAGCTCAACCAGGTGTTGATCAAAGGTTTGCATGCCGCGCAGATTGTCCTGTATCATGGCATCCTTGATCTGGGGCGTCTTGTTTTCGTCCTTAATGAGGTCGCGCACAAAAGGCGTGGCGAGGAGTATTTCCAGGGCCAGCGCCCGACCGTGACCGTCGGCGCGGGGCAGCAGGCGCTGCGAGATGATGCCCAGAAGCGACTCGGCCAGCAGAATGCGAATTTGCAGGTGTTCGTGTAGGGGGAAAAAGTCGATGATACGGTTGATGGTGCGCACCGCATCCAGGGTGTGCAGGGTGGACAGCACCAGGTGGCCGGTCTGGGCTGCCATAATCGCCGCCTCCACCGTTTCGCGGTCGCGCATCTCACCGATCAAAATCACATCCGGATCCTGCCGCATGGCGTATTTGAGGCCGGAGCTAAACGAGTCGGTATCCACCCCCACCTCGCGCTGCACCACCAGGCTTTTCTTATGCTTGTGCAGAAACTCGATGGGGTCTTCAATGGTGATGATGTTTTTGGGATAGTGCAGGTTGATGTGGTCGATGAGGGCCGCCAGGGTGGTGGACTTGCCTGAGCCGGTAGGGCCGGTCACCAGTATCAATCCGCGCTCTTTGGAGGCCAGGTCTTCCATCACCGGACGGGGTAACCCCAGGGCCTCGAAGCTTGGAATGGTCTCGGCCACCACCCGCATCACCAGCCCGAAGCTACCCCGTTGGTGCAGCAGGTTGCAACGGAAACGCGCCAGGCCCGGCACCGTATAGGCAAAGTCCATCTCTTTTTTGTACTCGAGCTCCTCGAGCTGCATGGGGTTTAGCAGACTGCGCACGATGGCTTCTACATCTTCCGGCGAGAGCACCTTGCTCCCAAAGGGTTTAAGTTTGCCATCAATGCGCACCGTAGGCGGCGCCCCAGCCTGCAAATGGATATCCGAGGCTCGAGCCTGCACCATGCTGCGCAGCATATCAGCAATGGGCGTAGGGGTTTGCGTAGCACTCATCTTAAAGCTCCCTCTGTGTTAGCAGATCAACGGGTTAACCTTGTTGGTGCACACCGACAGCTACCATAAGGCCATCGCTACAATAAGTGCTCATTTAAAAATCGGCCTTACCGTGCTGCCGGCATCCAACTCAAACCCACGCTCATGAGTATATGACACCACCCTAACCTGGCCCACATCAAATAAACAAATAAACAAAGCCCCGCGATTGGGTATAGCATTTGGTGGGGTTAACTTGCAGAACCCCCACCCCTGGCCTCAACGGGGGCCAGGGTTTAAACTCGAGCACATGGGCAAGAAGCGCCGGGAAGAAAAGCTCAAACGCAAAGCTCAGCAGCGGGTGCCGCTCTCCGGTCGGGACATGCTGCGCATCTTTCCCAGCCTGCTGTTGCGGGCTTTTATCGTGGTGATGCCCCTCTCCCTGCTTATGACCATCCTGGGCAGCAACGGGGTCACGCTGTTCAATAATTTCTGGGTGCAGATGGGAACGTACCTTGCCGCCTATATCGTATTCAACAGGTTCATCTTTGGCCCCATTCGCAACTACCAACCAACCCAGGCCAGCTCGCGCAACAACCCACCCAGGGCCAAGCCCTAGGCGCTGTCCCGCTATATGCGCTTTGCATCGGCCCAGAAACCCTCTAGATCGTAGTATTCGCGGGCCTCCGCGCTCATCAGATGCACCAGCACCGGGCCATAGTCGAGGAGCACCCAGCGTGGACTGGGGCCTTCGACGTTGTTAGCCCGGATGCCTTCGTCTTCGAGTAGCTTTTCCCGCACAGCCCGCTCGAGGGCCTGCAGGTGGGGCTGGGAAGTCCCGGTCGCAATCACAAAGTAATCGAGCGTGTCGGAGACGCCGGTCAGATCCAGCACCACCACATTCTCGGCTTTCTTGTCCTCCAGGGCTTCCTTGACCAGGTGGATGAGTCTTTGGGTATCAATGGCTTGAACCATTCGACCTCATTGTACACAAGTAAAGAGCAGGCTATCGAACCTCAGGGATGTACTCAAACTCGTGCGAGCCAAAGCGCACCGTATCGCCCGCCCGAACCCCATGGGCCTTGAGGGCTTGTTCAACCCGGTAGCGCTTGAAAAGTTCCTGCAGGTAGCCTGCGGCCTCCATCATATCGCCCTTGAGCCGGTCGAGGTGGCGCTGCACCTGGGGGGCCTCGAGCTCGAACACCCCTTCTTCCACCTGGGTTACCTTGATGTAATCGGCGGGCTCGGGCTTGGGCTTGGGGGCTTCCAATTTGGGCTTGGGCGCGGCCTGCACCAGGGCAAATAGGGCCTCGACCAGCTCGGGCAAGCCGGCCTTGCTCTGGGTGGAGATGGGTAGCACCGGCAGGCCGGTTCGGCTGAGTTCGCCCACCAGGGTTTGCACCTCTTCCGGGGTGAGCAGGTCGGTTTTGTTGAGGGCGATCAGGGCCTGGCGCTGCAGCAGTTCGGGGTTGTAGGCCCGCAGTTCGGCCTGCAGGGTGTGCAGGGTTTGCACCGGCTGATCGGCGCCATCGAGCACGTACAGCAGCACTCGAGTCCGGGCGATGTGGCGCAGAAACTCGAGGCCCAGGCCCCGGCCCTGCGCGGCCCCTTCGATGATGCCGGGGATGTCGGCCATGGTGATGCGCTCGAGGTCGCGCTCGATGACCCCCAGGTTGGGGGAAAGGGTGGTGAAGGGGTAGCTGGCAATCTTGGGGGTGGCGTGGGTCAGGGCGGCCAGCAGGCTGCTCTTGCCGGCGTTGGGGTAGCCCACCAGGCCCACATCGGCCAGGAGCATCAGCTCGAGGCGCAGCTTGCGCTTCTCGCCCTCCTCGCCGGCCTCGGCAAAGCGGGGCGCCTGCCGGGTGGGGGTCACAAAGCGCGGGTTCCCCCAGCCGCCCCGTCCACCCCGCGCGGCCACAAAGGTCTGGCCCTCCTCCACCAGGTCGGCCAGCAGTTCGCCGGTCTCGGCATCGTAGACCCGGGTTCCCCGCGGGACTTCGATAATCAGGTCTTTGCCCGACTTACCAAAAAGCCCCTTGCCCATGCCGTGCTGGCCGTTTTCGGCCTTGTAGACCCGCTTGGAAAGGTTCGAAAGCGAATCTACCTGCGCCAGCGCCCGCAGGATGACGGAGCCCCCATCCCCCCCGTCGCCGCCGTCGGGGCCCCCTTTGGCGATGTACTTCTCGCGCCAAAAGCTGATACAGCCGTCGCCCCCGCGCCCGGCGGCCACGCTGATCTCGAGCACATCCCTGAACATAAATCAAAAACCGGAGGCCAGAAGCGCAGGCTCCCGCCTCCGGCGCAGAGTAAGGTTAATCCCCAGCCTGGGCCGTTTCCAGGGGCCTTACCAGCACAAAGCGGCCCTTGCGGCCCTTATCGGCAAACTCCACCACACCGTCGATCAAGGCAAACAGGGTGTAGTCGCGGCCCTGACCCACCCCCGCACCGGCGCGGAACTTGGTGCCGCGCTGGCGCACCAGCACGTTACCAGCCTTGACCACCTGACCTTCGAAGCGCTTGACGCCCAGGCGCTTGGCTTGGCTGTCGCGCCCGTTTTTGGTTGAACCCAGACCCTTTTTATGTGCCATCGTGTGCTCCTTCGGGAGAGCGCCTCAGCTAAGCGCGAATCTCCTTTACAAGAATCTCGGTATAGGGCTGGCGGTGGCCCCGCTTGCGGCGGTACTGAACCTTGGCTTTGAACTTAGCCACCACCACCTTTTTGCCCTTACCATGCTCGACCACCTCGGCCACCACCTTGGCGCCGGGTACGGTGGGGCTGCCGATCACGGTCTTCTCGCCCCCCAGCATCAGCGCCTCAAACTCCACGGTATCGCCGGGGTTGGCCTCGAGCTTCTCCACACGCAGCCGGCTGCCTGCCTCTGCGCGGTACTGTTTACCACCGGTTTTGATAATTGCGTACATGACCACACTCCAGTTAGCCGTCTGGGATGCATGTGCAATCCAATCAAACGGCTCGGGTCTTTTGACCCAGCCAACTGTCAACTATAGCGGCTAGGGACAAATGTTTCAAGTGCCGGTTCGCTTCTGGAAAATCGGATTGGCCAGCAGGCCGCAGAAGCGCGCCGTTCCCCGCCAAGGCCTGCCGCCTTGGAAATTTTTACAAATGTGGTAGGCTCTCTGTTGCGGATGGGCAGGAGTCTCCAATACCTGCTCCCGCCCTCGGCGGAGGCTTAACTTTGATACGCACGAGCGCTGTCGCTGATTACGCCGAGAAGGTGCGCCGGCTGGTCAAGCCCGAGCGCTATGAGCATATTCTGCGGGTCGCCGAGCTGGCGGCTCAAATTGCCCGGGCCAACCGGCTTGACGAGGGAAAAACCTACCTGGCTGCCATCCTGCACGACGCCGCGCGCGATCTAAGCGCCGAACGCTTGCTGGAGCTGGCCACCCCAGAGAACGAGATCGAGCGCAACCATCCCCTGGCCCTGCACGGGCGGGCGGGCCGCCGGCTGGCCGAGGCCTGGGGCATAGAGGACGAGGAGGTGCTCGAGGCCATCGAGGGCCATGTCTATGGGGTTCGTCCCGACCACGGGATCGGCATGGCCCTCTACATCGCCGATGTCTCGGAGCCGGGCCGCGGGGTCAATCATGAAATCCGGGAGATGGCACTTAGCGGCAGGCTCGAGGAGGCCTACCAAAAGGCCGTCGTTTGCAAGGTTGATTACCTGCAAAAGAAGGGCATTACACCGCATCCCCGCACCTGGGCTGCCTATCAAGCCCTGCAGCGAAAGCCAGGCGACCGCTAGGCACACCGCGCCGCTACAGCCCTGTTACCCACGCTCTGCTGCTCACTCGATTTTGTAATCTTTGGTCATGGCACAACCGCCCAGCCCCCACCGCCCTGGAACCGCTTCGTCGGTTCGCCGCCCCAGGCCGCGGGGTTCGTTAATTGGGCTAGGGCTGGCCCTGCTTGTCCTCGCCTGGGCCCTGGCCTACGGGCCGCAGCACAGGGATGTGGAGACCCAGTGGCAGGGCGCTGACCAGGGCAGAGGCCCGTACGAGGAGCTCAGCCTGGTGGTGGCGGCCCGCGACACCGAGTACTGCGGCTATCACACCGCTTGCGGGCCAGGACTCCGCACCGACACCATCTTTTATGTCCGTCTGCGCGGGGCAGAGGCCACCGTTGTGGCCATTCCCCGCGATTTACACTACAGCGGCGAAACCCCCGAAGGTTATTTTGATGGTCGGATTAACACCATCTACGAGCGGGGGGGCAAAGGCAAAGGGCTGCAGATGGCCGTGCAAAACCTGCTGGGTGTACCGGTGGAGCATCATGTGATCCTGACCTTTGAAGCGGTCATGAGGCTGGTCGACGCGGTGGACGGGGTGGATGTGGTGCTGCCCCAGCCCATGAAGTACACCGACCGGGCCGCAGGGCTCTACATCGACTTCCCGGCAGGGCCGGTGCACCTCGACGGCAAGGATGCTGTCAAGTACATGCGCTTCCGGCGTTGGGAGGGCACCGACCTGGGCCGGCTGGATCGCATCAGGGAGGTGATGGAGCTGGCCCTTCGCAAAGCCCAGAACCCCCGCTACTGGCCGCGCTTACCTGGGGTTGCCAGCGCCCTCTGGGGCTCCATCGAGACCAGCCTCCCCCTCTCCGAAGCTTTGCGCCTGCTCCCGAACCTGCGCAACCTGACTTTGAAAAGCGCCACCCTGCCCACCCTGGAGGAGGGCCTCTACCTGATCCCCGATCAGGCTGCCATGCCTTCTTTTATCGCCGGGCTGCTGGGCCGCACCACCGATACCGAGGTCATGGCCCGGCTGGTGCAGGCGGAAGCCCTGGGCCTCAAAACCCTTCTGCTCGATCGGAGCGGCAGTGGGCTGGGTGAACGATACCGGCAGGGCTTTATCGAGATGGGCCTGACCCCACCCGAGCTGCAGCTTGGGAAGGTAGGGGGCTCGAGCGTGGTCTTGGTGCGCAGTGGGGTTTCGGTGGTGGGGCGCGAATCCCCCGCCTTCGTGTTGGCTCGAGACTACGCCGACCTGCTGCACCTACCCCTGCAAACCCGCATACGCCTCGAGCCCGCGGGCTACGATGTGGTCATCGTGCTGGGGTCAAACTAAAAGGGTCACTCATCCGGCATGGGCTCCTCGTCGGATTCGAAAGCGTAGTACAGCCTGAGCGGTTGCACCTCCACCACCCGCAGCACCTCCTGGCACTCCGGGCACTCGACCTCGAGGCCCACCCAGGGGCCCGGCACCTCCAGCAACGCTCCACAAACCAGGCATTTAGCGGCTTCCAGGGTTTCCATGCTTCACCTACCGCGGTTTTGGGAGCAGCATGGCCGGCTGAAACGAATCCCAATCGAGCAGACTCCCTATGAGCGGTATTCAAAGCTTAGCAAAAGTCCGCCCCGCCCGTAAAACCCATCCGGCAAAATTAGGCGCTCCACCCGCTTTTTTAGAGCGGCTGGGTTCTTCCGGAAAACCGCTCTAGGCTATAATCGGCTGTACTCGAGGCCATCCTATGGCAACCGCAACCCTACCCCACACCCACCCGCTGCCGGAGCGCAACCCCGGCACCCCCTTCGACCCTGGTGCCCTCGAGGGGGCCCTGGTCAACAAAAGCGCGGTCGAACGTCGCGCCGCCACCTTACCCACCCGCCGCACGGTCAAAAAAGCCTGGCAGGCCGCCTGGCTGCTGCACGCCATCCGAACCATTGACCTCACCACCCTCTCGGGCGACGACACCCCCGGCACGGTGCGGCGGCTGTGCGCCAAGGCCCGTCAGCCGGTGCGCCCGGAGCTGCTGCGCGACCTGGGGGTGCCCCACCTACCGCTCACCACCGGCGCGGTCTGCGTCTACCACGAGATGGTGCCCGTCGCAGTCGAGGCCCTGGAGGGTTCCGGCATCCCGGTGGCCGCGGTCTCGACCGGGTTCCCGGCAGGCCTCACCCCACACCGCCTCAAGCTACAGGAGATCGAGGCCTCGGTGGCCGCCGGGGCCCGCGAGATTGATATCGTGATCTCGCGCCGCCACGTCCTAACCGGTAACTGGAAAGCCCTCTACCAGGAGGTGCGCGACTTCCGCGAGGCCTGCGGCCCGGCCCATATGAAAAGCATCCTGGCCGTGGGCGAGCTGGGCACCCTCAAAAACGTCTACAAGGCCAGTATGGTGTGCATGCAGGCCGGTTCGGATTTCATCAAAACCTCTACCGGCAAAGAGGCCGTCAACGCCACCCTGCAAAACAGCCTGGTGATGGTGCGGGCCATCCGGGCTTTTTACGAGCAGACCGGTTACAAGGTGGGCTTCAAACCCGCCGGGGGCATCCGCACCGCCAAGCAGGCCCTGGACTGGCTGATTCTGATGAAAGAAGAACTCGGCCACGAATGGATGCAGCCCCACCTCTTCCGGATTGGGGCCAGCGCCCTGTTGAACGACATCGAACGGCAGCTCGAGCACTTCGCCTACGGGCGCTACGCCTCCATGCAGTACCAGCCGCTGGGCTAGCCCGTTCGTAAAAAGCCAACACCGCCCTCGAGCCCAGGAGTCCCCCATGACCCTTACCGAACTTATGGAAACCCTCCCCTACGGCCCCGCCCCCGAGGCGGCCCAACCCGCCCTGGACTGGATCAAAGCCCACAAGGGCCGTTTTCAGCTCTTTATTGGAGGCCGCTGGCGCAGCCCGGCCAGCCAGGAATGGTTCACCACCATTAACCCAGCCAACAACCAACCCCTGGCCGAGGTGGCCCAGGCCAGCGCCGCCGACGTGGACGAGGCGGTCAAGGCCGCCCGCAAGGCCTTTGCAAGCTGGCGCCAGACCAAGGGCCATGTGCGGGCCCGCTACCTGTACGCCCTGGCCCGCCAGATTCAAAAGCACGCCCGCCTGTTCGCTGTGCTGGAAACCCTGGACAACGGCAAACCCATCCGCGAGACCCGTGATATTGATATCCCCCTGGTGGCCCGCCACTTCTACTACCACGCCGGCTGGGCGCAGCTCATGGAAAGCGAGCTGGCGGGCTATGGGCCGCTGGGGGTGGTGGGGCAGATCATCCCCTGGAACTTTCCCCTGCTGATGCTGGCCTGGAAGATTGCCCCCGCGCTGGCTATGGGCAATACGGTGGTGCTCAAGCCCGCCGAGTTTACCCCCCTGACCGCGCTTCTGTTCGCTGAAATTTGCCAGCAGATCAGCCTGCCGCCGGGGGTGGTGAACATTATCACCGGCGATGGGAAGACCGGTGCAGCCCTGGTGGAGCACCCTGGGGTGGACAAAATCGCCTTCACCGGCTCAACCGAGGTGGGCCGCCTGATCCGAAAGGCCACCGCCGGCAGCGGCAAAAAGCTCTCCCTCGAGCTCGGGGGCAAGTCGCCTTTTGTGGTCTTCGAGGATGCCGATCTGGATAGCGCGGTGGAGGGCGTGGTGGACGCCATCTGGTTCAACCAGGGCCAGGTCTGCTGCGCGGGCTCGAGGCTCCTGGTACAGGAGGGCATCGCCGAAAAGATGTACGCCAAGCTCCGCGCCCGCATGGAAAAACTGCGGGTGGGTGACCCGCTGGACAAGGCGGTGGACATCGGGGCCATCATCGCACCGGTGCAGTTACAAAAAATCCAGCGACTGGTGCAAAAAGGCGTGGAGGAAGGGGCCAAACTCTGGCAGCCAAGCTGGGCTGTTCCTGCCGAAGGCTGCTTCTACCCTCCTACCCTCTTCACGGAGGTGGCCCCTTCTTCCACCATCGCCCAGGAGGAGATTTTCGGGCCCGTGCTGGCCGCCCTCACCTTCCGCACCCCCGAGGAGGCTGTCCGGCTGGCCAACAACACCCGCTACGGCCTGGCCGCCTCCATCTGGAGCGAGGACATCAACCTGGCCCTGGATGTGGCCACCCAGATCAAGGCCGGCACCATCTGGATCAACAGCACCAACCTCTTCGACGCCGCCAGCGGCTTCGGCGGCTACCGCGAGAGCGGCTTTGGGCGCGAGGGGGGCAAGGAAGGGCTGTGGGAGTACGTCAAAAAAACCGCGGAGAGTAAGGCCGCCAAAAGCCAGAAAGCCAGCCCCCCATCCAGGAAAACCGAGGCCGCGCGGACGGCGCCCGCCGTGCCCCCCATTGACCGCACCGCCAAACTCTTTATCGGCGGTAAGCAAGTGCGCCCCGACAGCGGCTATAGCAAGCCGGTGTACGACCCCGATGGGCACCTTATTGGTGAGGTGGGGCTGGGCAACCGCAAGGATATCCGCAACGCGGTGGAGGCCGCTCGAGGAGCCTTGGAGGGCTGGCGCAAAACCAGCGGCCACAACAAGGCCCAGATCCTGTACTTCCTGGCCGAGAACCTCTCCGAGCGGGCCGAGGAGTTCGCCCGTCGCATCGCACAGCAGACCGGGCAGGATGGCACCGCCGAGGTCGAGGCGGCCCTCGAGGCCCTCTTCACCGCCGCGGCCTGGGCCGATAAGTACGAGGGCGTGGTGCACAACACCCCCATCCGCAACGTAACCCTGGCCGTCCCGGAGCCCATCGGCGTGATGGGCATCCTCTGCCCCGACGACCGGCCCCTCCTGGCCCTGGCCCGGCTGGCCGCAACCGCCCTGGCCATGGGCAACACCCTGGTGGTGGTGCCCTCCCCCCTGGCCCCCCTCACGGCCACCGACTTCTACCAGGTGCTGGAGACCTCCGACATCCCGGCTGGAACCTTCAATATAGTCACCGGCGAGCGCGACGAACTGGCCCAGACCCTAGCCGAGCACGATGACGTGGACGCCCTCTGGTATGCCGGCCCCCAGGCCGGCTGGGCCCTGGTGGAAAAGGCCAGCGCCGGCAACATGAAGCGCACCTGGACGCTGCCCGCCAGCGGCCCCCTGCCCGACTTAGACGAAACACTCAGGCAGGCCACCCAGGTCAAGAACATCTGGGTGCCCTACGGGGCCTAGCGTCTGTCCGGCACTACAATCCGCCCGGCCACAATGGCCTGGCGGGTGGCGTTCACTTCCCGGCGCAGGCTTTCGGGCAAGAGCGCCTGGTTGTAGGCATCCAGCGCGTAGCCCAGGCCGTTTTCCCTGAGCCCCAGGCTGACCAGGCCACCCTGGAAGGCGTTGCGGGCCACCGACTCCACCGCGCGCTGGGCCGCCACATCCACCCGTTTGAGCATGCAGGTGAGGGCGTGGTTGAGGGTGGCGGGGTTGTTGTCGGTGTCGCCCAAAAAGTTCAGGTTGCCGTCGCCCCCGATGAAGAACATCGGTCGGGTATCCCCGGCGCACTCCCGGGTGTAGGCCTCGTATTTGGGCACGCTGGCAAAGGGGTTGCTGCGGAAGCGCAGGCCCCTGGGCAGCTCGCTGGCCTTGAGGCAGCGGGTCTGTTTGACGTAGTCGAACACCCCCAGCCCCGAGGCCCCAGCGGCGGCGTAGATGATGTCGGCCCCCTGGGACTTCTGTGCGGCGGCAATCTCTTTGGCCCTGGCCGGATCTGAGAAGGCCGCCGGGGTGTTGCCCACGTAGTTCACCAGCACCCGGCAGGTCGGGCAGGCCCGCCGAACCCCCTCGCGGTAGCCCACCTCGAACTTGTGAATCAGGGGGATGTCCATCCCCCCCACAAAACCCACCACCCCGGTCTGGCTAAGGCGGCCGGCAATATAGCCCACCAGGTAGGTGCCCTCGTTCTCGCGGAAAACGTAGGAGGCCACGTTGGGCGCTTCGGTCGCGGTGTCAATCAGGGCGAAGCGCTGTTCGCGAAACTCCCGGGCCGCCGCTGCAACCCCCGGTTCGGTGGCAAAACCCAGGCCGATGATCAGACTGAAGCCCTCGCTGGCAAAGCGCCGTATGGCCGAGGGAATCTGGGAGGGGTCGGCGGGCTCAAAGTCGAACATGCGTCCACCGAACTGCTGCACCGTGCGCAGGGCCGCGCCGTAGGCCACCCCGTTGAAGGTAGGATCGGTTTTGGCCCCTTCACTGAAGACCATCGCCACATTGCCCAGCGGCTGGGCCAGGGCCAGCCCCAGTGTCGCCAGCAAAAGGATGAGCAACTTTTTCATGGGGGGACAATAGCACAAAGCCCCTCAGGGCGACAACTGAGCCCCCTCCCATCGCAAAAGCCACTCCTTCACGCCCTCCCGCCCGGCAAAACCCCCCAGCCGCCCATCGGCATGAATCACGCGCTGGGCCGGAACCACCAGGAAGAACGGACAGGCCCGCATGGCGGCCCCCACCGCCCGGGGCGTGAGGCCGCACAGGCGCCCCATCTGGGCGTAGCTGCGGGTCTGGCCGGGGGGAATGCGCCGCACCTCCTCGTAAAGGGCTATTCGCCGGGCCTCGAGGCCGCTGTAGTCGAGGGGCACCTGCAAAAAGGTTTCACCCTTACCGGCAAAGTAGGCCTCCACCCGCCGGGCCAGGTCGTTGAGCAGGGCGTTGGGACGTTCGGGAAAGCCCTCCCCCAAGACCAGCAGCTCCACCGATAGCAACCCCTGGGGGCTGGCTTTGGCGTAGAGTGGACCCACCGGGGTGGGTATGAGCAGGCTGTGCATGGCCTAGCTCGAGGTGCGTGCAGCCTTGGCTGGCTTGGCGGCCTCCCTGGCCAGGGCGCCTTCCAGCATCAGGTCGAGGAACTTGTTCATCTCATCCTTAAGCTGCCGCCCCGGGGTATAAGCCGCCCAGCGCAACGCCGAGAGCAGGTACACATCGGCAATGGAGCGGGAGATGCGCTCGAGCGACATATCCTGCCGCAACCGACCCTGGGTTCTTAGCGGGTGCAGAATTTCGGCAATCAGGTCGCCCAGGGGCAGAGCTTCAAAAGCAGCCTTGGCACGCTGGGGATCGGGGTTCAGCAGCTCGTAAGCTAGAGGGGAGAGTAGCACGCGTTCACGCTCACTAACCTCGGCCAGGCGGTTCCATAAGCGGCGCAGCACCTCGAGGGGAGGCTCACCTTGAGCCAGCTCGGACAGGGCTTGTTCCCGTAGTTCGTTCAGTAGCTGGGCACCGAAGTCGAGTAGAACCGCCTCCTTATAGGAATAATAGTTGAAAAAAGTGCCCCTTGAAACGTGCGAAGCTTTAGCAATGTCGGTGGCTGTGGTCTGATGAAAGCCTTTCTCACGGAATAGGTTGATGGCAGTGCGGAAAATGCGGTCTCGGCGACGCTGTTTTTGCCTTTCCCGAAGGGTAAGCATGAAGAGATTGTACCCGAGTCCAATAAATTGCGCTAGTCGGCCTGGGCTGGGAATATCTCTTGTCAAGGCATATGGTCAAGTTTGGTGGATTGGTTACAAACAACCTTCCGTTGTACAGTAGACATCTGCTATGCGTCGTGGTTCCAGGTTCAATTCGCTTTGGGCTATGTGGGGCTTATTTCGTCCCAGAGGCCGCTACCGAGGCCGGCGCGGCGGCGATCGGCCGTGGCTCTTTCTGCTGCTCCTGGCCGTGGTGGGTTATCTGGTTTGGGAGGCCTACCTTCGCCCGATTCCATCGGTGTACAGATCGGCCGGTGGCCTCGAGCTGTATTTTGCCCCCGAGCAGGGCCCTACCGCCAAGAATCGCCTGGTGGGCCTGATCAACGCAGCCCAGAACCAGGTTGAGGTGGCCGCCCTCGAGCTCGAAGACCGCGAGATAGGGCAGGCCCTCATACGTGCAGCCGCCCGCGGGGTGCGGGTGCGAATGCTCAACGACTCCGACTACCGCCGCGAGACCCGCGAGAGCCTGGGCGTGCGCAGCAACAACCAGGCCCGCTGCGAAACCTTACAGCGCGTGCAGGTTTGCTACGACAGCCGCACCAGCGCCCTCATGCACCACAAGTTCGTGCTCATCGATAACCTGGGGGTCTGGACGGGTAGCACCAACCTGACCTGGAATGCCTTTGAGCGCAATAACGAAAACAGCCTGTGGCTACCGGTGCCGGGCCTGGTACAGACCTACCGGGCCGAGTTCGAAGCGCTGTTCGCTGGTCAGGAAAACGGCCTGGGCCGCTCCGAGCGCTTCCAGATTGGCAGTACCGAGGGTGTGGTCTACTTTAGCCCGGCCGGTGGACGCCGGGCTCGAGGCGCGATCCTCGAAGTGCTGGGGCGTGCCCGTCAGGAAATCTGGGTGGCTGCGTATGTGCTGACCGATACCCGCATCATCGAGGCGCTGGTGCAGGCCCATCGGCGTGGGGTGCGGGTTCGGGTGGTAATCGATACGCGCAACCTGGAGAACTCGCGGGACGAAACCCTGAAGCAGGCCGGGGTGGATGTGCGCAAAGACGGCAACCCCTACACCATGCACCACAAGGTGATGGTGGTGGACGGTGAGTGGGTGATTACGGGCAGCTACAATTTCACCAATTCCGGGTTCGGCCGCAACAACGAAAACCTGCTGATCCTGCGGGACAGCGCACTGGCCCAGCGCTACCAGCGCGAGGTGGAGAGCATCTGGCGTGCAGGTACCCGCCTATGAAGAACCTTCCTACCCTGATCCTGGCCTCACAAAGCCCGCGCAGGGCCGAGCTATTGCAGCGGCTGAACCTGCCTTTTGAGGCGCGTCCGGCTAACATAAACGAAGAAAGCCTCCGGCACCTCGAGCCCGCCCGCATGGCCCTGGAGCTGGCTACCCAGAAAGCCCAGGCCATCTGGCAGCCAGGGCAGTGGGTGCTGGCGGCCGATACCGTGGTCGCCCTGGGGGATGAAACCCTGGGCAAGCCCCGCGACCCCCAGGAGAACAGGCGATTCTTGCAGCGGCTCTCGGGGCGGCAGCACACGGTGTACACCGGCTTTGCCATTCTCAAACCGGACGGAGGCCTGCACCGTGAGGTGGCCCTGACACAGGTCGCCTTCCGCCCGCTACAGGCCTGGGAGATCGAGTGGTATATCCAAAGCGGCGAGGGGCTGGACAAAGCCGGGGGCTACGGCGCACAGGGGCTGGGCATGGTGCTGCTGGAGCGCATTGAGGGCGACTTCTACACCGTGATGGGCCTGCCCGTGAGCCGGGTCTGGCAGCGGTTATACGAGCTGGGCTACTTTGGCCTCGAGCCCCACCGGCCAGACCCCAAGGAGCTGTAAGCCCCCCTACCCCAGCCGGGCCAGGTTTTGTCGGATGCGCTCGAGCTGGGCCTGGTTCTCGGCTAGCCGCTCCCGCTCGGCCTGCACGATGGCCGGGTCGGCCCGCTCCACAAAACCCGGGTTGGCGAGTTTTTTCTGTCCCTGCTCAACCTGCTTCTCCAGCTCGAGCAGCCGCTTGCGCTGGCGCTCCAGGAAGCTCGATAGGTCACCTTCGGGCTTGAGGTAGACGGTGGTGCTGGGGGTCACCTGGGCAATGGCTTTTTCGGGGCTACCTATAGAGGCTTGGGCTTTGCTGAGGAAGCGGAACAGCGCCAGGTTCTCCATCACCAGCGCCGCCCCCGGCCCCTCCAGATGCACCGCGACTTCCTGCTGGGGCGGGATGCCCAGCTCGGCCCGCAGGTTGCGGGTGGCGGTGATGGCGGCCTGCAGGGTTTCGAAGGCTTTTTCCGCCTCGAGGTCGCGCGCACCAACCTGGGGCCAGTCCTGCAAGGCCAGCTGGGTGGTATCGCCGGTGAGGGCCTCGTACAGCTCCGAGGTGATGAAGGGCATGATGGGGTGCAGCAGCTTGAGCAGGGTCGCCAGGGTGGACTCCAGGGTGTGCAGGGTGGCCTGGTTGCCCTCGCGCAGTGCGGGCTTGGCGGCCTCCAAGTACCAGTCGCAAAACTCGCTCCAGACCAGCTCGTAGACCAGCCGGGCGGCCCGGCCCAGGTCGAAGGCCTCGTAGGCCTCGGTAATCTCGGCGATGCCCCGGTTCAGGCGCGAAACCATCCAGCGGTCGGCCAGGGTGGGGGTGGCCGGGGCGCTGGAGCGGCCCGCCTGCTTGTTCATCAGCACGAAGCGCGTGGCGTTGTAGAGCTTGTTGGCAAAGTTGCGCCCCTGCTCGTAGCGCCGCTCGTCGTGGCGGATGTCCTGCCCACCGGTAGCCAGGTAGTCCCAGGCGAAGCGGCAGGCGTCGGCCCCGTATTTGTCGATGAGCTCGAGGGGGTCAATGCCGTTGCCCTTGCTTTTGGACATCTTCTGTCCCTTGGCGTCCAGGTACAGCCCGTGCAGCACGATGGTGTGGAAAGGGGCCCGACCGGTGAACTGGTAGCCCGACATCTGCATACGGGCCACCCAGAAGAAGATGATGTCGTAGCCCGTCACCAGCACGTCGGTGGGGTAGTACTTCTTCAGGTCGGGGGTGGCATCGGGCCAGCCCAGGGTGGAAAAAGGCCACAGCGCCGAAGAGAACCAGGTGTCGAAAACGTCCTCGTCGCGCCGCAGCTTGAGGTGGGCGTAGCGGGGATCCTGGTCGCAGTCGAGGTCGGGGTTGTCCGGGTCGGGCACGTAGATGTTGCCCTCCTCGTCGTACCAGGCCGGTATCTGGTGGCCCCACCAGAGCTGCCGGGCGATGGCCCAGTCCTTGATGTTTTCCAGCCAGTCGCGGTTGACCTTCTCCCAGCGCTCGGGCACGAAGCGCATCTCGCCCTTATCCAGGCCTTCCAGCACCTTCTCGGCCACCGGCTTCATCCGCACGAACCACTGCTCGAGCAGGAGGGGCTCCACCGGGGCCTTGGTGCGGTCGGAGTAGCCCAGGGCGATGGTGTAGTCGCGGACTTCCCGCAGGTGCCCGGCTTCCTCCAGCGCCTGCACCACCCGCCGGCGGGCCTCGAAGCGCTCCAAACCCCGGAACGGCTCGGGCACCAGCTCGCCCGCAAGGCAGCCCTTCAGGTCAATCACGCTGGGCATCTCCAGGTGGTGCCGGCTGCCGATCTCGAAGTCGGTGGGGTCGTGGGCCGGGGTAATCTTCAGGGCCCCGGTGCCGAAGTCCATCAGCACCGCTTCATCGGCAATGATGGGAATGTACCGCTCGGTGAGGGGGATGCGGGCCTTCTGCCCAATTAAGTGCCGGTAGCGCTCGTCGGCGGGGTTTACCGCAACGGCCACATCGGCAAAGATGGTCTCCGGGCGCACGGTGGCAATCTGAATCTCACCGCCCCCTGCCAGGGGGTAGGCCAGGGTGTAGAGCTGGCCGGGGGTGGGCTCGACGTTGACCTCGAGGTCGCTCACCACCGTCTGGGCCACCGGATCCCAGTTCACGATGCGCTTGCCCCGGTAGGCCAGCCCCTGGTGGTAATACTCGATGAAGGCCCGCCGCACCGCGCGGGAGAGCCCTTCGTCCATGGTGAAGCGCTCGCGGCTCCAGTCACAAGAAGCCCCAATGCGCCGGAGCTGGTGCAAAATAGCCCCGCCGTTTTTCTCCTTGAAGGCCCAGACCCGTTCCAAAAACTTCTCCCGGCCCAGGTCGTGGCGGGATAGCCCCTCCTGGGCCAGCTCGCGCTCGACCAGCACCTGGGTGGTGATGCCGGCATGATCGGTGCCGGGTAGGTACAGGGCCTCGTAGCCCTGCATGCGCTTGAAGCGGATGATGGTATCGATGATGGTGTTGTCCAGCGCATGGCCCAGGTGCAGGTTGCCGGTCACGTTGGGCGGTGGGATCACGATGGTGAAAGGCCCCTTGCCCTTGTGGGCGTTGAGTTCGGGCTTGAGGGGGTTCTGGGCCCATTCCAGGGCCCAGCGGGGCTCCACTGCCTGGGGGTCGTAGGCTTTGGGTAGTTCCTTAGGTTCGGTCATGGTTGCTCCTTAGCGACAGGTAGTATTGTTTTTGCTCATCCTGGAAGCTGGCTTCCTCGTAGGCCACCCCAATCACTTGGGTGTTTTCATCGAAGGTGTGGCTCCAGAAACCCACGGTCAGGCGGTTGCCCTCGAGGCTTACCGGGCCCACCGCAATTTCCTCCCAATCCTGCTCTTCCTCCTCTTCTTCAAAGCTTTCATCGTCCTCCAGAAGGTCGAGGGGCTCGAGGTTGTCTTCGTCCAGGTCATCCGGGTCGTCCTCATCGAGCAGCTCGAGGTCTATTGCGCTAAGAGTGCAGACCTGGCCCACCAGGCTGCGGATGGGGTTGTTGGGCTGGCCGAAGCGGGTGCTGAACTCCGGGCGGAAAGGGGTGTAATCAATGCTGGCGACCAGCAGGTAGTCGCCCAGCTCCCATTTGCACGAAAGCAAGGGGGGTAGCGGCGCGTCCCGGTCGGGGTCGTAGTCGGGCGGGGGGGTGGCGATGGGGGTATTGAGCAACTCGATGATCATCTGCTTGCGGACTTTACCGCTGACCTCAATGGGCGCACGTCGGCCCAGCAAGTCTTTCATGTTCCAGTGCTTGAGGCGGGACTTCAGGGCGGCCAGGGCCTCCTCGAGGCTATCCACAATTCGCATGGGGTCGCCGCGCTGAAGAAAGTACCAGCCGGGGTACTCCTCCGACTCTGTGGCCGGTATTTCCTCCCCTAGCAGCTTGAGGGGCTGCGGCTCCCGGCTGAACCAGTAGAGACCGGGTTCATAATGGGGCTCGAGCTGCCATTCCCTGGGAATATCGTTCATAGCACCTCCCTAACGTCAATGGAAAAGAAGCGCGTGCGATCGGTTCGTCATGCACACCGCCCACCTTGATGCTGGCCTACAGCCTGTCCACTGCTCCCTCATGCTCTCGCCCTATAAACAAAAGCGCCCCTGCAGGCTTTGCTGCACGGACGAGGAAAACCCCGCGGTACCACCGCGCTTCCTGAAGCGCCAGCAGGGCCTCAGGCGCTCAAAATGTGCTGTAACGGGCACCCCCGGCAGGCTCTACTGGGCCAGTTGGCTGTTCTTCCTGCAGGCTCGCGGGCGACGTTCGGCTGGTGCGTTTCCAGGTGCCCTCTCAGCCGGTGGGGCACCCTTGCTGTGGGCGCGGCCAGCCTACTCTTCCCGGTCTACGCCACAACCCAGTATACATCAGCCACGCCCACAGGCTTTCTCAAAAGGCCTGGGCCAGCTCGAAAATCAGCCAGCCTAAAAAGAACAAGGCTGCAAGAACCGCTATAGCGTAGCGCAGCGTCGGTTCGGAGCGGCCAAGAAGGCTTCTGAAAAGCTCCGGGGCACGGCCGAACATGAGCATTCACCCCACTTCAGTAGTACATTCCGGGAAAGGTCTGGTTGCGGCCCGAGTTTTTAGCCTCGGCCTGGAAGTGTTTGGCTCGAGCCAGCACGGCCTGGGCGGTTGGCTCGCCATCGCGGCCCGCAAAGCCCAAACTGATGGTGACTTTAAGTTCAGGGTGAAGCTGGCTCCAGGGGTACTTGAACACCGCAACCCGCAGCCGCTCACAGACCCCCAGGGCCCGATCCCCGGTGATGCCACGCAGAATCAGGGCGAACGAATCGCCCCCGGTTCGTCCAGCAACATCCGAGGCCCGCAGGGTCTTCTGCACCAACTGCCCCACACGGCGCAAAACCTCATCGGCCAGGGCCTGGCCGAAGCGCTGCACAATGGTTTGGAATTCGTCCAGGTCGAAGGCGACCACGCTAAACGCTTCGCCGCTGGCGAAAGCGCGCTCGAGGGCCTGTTCAAAAGCCGCCTGGCCCGGCAGACCGGTCAGCGGGTCATCGGCTTCGCGACCATAGCCTTCCAGCCAGGGGCTGCGAATGTTCAGCAAGTTTCGGTTCCGCTCCTCGACCAGGCGCTGCGCCGACTCCAGGGCCTGTTTGAGCGAGTCGAGGTTACTGCTGGCCTGGGCTATCTGGCTGCGCATCTGCTCGAGCAGGTGCAGCAGTTTGAGGTCTTCTTCGCGCAGCTTTTCAGCGCTCATCTTGTTGCGGATTATATGCAGGCCAGGGCCCGAACCCTGCGTAATTTGACCATCAGAGGGCGCCGCACAGTCCACCGTTGGATGGATTGACTGCCCTTGAACTCCTTCAACACCTCCACCAGCTCGATCCCAAAGGTCTCGAGCTGGGCATCGCGCATAGCTTCAAATTAGCGACCATGCTTTGCCCTCAGAAACCGTAATACCCGCCAATACCTCGTAGGGAGCCTCCTTATGGTCGGTTCCGCTCTGGTCTAAAAATAGTAGCACGCTTCAGATTTTATCGAGTCTCAGCGCTCACACTATGCCCTGGAGCCCAACAAACCAGTCGGTGTTATATGCCGACCCTACCCCCACCGCCTAGCCCCTGGCGATCCCCTCCGCAGCCGCCAGGTACCGCCTGCGGGCCGCGTCCAGGTCAATGACCGGGGTTTTGTAGGGCTGGGCCCGGCCCCCCGACTCGGGCACCCAGCGCTTTAGCCACAATCCCTGGGGGTCGTGGGTCTCGGCCTGGGTGATCAGGTTGAAGACCCGGAAGTAGGGGGCGGCGTCCACCCCCAGCCCCCCCGCCCAGTGCCAGCCCTGCAGGTTGGAGGCGTTGTCGCCATCTAAGAGCAGGTTGCGGAAGGCCCGCTCGCATTTCTGCCAGGGCAGCAAGGCCAGCTTGACCGCAAACTGCGCCACCACCATCCGCCCCCGGTTAGACAGAAAGCCGGTGGCCTGTAGCTCACGCATGCAGGCATCCACCACCGGGATGCCGGTCTGGCCGTGCAGCCAGGCCTCAAACACTTCGCTATCGTGGTTCCAGGGCAGGCCTTCCCAGCGCGGGTCGAAGGCCTGGGTCATCATCTGCGGGCGGTGGTAGAGCAGGTCGCCGCTAAAGTCACGCCAGCACAGCTCGTTGACCCACTTGCGGGCCCCCTCACCCCCCACCTGCAGGGCTTTACGGGCGGCCAGCCGGGGCGAGAGAACCCCCAGGGTGAAGTAGTAGGAGAGCCTCGAGACCCCCTCCCCGGCCAGCCCGTCGCGGGTCTGGTGGTAGTGGGGCAGTTTGTCGCGTAAGAAGACCTCGAGCGCCTTCAGGGCCGCCGCCTCGCCCGCCGGTGGCAGGGGCACGTCCGAGGCTTCCTGGGGAATAGCGCCCGGGTCGTAATCGGGTGGCAGGCTAAAGGGCGGAAAGTGAGCGGGGGCCTCGAGCAGAACCGGCTCAGGGGCCGCCCACCAGCGCTTGGAATAGGGCGTAAAAACCGTGTAGCCCCCCCCGTCCGGCTTGACGATGGTTCCCGGCTCGTGGATGTACTGACCCGGCAGCCAGCGGAGGCGCCCCGGCAGGGCCTCGCCCACCTTCTGGTCACGAAACCGGGCATAGGGGGTCGAGTTCCGCACGGCAAACACCCGCTGGACGCCCAGCTCGGCTGCCACTCGGGGCAGAACCTCCCAGGGCAGGCCGCTGCGCACCAGCAGGAGGCCCCCCCGCGCCGCATAAGCCTCGCGCAGGGCCTGGGTGTTCTGATAGAACCAGGCCCGCCGCCGGGGCGTGGTGTTTTGCAGAATGTTGGGATCCAAAACCACCAACCCCACAGCCGGGCCGGTTCGCAGGGCCTCGGCCAGGGCGGGGTTGTCGTGCAAGCGAAGATCGGCGCGGTGCCAGACCAGGTTCACAGGCGCTATGATGCCGCGAAGCCGTGCCCGAAAGTATGCGTTGGCTCCAAATTTCACGGCCGGCCTCGCTTGCTTCTCAGCAAGCCTTGGCATACTGAAGAGATGCGCAATGGGGTACAAGCGTTATTTTTTGCTCTGGTGTCCCTTAATCTAGTTATGGGCAGCTTGGTATTGCTGCAAACGCGCTCCAGCAACAACTGGAAAATCCAGCAGCTTCCCGATAGAAGCATTGTGCGGCTGGCCGTGCAATTCAAAAGCGACGTGCCGTTGTTTGCCGAAATCTGCAAACCAAAGGGCCGGGGCCCTTTCCCCAGCCTCGTGCTGGTACACGGGGGTTTTGTCGGCCCCAACGAGAGCACCCAGGCGCTTTGCCGAACCTGGGCTCAGGCGGGCTACCTGGTGGCCCTGCCCCATCTACGCGGCCAGGGCCGGAGCCAGGGTCAAATTGAAGTCTGCGGAAAAGAAGGAAGCGATGTGCGGCAACTGGCCGATGGGCTGCCGCAGGTAGGGGGCACCGCTCAGCGGGCGTATGTGGGAATTTCCTTGGGGGCCTGCGTGGCCCTAAGCGCCGCCCGCAACGACCCACAGGCCAAGGGGGTGGCGTTCTTACTGGGTGCTACCGACTTTGCGGCCATGATGGAGCGCCTCGAGCGCTACGGTCGCACCGAGGCCTACAACCGCTGGCAGGAACTGATCGGCGCCTCGCCCCAAGCCTGCCCTGCATGCTACCGCCAGCGCAGCCCGCTCACCTGGGCCCACGAGGTCACCGCCCCGCTTTTGCTAATTGCTGCGGGAAACGACCCCATCGTCTCGCCGCTGCAATACTGCGCCCTGGCTAAGGCGCGCGAAACCAGCGGGCGAAGCGTGCGCCGGGTGGCGCTGACCAGGGAAGGCCAGTTGTGGACGGCCCCCCTCATCAAAGAACGTGCCTGCCTGGGCAGGTTTGCTGGCCTGGGTCAGCTCACCCAGGATCACCTGGTGCTCTACCCCGACCTGGAGCACACCACCACCCCAGCCATCTGGCAACTGGTCAACCAGGCCCTTGCGCACTGGTTAAAACCCTGAAGATTAAGATAATAATCATTCTATATGAGCAGTAGCGTTGCACTATATTCAGAACAAATAAACAAATCTCATCTTCGCTGAGGCCATCAAGCCAAATTTCATACTCAAATCGTGGGGTTCTTCTAATAGAGGCCCTCTATTTATAAAGCATGGGCTCGAGTCCCCCTGCTACCACTACCAACAACCCCCTACCCTGGGTGGACGTGTACCGGGGCATCGCCATTCTGGGCGTCCTGGTAGCCCACGTTGGTGGGCGATTTTTGCGCGAAGTACCCCCAGACTCTGAGCACTGGTGGCTCATCGCCACCACCAACCGGCTCCTGGCCTGGGTGGTTCCGGCTTTCCTGTTTCTTTCGACCATCCTGATCGGCAACAGCCTGCTACGCAACAACCAGCCGTATTCTTGGGCCCGGTTGCGGCCCGTGGTGGTTCCCTACCTGGTCTGGACGGGAATTTACCTTCTTTTCCGTTACTTCGAAGGCAATTTACCCCCACTCACGCTAGAGCGCATCGGCCTTTACCTGCTATGGGGCAAGAGCTATTTTCACCTCTACTACATGGTACTGGCCATTCAACTGGTGCTGCTGATGCCGCTGCTGCTTCCGGTGCTCCGTCGCAGGGTGCCAGCCTGGCTCGTTTTGCTTGTCAGTATCGGCCTAACCTTAGCTTTTTACTGGGCCAACCGCCTGTACTGGCAAGTGCCATTCCCTGGCAGCACCCTTATCTGGTACCTGCCCACCCTGGCGGTGGGGCTCACCCTGGTGAAGCAGATGCACGGGCTCGAGCAGATCGTGCGGCGTTATCGCGCCTGGGGGCTGGTGGTGCTGGGCCTTGGGATGAGCCTCTACCTGCCTCTGGCGTACGATGCCATACGCAACATCCCGGTCAACACCTTTCAATATCAAACTGGTTATTGGATCTACAGCAGCGCGGTATCCTTCGTGCTAATCTCGGTTGCCATCTGGCTTTCGCGCACCCCGCTCAGCGCAGCATTGCAGTTTCTGGGCCGCTATTCGTTGCACATCTACCTCCTCCATCCGCTGGTAATTCGGGTGCTCGAGCGCACCCCTCATTTCCCCGAAGCCTTGGGGGTTTCCCCGGCCTTCACCATCTATGTGGCACTCTCGCTGCTGATTCCCCTAGCGGTGGGAATCCTGGCCCGCTGGCTGCGGGCCTCCAGGTTTCTGTTTGGCCGGGCCTAGGGTTTTTGGCGTTAGTATGGTGGCGTGATCGTGGACGCCCACCTCGACCTCGCCCACAACGCAGTGGACCTGGGGCGCGACCTGACCCTGCCGCTTTCCACCCTGCGCCAGCGCGATACCCACAGCGACATCCCCGTCGTAACCCTACCGGCCCTGCGTGAAGGGAAGGTTGGGGTCTGCTTTGCCACCCTCTGGGTAGACCCCCGCCGCTACCTCGAGCCCCAAAGCGCCCATGCCCAGGCCCTCCGGCAGCTAGAGGTATACCTGCGCTGGGAAGAACAGGGTTGGGTGCGCATCCTGCGGAACCAGGCCGATTTAACCCGGCATCTGGCCTTGTGGCCCGAGGACGGAATCACAGCCCTGGTCATCCTGATTGAAGGCGCCGAGTGCATCCGCGAGCCCGGCGAGGTGGCTTTCTGGAAGGCCCAGGGGGTGCGGCTGATTGGCCCCGCCTGGAACCGCACCCGCTACTGCGGCGGCAC
This sequence comes from Meiothermus ruber DSM 1279, assembly GCF_000024425.1. Classification (NCBI taxonomy): domain Bacteria; kingdom Thermotogati; phylum Deinococcota; class Deinococci; order Thermales; family Thermaceae; genus Meiothermus; species Meiothermus ruber. The sequence goes on from NC_013946.1 coordinate 2,298,341, forward strand.
CCGCGAACCCGGCGGTCTGAGCGCGCTGGGGGTGGAGCTGCTACAAGCCATGGACGAGCAGGGGCTGGCCCTGGACTTTTCCCATATGGACGAGCAGGCCTTCTGGCAGGCTGTGGAGGTCTTCCAGGGCCCGGTCTGCGCCACCCACAGCAACCCCCGGGCCTTGCTGGGGGGGGAGGGGCTCGAGTTCTCCAATCGCCACCTGAGCGATGCCATGATCCAGGCCATCGGCGCGCGCAACGGGGTTATCGGCACGGTGTTGTATAGCTTTTTCCTCGAGCACACCTGGAAGCGGGGCATGGAACGGGTGGAACTGGGTGTGGTAGGCAAGCATATGGCCCACACCGCCAGCCTGATCGGCTGGGACAAGGTGGGCCTCGGCTCCGACTTCGACGGCGGCTTCGGAATGAACGAAAACCCCCAGGGCCTCGACGCACCCGCCGACCTACAGAAAATTGCCCTGTGCGTTCCCGAATCCTTCCAGGCTGGGGTGCTTGGGGAAAACTGGCTGCGCTGGCTGCAAACGATATTTTGAATCTAAAATCTCATAGGCCGTGGTATAACAAGGCGTGAATCTTTCGAGTTTGTGGATCGGCTTGCTGGCAGGGGTGTTCGGGGGTCTGGTGGGGCTTGGGGGCGGCATTGTAGCGGTTCCGCTGATGTCGGCCTTTCTCAAGTTATCTCAACACAAAGCGGTCGCAACCAGCCTGGTGATGGTGGTCTTTACTGGCCTGGTGGGGGCCCTGACCTACGCCACCCACGGTACCGTGGACTGGTTGGCGGCCCTCCTGATCTTTCCCAGCGCTATGCTCACGGCCAACTGGGGGGCCCGCTTTGCCAATCGCTTGCCGGAGTGGAAGCTCAAGCGGGTTTTTGGCTGGTACCTGGTGGTGGTAGCCCTGAGCCTGATCCTCAAGCCCTATATTCCGCATGTGGAAGAGCCCCTGCAGGGCTGGCTGCGCATCATCCCGCTCATCTTTACCGGTGCTGTCGCTGGCTTTGCCTCGGGCTTGTTGGGGGTGGGCGGCGGTACCATTACGGTGCCGATCATGGTGCTGCTGGTGGGCCTCGAGCAGCACACCGCCCAGGGCACCTCGCTGCTGGCCATGATTCCATCAGCCCTGGTGGGGTCGTACACCCACTACCGCCACGGAAACCTGGCCCAGGAGTATGTGCCGGGGCTGGTGGTGGGCATTCTGGCAGGGGCCTCTGCTGGGGGTCTGATCGCCAATCAGCTCCCTGAGTTCTGGCTTAGGCTGACTTTCTCGGTGGTGCTCATCTGGACAGCCCTGCGCTACGTGGGGGCTAGGTCCAAAACCACCCCTGAGGCCGTCTAGCCCAGTTTGCTAGCGAGCCCCAAAGACCCACGCCCAGGGCTGGGTGGGCAGTCCCCCTTCAGGCAACGACCCACCCAGCCTGCAAGATGCAGCGGCTCTTTCGGCTAGGCCCGGGCCACGGGCTGTTCCTTGCTCCGCCGGCTTTTCTTCGCTGGTAGTGTGGCTTTTTGCTCGAGGGCCCCCAATCCTCCTACCAGCGCCCAGTTCAGCGCTTCGTCCAGCGACTCGGCAAAGTGAAAGCGCAGGTTTTGCCGCAGGTAGACAGGGATATCGGACAGGTCGGGCTGGTTTTGCTTGGGCAGAATTACCTCGCGGATTCCCGCCCGTCGGGCACCCAGAATTTTTTCCTTGACCCCCCCGATGGGCAGCACCCGTCCGGTGAGGGTAATCTCGCCGGTCATGGCTACATCGTTGCGGACAGGCACTTCAGCCAGGGCCGAGACCAAAGCCGCGGTAATGGCGATGCCCGCTGAGGGGCCTTCTTTGGGCACCGCCCCTGCCGGAACGTGAATGTGTACGTCCGAGTTGTCGAAACGCTCGAGGGGTATGCCAAAGCGGGCCGCATTCTTCTTGGCGTACGAAAGCGCCGCCCGGGCTGACTCCTTCATCACATCGCCGAGTTGGCCGGTCAGGATCAGGTTGCCCTTGCCCGGCATCACCGAGACCTCTATGAACATGATGTCACCCCCCACCGGGGTGTAGAACATCCCCGTAGCCACCCCAATCTGGGGCGTCCGGGCCTCGGATTCAGGCTGGAAGCGGGCCGGGCCCAGGTATTTTTCCAGATCGCCCTCGCCGATGCGCACCCGCTTCTTTCCACCTTCCAAAATGGCGCGGGCCGATTTGCGCAGCAAGGTGCCAATCTCGCGCTCGAGGTTGCGCACCCCGGCCTCCCGGGTGTAGTGGGTAATCAGGCGCATCAGGGCCGCCTCGGTGATGTGCACCTGGTTCTCCTTGAGCCCGTTCTCCACCATCTGCCGGGGCAGCAGGTACCGCTTGGCGATCTCGAGCTTCTCCTGCTCGATGTAGCTGGTAAACTCGATCAGCTCCATGCGGTCGAACAGGGGGCCTGGGATGTTCTCCGGGAAGTTGGCGGTGCAGATGAACAGCACCTCGCTCATGTCGAACGGAACCCCCAGGTAGTGGTCGGTGAACTCTTTGTTCTGCGCCGGGTCGAGCAGCTCGAGCAAGGCCGCCGCAGGGTCGCCCTGGTAGGAAACCCCCAGCTTGTCCACCTCGTCCAGCAGAATAACGGGGTTCTTGCTACCGGCCTGGCGCATGCCCTGGATAATGCGGCCCGGCATGGCCCCAATGTAGGTGCGGCGGTGGCCGCGAATGTCGGACTCGTCGCGGGCGCCCCCCAGCGAGATGCGGTGGTATTTACGGCCCAGGCTCTTGGCGATGGACTTGGCGATGGAGGTCTTGCCCACCCCCGGCGGCCCCACAAACAGCAGGATGGGGCCTTTGGAGACCTCTTCAGGGGGAATCTCACCTTTTTTCTGGCGCTCGAGCTTCAGCTTACGCACCGCCAGATACTCCAGCACCCGATCCTTGACCTTCTCCAGGCCGTAGTGATCTTCATCCAGGATCTTCTTGGCTTCCTGAAGGTCAATCTGGTCTTCCGTACGGGTATTCCAGGGCAGGTTGATAATCCAGTCCAGGTAGGTGCGCACCACGCTGGCTTCGGCGGAATCGGGGTGCATGCGAGCAAAGCGCGAAAGCTCCCGCTCCACCTCGGGCAAAACGCTTGGAGGCAGGTTCAGCGCAGCAATTTTCTGGCGAAACTCCTCTACCTCCATCTCGCCCTCTTCCCCGTGCAGCTCACGCTGGATGGCCTTCATCTGCTCGCGCAGGAAGAACTCCCGCTGATTCTTGTCAATTTCCTCTTTAACCTGCTGCTGAATACGCCGCTGGGTCTCCACTAGATCGAGCTCGGCATCCAGCAAAACAGCGATGCGCTTGAGGCGATCCACCACCGAAGGGGTCGCCAGAATCTGCTGCTTAACCTCCAGCTTGAAATCCAGGTGGAAGGCGATGTAGTCAGCCAGTTGTGAGGGGTCTTCCAGATTGAGCACAAACTGGGCCACCTCGGGCGATACATACTTGCCTTCCCGTAGCAGGGTCTCGAAGCGCTCCTTGACCTCGCGGAAAAGCGCAGTCACCTCAGTGGCCTTGTCTTCAACCTCTGGCAGCCGGGCCACACTGGCTTCCAGATACCCGCTGGCCGCGTGGTATTGCTGCACCTGCACTCGAGCAAAGGCCTGCACCAGCATCTGCACCGAACCATCGGCGTTTTTTCGCATTCTCAGGATGTTGCACGCCGTGCCCACATCGTAGAGGTCTGCGGGCCCTGGTTCCTCAATCTCCTTGTCCCGCTGGCTGACGATCAGGATAACCCGCTCCTGGGACAAGGCCGCTTCGATGGCCCGTATGGAGATGGGACGCCCCGCGTCGATGGGCATCACCATGCTGGGATAAATCACCGAGCCACGTACCGGACAGACCGGGAGCCTCTCGGGAAGATGCGTGTTGTTTTTTTCAGTTTTGTCCATAAGTAACTCCCTATCTATCGCAAGTGTACAGGCAGCGCAGGCTTTGCGTTGACGGGTGTATGAATTCGCACCCTGAGTCTATTATTATCAACTTTAATGATTATATCAATAGCAATAAGCGCCCGCGCCGCGATACCGTATGCTGAAACAGATGAGACTCACCCGGGTTCGGGTTCTATTGTTGCTCTGGGCTGTGGTCGCCTGGCCCAGCATCTCAGTCGAGGCCGATCTGGTCTGGCCTAGCTGGGGTTCAGCCCTAGCACAGCGCAGCGGCGGCGGCGTGGGAGGCCGGGGAGGTTTTTCCACACCGCGCCCCGGCCCCTCCATTCCCCGGGTCAACCCCGCACCATCCCCATCGCTGCCCTTGCCCACCCCCGGCCGCTACCCCAGTTACCCCACCTACCCCCGCGACTACTACCCTCCGGGAACCCCAGGTTACCCCAGCGCCCGCCCACCCATTTATGTGACCCCAGGCGTCGGCTATGGCATTGACCTTATCGCACTGCTGTTTATTGGCGGCATCGTGCTGGTTAGCATCTCGATGCTGCGCGGCCTTCAACAGGCAGGCCGCAACAACGGAGGTGAAGTCGAAAGCAGCGTGGCCCGGCTGCGGCTGGCGGTTCTGTATACCCCCAAGCTACAGGCCAGCCTGCGCCAGACCGCCCAGGCAGCCGAGACGGAAAGCCCTCGAGGGCTGGCCGATCTGATAGACAACACCGCGGTACTTCTACTGCGTGCACAGGACGGCTGGCGCTTTGGCATGTATGAAGTCTGGACAGGCAGCCTGGAAAAAGCCGAAGGACAGTTTGACGCCTGGATGACCGAGACCCGCTCTGAGTTCACCGAGACCTACCGGCACTTTGAAGGCCGGGAAGTGGCGCAGGCAGGGTATCGCGCGAAAGTTGAACCTGATGGCCGCTACATCCTGGTAACCCTATTGCTGGCCGTAAGCGGCAGCCTGCCCCCCATACCAAGCCCTTTGCGCCGCGAGGGAGCACGACAGGCCCTGATGGCCCTGGCGACCTCGAGCCCCACCAACACCCTGGCCGCTTATGTGGCCTGGACGCCCGAGGCCGAGGGTGAAGCCCTCACCGAGCAGGATCTGCTCCTGGGTTGGCCCAGGCTCGAGCTGCTCTAAATCAGCGCTAGGCCGGCTGCTTGCCAAAGCGCTTTTGGATGTACTCTTCCACCATTCCCATAAACTCTTCGGCAATACGATCGCCTTTGAGGGTGGCGGCGAGCTGACCATCGATATAGACCGGGGCGCGCGGCGCCTCGCCCGTGCCGGGCAGCGAAATACCAATATCGGCATGCTTGGACTCGCCAGGGCCGTTGACCACACACCCCATGACCGCAACCTTCAGGTTTTCCACGCCGGGGTACTGGGTGCGCCAGACCGGCATCTGGGCATTGAGGCGGGTCGAGACCTGCAGGGCCAGCTCCTGGAAAAACGTACTGGTGGTACGGCCGCAACCAGGGCAACTGGCCACGCTGGGGGTAAACTGCCGCAGCCCAATGGACTGCAAAATCTCCAAGGCCACCTCCACCTCCTTGGTGCGGGGCTCCCCCGGGGCTGGGGTGATGGAAACCCGTATGGTATCGCCAATGCCCTCGATCAGCAGGGGCACCAGGCCGGCGGTGCTGCTGACGATACCGCTCACCCCCATGCCGGCCTCGGTGAGGCCTAAATGCAACGGGGCATTGGTGCGCTTGGCCAGCTCGCGGTAGACCCACCACAGGTCGGGGGCGTTGGAGACCTTGGCCGAGAGGATGATTTTGTCCTCACCAAGACCGTATTTGAGGGCCCATTCGTAGCTGCGCACCGCCGACTCCACAATGGTCTCGAGCGTAACCTGGTGGGCATCCTTGGGCTCAGGGCGGGCCGCATTGGCCTCCATCATCTCGTCGAGCAACCCCGCATCCAGCGAACCCCAGTTCACACCAATCCGCACCGGCTTACCAAACTCCACGGCCACCTCGCACATGGTTCGGAAGTTGGGGTCTTGCTGTTTACCCTTCCCTACCGTGCCGGGGTTGATGCGGTATTTGTCCAGGGCTAGGGCCATCTCGGGGTATTTGCGCAGCAAGATATGGCCGTTGAAGTGAAAATCCCCTACCAGGGGCACATCCACCCCCAGGTCGGCTAAGCGGCGCTTGATCTCCGGCACGGCCTTGGCGGCTTCATCGTTGTTGACGGTCATGCGTACAACCTCGGAGCCGGCGCGGGCCAGGGCCCAGACCTGCCCCACTGTGGCCTCGATATCGGCGGTGTCGGTGTTGGTCATCGACTGTACCACCACCGGATGGTCGCCTCCTTTGGGGACTTTGCCAACCCAGACCGTTGGCGTTTTGCGACGTCGCACTGTCATACCCATGAGTCTAATATCCTTTGGTCAGGTAAATAGTGGATGGGGTAGGGGTTCCGCCCTGGTTCGGGCGCGCTATCTACCCGGCCAGGGCAGGAGGCGCGCGAAGGCAATTTTTGGGTTAACCTGGGTGTGCTATGGCTATACAGGTTGGCGACCGTCTGCCCGATGTGACCGTGTTCAATACCGCTGCCGAGCCCATTTCGCTAACAACCCTTGCTACGGGAAGGCCCTTGGTGCTGCTCTTCTTTCCTGCTGCCCACACCCGCGTGTGCGAAAAGGAGCTTTGCACCGTGCGCGATGGCCTGGCAGAGTACAACCAGCTCGGGGCTGAGGTCTACGGCCTGAGCGTGGATACCCCCTGGACCCTGGCCGCTTACGCCCGGTCGCTGGGGCTGGCCTTTCCCTTGCTCTCCGATTACAACCGGGAGGCCACCCGGGCCTTTGGCCTCGAGATCAGCCTGCGGGGCCTGCCCGGCTTCGCCCAGCGGGCCGCCTATGTGGTGGATGCATCCGGCCAGATCGCCTGGGCCTGGGTGGCCGAGGTGCCAGCCCAGGAACCCCCTTACCCAGAGGTTGCAGCGGCCGTCAAAGCCCTGGTTGAGGCCAGGGCATCCAGCAGAACCGGTTCCTAGCCAGCGGCGGCCCCTTCAGCCCAGCTAAGAAACCCCTCGAGGCACCTACCCTCAAGTGCATACAGCCAGGTTCCGAGTAGCTATATATCGAATTACACCAATTAAGGATGGTTTTTGTGTAAGCAGTCCGCAAGTACATTAGGTATGGTGTGACATTTTGTGTGTATATTCAACATTGTGTGTATAAATTGCCGGATTCGGATTCACAAAAACAACACCGTTTACCCTATCCTGCTCTCCTAAGGAGGGAACCTTATGGAGACCACCCTGATGCCAAGCCACAACAACCCGCTGGGGCAGTACCCGAGCTCGAGCCGCCTGATCCGCCCCGCTTCCCTGATTCTCCGCCGCCCACCAGCCAAAGGCTCGGTTAAAGCCATCTGGGATGGCTTCTGCCTGAGCAAGGCCTGGGGTGAGGTGCTGGAAACCTACGACCTGACCCACGAGTAGGCCTAGGTTGTTCAAAGCCCGGTGTTATCCGATACGCACCGTGGGCTCGTAGCCAGGCTTCCACTTGATGGTGCAGCCGATCGCGTCGGCCTCGGTAATCGGGGGCTCCTGCCCCTGCGTCAAGGCTGCCAACACCATGTCCAGGGTATGCTCCTGCACCCCGGAGGGATCCTTGGGCGCATCGTTGACCCGGCCGTGGTAGCGCAGCTTACGGCCCTGATCGAAGACAAACACCTCGGGGGTGCGCAGGGCTTTGTAGGCTTTTGCGGTGGCCTGGGTCTCGTCGAGCAGGTAGGGGAAGTTGAGGTTGTGGGCTGCAGCAAAGGCCCGCATCCCCTCGGGGGAATCCTCTGGATAGCGCTCGTAGTCGTTGGCGTTGATACCCACAAAAGCCACCTTACCCCGATACTTATCGGCCAGGGCCACGATTTCCCGGATGGAGCCCTTGACGTAAGGGCAGTGGTTGCAGATAAAGATGACCGCCAGAAACGGCTCGCTGAAGGCTGAAAGCCGCACGGTCTGTCCCGAAAGATCGGGCAGCTCTGCATCGATAAGATCGGCGCCTAGGGGTAGTTGATCGTACTGCAGCATGGTTTAATGCTAGCAGACTTCCCGGTCAGGAAACAAAGCGCGCCTACCAAGGCATCCGAACCGCCTGGGGATACCACTGTAGTGAGTCGGGGGAGGGCACAAACGCCCCCAACAGTTGCGCCTGTCCGGTGAGTTCAAGCCCCTCCCCCGCCCCAATCAGTAAGGTATCACCCCACCAGAGTGGGCCTTCCAGCCACTCGCCCCCCCCGGCCACCAGGGTCAGGAGCAAGAAGCTATCCGCAGGGGCCTGTAGGGTCAGTCGGCCACAGAGCTGGTAGCGCTCGAGCACAAAGGCCTCACCCGCCAGCAGGATTTCCTTGTGGTGAGCTGGCAGCGGGGTGGGGCGTGGAAGCGGGGTGGGCTCGAGCCGGGCCACATCCAGCCCTTTCTGCAAATGCAGTTCGCGGGGGCGCCCGTAGTCGTAGAGGCGGTAGGTCAGATCGGAGCGCTGCTGCACCTCGTAGAGCAGCAAGCCCGGCCCCAGGGCATGAATGGTTCCCGCGGGCACCGGGATCACCTGCCCCGGTACCACCCACTCGCGCTGCAACCAGCCCCAAAGGGCGCCACCCTGGGCTGCCTGGGCCAGGCTTTCGCGCTCCATCGGGGCGCGCAACCCGTAGACGATCTCACCCTCGCCCTCGAGGATGTACCAGGCCTCGGTTTTGCCGTGAAAACCGGTGGCGGCTTCTACCGTGTGAGCATAGGCATCGTCGGGGTGCACCTGTACCGAGAGCCACTCGGCGGTGTCGAGCAGCTTGACCAGCAAGGGCAGCTCGAGGCCGTAGCGGCTATAGGCCGCCCGGCCAATAAAGCCCGGCCCAAGTTCGGGCAGCGCTTCCGCCAGCGTCCGGCCGGCCAGCAGCCCCGAGCGAATCCGGTTCTGGTCGTAAGCAAGCCAGAGTTCACCGATGGGCTCCTGGGCCTCCAAACCCAGGTGCTTGGCAAGGCGCGTACCACCCCAGACCCGCTGCACCGGGCGGGCCTCGAGGTTCACCACCGAGAGGGTCGGTCTCATGGGCTCGATATTAACCCACAACCCAAGCCGTGCAACCGGCCCGCCCGATTTGACAAACTCGAGCCAGCGCCGCTTAGACTATACCCAGTTGGGGTGTTGGCTTTAGTCTAGGACTGCTCGTGGAACTGTTCGAGGCCCAGCCACCGGGTTGCAAAGCAACCTTCATAAACACCGTAAGGCCCCGGTGGAGGGCAGCAACAGCCACATACAGCCGATATCGGCCCGAGCAGCCATAGGGTTCTCACCATGCGTATATTGGCGCTCTCCGACCAAATTCACCCGTTTATCCATCAGGAGCGCTTTCCGCACAACCTGCCACCTTTCGATCTGGTGTTGCTGGCCGGGGACTTACCCGGCAGCTATATCGAGTTTGTGGCAACCAAGGTGCGGGTGCCGGTGGTGTACGTGCACGGCAATCACAAAGAGGAGTACGTCCAGGATTACCTCGGCAACCTCACCCCCCCTGGCGGGGCCATCAAGGCCCACGGGCGCATTGTGGATGTGGCCGGGGTGCGGATTGCGGGCTGGGGGGGGTGTCCCCGCTACAACGACCGCGATATAGGGCAGTACAACGAAATAGACGCGCAGGCCCGGTTCCTGGCCTGGTACCCGCGGCTCATACACCGCCGCTGGCGCACGGGCCACGGCGTCGATATCCTGCTCAGCCATGCCCCCCCACCTGGGGCCCACGCCGGTTCCGACTTTGCCCACCGCGGCAGCACGGCGCTGGGCCTGTTCCACCGCCTGTACCGCCCAAAGATTCACGTTCACGGCCACATCCACCTCTACGAGGCCCAGCCCCGGCGCGAGTACACCAGCCCGGAAGGGGTACGGGTGATCAACGCCTTTGAGTACACTCTTATCGAGCTATGAAGATCGCCGGGAGCCTGTGTGTAATCAGCGGGGCCAGCAGCGGGATAGGTAAAGCCACGGCCCTCGAGCTGGCCGCGCGGGGAGCCCGGGTGGTGCTGGTGGCCCGCCGAGCACAGCTTCTAGCGGAGGTTGCCGCGCAAATCCAGGCCCAGGGTGGGCAGGCCTGGGCCTTTGCCGCCGATCTGAGCCGGCCACAGGAAGCCGCCCGCCTGGGGGAGTGGGTGCTGGGTCAGGTGGGCCCTCCGGATGTGCTGGTGCACAGCGCCGGGGCCGGGGAGTGGCGCTTTTTAGATGAGACCCCCCTGGAAGACCTTCAACGCTTGATGGACACCCCCTACTTCAGCGCCGCCTACCTCACCCGGGTTTTTCTACCCGCCATGCTGGAGCGCAACCGGGGCTTTATTCTTGCGGTGTGTTCGCCTGCCAGCCGCCTGGTCTGGCCCGGGGCAACCGGCTATGTGGCGGCCCGCTGGGCCCTGAACGGCCTGACCGAGGCTCTACGGGCCGACCTGTACCACAGCAAGCTTCGGGTATGCGCCTTTTTCCCCGGTAAAATCAGCGATAGCGAGTATTTTCTTCGCCACAGCGACACCGAGGGGCGCATTCCCAGGATAGGACGGCTGATCCCCCCCATCACCGCCCGGCAAGCGGCCCTGGGCATTGTGCGGGCCATCGAGCTCGAGGCCCGGACGATGTTTGTTCCCTGGCAGCTATACGCCTTTGACCGGCTGGCGCGCTGGTTCCCGCGCATCGCCGAGCACCTGGCCTGGAGCAGCGGCGCCCGCCGAGCAGGCCCTTGACCCCGGCAGCGGAGCTCCCGAGAATGGGCGCATATGGCTATCTACATGGTGTATGAAGATGCCCTGGCCCTCATGAAGCGGTTCACCCCCTCGGAGAGCCTGCAAAAGCACATGATGGCCGTCGAAACCGCCATGCGGGCCTATGCCAGAAAATATGGGCAGCCCGAAGAAAAGTGGGCCATTGCCGGCATTCTCCACGACTTTGACTACGAGCAATTCCCCCAAGAACACCCCTACAAAGGGGTCGCCATGCTGCGCGAAATGGGCTACCCCGAGGACGTGCTCGAGGCCATTTTGGGCCACGTGGACAGCCCCCAGCACCCCCGCACCTCCCTGATGTCCAAGGCGCTGTTTGCCGTGGATGAGCTGGTAGGCCTGATTACGGCGGCGGTGTATGTGCGCCCCGACAAGCGCATCCAGAGCCTCGAGCTGCCCAGCCTCAAAAAGAAATTCAAGGACAGAGCCTTTGCCGCTAAGGTGGATCGGGAGAGCATCGTGCGCGGGGCACAGGAGCTGGGGGTCGAGCTTGACGAGCATATGGCCTTTGTGCTCGAGGCCATGAAAGCCGATGCCGCGCGGCTGGGATTGGGCTGACCCCGCCTACAACCAACCCGGCTCGAGGTAGGCTGAAGGGGTGAGCCCCCTGCGCCCTATCCTGGCCGCCCTGGTTTTCCTGGCGCTGGCCTGGGGAAAAAGCTACAGCCTCGAGCGGGTCGAGCAGGATGTGTATCTCCTGCCCAATGGGCTGGTGCGGGTGGTGGATGTGCGCACCTGGCGCTTCGACGGCGTTTTCCGGGAGGTCTTCCTGGAGATCGACCCCCGCCGAGGCGGGCAGGTGCGCTTCGAGGAGGCCCGCGCGTTGGACGGAGGCCCGCCCATCCGGTACGAGGTGGAAGGCAACCGCATCAGCCTGACCGCAGGCCCCCCCGACCGTTCGGGCAACCTGCCGGTGCTGGCCGAGAACCAGCGCCGCACCTTCCGCATCAGCTATACCCTGAGCAACGAGGTCGCCGTGGCCCAGGATGCAGCCCTCTTCGACCGGCAGGTGCTGGAGCCCGAACACGCCGCTGTGGGCGCTTATCTGCTGCGGCTGCATGCCCCCAGGCCCGTGCCGGGGTTGTTCCGGGTGTTTATCTTTACCGGAAGGGGGCGCATCGGAACGCTCGAGTTCGACCCAGCCCAGCAGGTTGCCACCGTGCGGCTGGCCCCGGTCAGCCAGAACGAGTTTGTGCGGGCCCGGGTCATCCTCGAGGCCGGGGCCTTTAGCGTTCGCACCCTGAACGCGCCCCGGCTCGAGCAATGGCTGCAAGAAACCGAGGAGGAGACCCGGGGCTTTCGTGAGCGCTCCCGACAGCTAATCGACGGCCCGTCGGCGCCCGCCTGGGCCTGGGCGCTGGCCGTCGGGCCGCTGGTGCTGCCGGTCGTACTCTTTGGTCTGTTCCTGCGCGCTTACGCGCGCTTTGGCCGTGAACCCCAGACCGAAGAGGTGGGCCGCTACTACCGGGAACCCCCCGAAGAAATACCGCCCGGCCTGGTGCCCTACGTGTTAACCCAAACCGACCCCGGCCAGAGCATGCTGGGCCGGATGATTGCCGCCACCCTGCTGGACTGGGCCCGGCGGGGCTCGGTCGAGCTCATCCAGCGCGAGAATCCGGGCTTGTTCGGCTGGCTTGGGGGCAGCGAGACCCACTTCCGGCTGGTCTCCCCACCTGAGCACGCCACCCCCCTGGAAAGCGAGGTCTGGCGCCTGCTCAGAAGCGCCGCCGGCCCGGACGGCGTGCTTAAGCCCAGCGAGCTCAAGCAATTTTTCCGGCAGCACCCCAGCCTCCTGACCAGCCTGGGCCGCCGCCCCAGGGCCATCTACGAGGCCACCTACGGCCCACTGCTCGATGCCAGGAGCAGCAGGGTCGCGGCTCGATGGGGGGGGTGGTTGGTGGGGCTGGGCTTTGTATTCTTCTTCCTCGCCCTTACCGCCGGGCCCCGCCTGCTGGAGGCCTGGAACGGGGCCTTGTGGGTCGGGGTGCTGATGCTGAGCGGCGTGCTGGGGGGGCTGGGCCTTTTGGCGCTGGGCTTTCTGGCCTTTGGGTCTCTGAGCCGCTGGATGCCAGATAAGCTGCTAAAGGCCAAACGCTGGCAAGCCTACCGCAATTTCCTGGCCGACTTCTCCCAGATGGAACGGGCCCCAGCCGAGCACTTCAAAATGTGGGATTATCACTTTGTGTACGCCGCGGCCCTGGGCGTGGCCGAGCGCTACTTGCGCAACCTGCGTCAGGTAGCCCAGCAGCGACCCGAGATGGTGGCCCTGCCGCGCTGGATTCCAGGGTCGAGCCTGGGCCAGGCAAGCACCGCGCTGGCCTCGAGCGAGATGCTGCAACAGATCAGCCGGATGACCGGGGGCCTCGAGCAGATCGCCCGCAACCTGGAGAGCCTCGAGCGGGCCCTCAGGCCCTCCTCGAGCGGCTCCAGTGGAGGCTTTGGGGGTAGCTCGAGGGGAGGTTCTTCTGGTGGTGGCGGCTCGAGTGGGGCTCGATAATGGAGCCCAGGGAGGAATAAGGTATGGAAATCCTGTTGATCCTGGTTCTGCTGGTGGTGGCTTTATTCGTTCTGTACTACAACCGCATCATCACCCTGGAAAATCGGGTGAACAACGCACTCTCGCAGGTAGATGTGCAGCTCAAGCGGCGCAACGACCTGATTCCCAACCTGGTCAACACCGTCAAGGGCTATGCCGCCCACGAGACCGGGGTCTTCGACCGGGTCACCCAGGCCCGCGAGCGGATGCTATCGGCTGGCAGCATCGAGGAAAAATCGGCGGCCTCCAACCAGCTCACCCAGGCCCTGCGCAGCGTTTTTGCCATTGCCGAAGCCTACCCCGCGCTCAAGGCTGATGCCAATTTCCGGGAGTTACAAGGGCAGCTCGAGGAGACCGAAAACAAGATCGCCTACTCCCGCCAGTTCTTCAACGACACCGTGCTGGACTTCAACAACACCGTAACCACCATTCCCGGCGTATTCGTCGCCCAGCTCATGGGCAAGAAACCCAAACCCTTCTTCGAAGTCGACGAGGCTACCCGGCAGGTGCCCGGTGTGAATTTCTGAGGGCTGTTGCTGTTAAATCACTCTCCGCCGGAATAAAACCCGCTATGATGAGTCGGTAACCCCGCCTCGAGGGAGGTACTTTATGAAGCTCGGCGCACAGGCTCGAAGCGAACTCCTCTCCCGCATAAGCGCCAACCCCGACGTTCTGCGCGGCAGGCCCCGCCTCAAGGGAACCCGCATCGCGGTGCACATGGTGCTGGAAGCCCTGGCCTCGCAGATGTCCATCGAAGAGGTGTTGTTGCAATGGCCGGAACTCACCCGCCAGGATATCCAGGCAGCCTTGCTGTACGGGGCCCGCTCGACTAACTACGAGTGGATCGCCCTGCACGAAGAGTAATGCGAATTCTGCTCGACGAAAACATCCCCCAGCGGGTCTTGTGGTGGCTGATTGGCGAGGGCCACGAGGTGGTCACAGCCCGGGAGGTGGGCCTTACAGGGCGCTCCGATCAGGTGTTGTACGCCTACGCCGAGCGCCACAACTACGTGCTGGTCACGCTCGACCTGGACTTTTCCGACCCCGTGCGCTTTCCCCTGAGTTTTCCGCGCATCGTGTTGCGCCCCGGCGTGATTGACCCCGAACTGATGCGCGAAATCCTGCGCGATGTGTTTCGCCTGGGCTTTCCGCTCTGGGGCGAACTCTACGTGGTGCAGCCGGAGGGCATCGCCCGGTATAGTGAGGAACTGTGAGGTGGGTGGAGTGTCCACGGGACTCCTGGCAGGGTTTTGCCCGGTTTATCCCGACCGAAGAAAAGGTGGGCTATCTGCTGGAGCTGCTCGAGGCCGGTTTTACAAACCTCGACCTCACCAGCTTTGTCTCGCCCAAATGGGTGCCCCAGCACGCCGATGCCGAGGCGGTGCTGGCCGCCCTGCCCGCGCCGCAAGGGCGGGAGTACCTGGCTATCATCGGCAACCTGAAGGGCCTCGAGCGGGCCCGACAGGCCGCCCACCTGACCGCGGTGGGCTACCCCTTTTCCATCTCCGAGACCTTTCAGCGCAAAAACCTCAACCTGGGGATTGAGGAGTCCTGGCCGGTGTTGCAACAGCTCCTGGCCGAGGCCCAGGGGCTCAGGTTTGTGGTCTACCTCTCGATGGCCTTTGGCAACCCCTACGGCGATACCTGGACACCGGGCCTGACGGCACAGTTTGTGCAGCGCATGCGAGCGCTACCTGGGCTGAGTGGCATCGTGCTGGCTGACACCTACGGGGTGGCCTCGGCCCAGACCATCGCCCAGACTCTGGAAGCCGTGGCCCAGGCCGGCGGGCTGGATGAGCACCTGGGGCTGCACCTGCACAGCCGCCCGGAACACACCCTGGACAAGGTGCGGGTGGCCCTGGCGTCTGGGGTGGGCTGGCTCGAGGGGGCCCTGGGCGGAATCGGCGGCTGTCCGTTTGCGGGCGACGACCTGGTAGGCAACCTGGCCACCGAGCAGGTCTTGCCTTACCTAGCCCAGCAAGGCCGGGTCACCGGGGTTGACCTGGATCGATTAGGGGAACTCTCCAGCCGGGCCCAGTTGCTCCGCGCCCAGTATGCCTAGCCCCGCCGCAGGCCCAGCAGCAAACCCGCCACAAAAGCCCCGCCGAAGGGCAGGTTGGTGGTGAGCACCCGAACCAAAGCATCCCAGGCGCCTTTGATCTGATCCTGTTGCAATAAAGGTTCTACGTCGCGCTGGATGCGCGTCCAGTCTACGGCGATGTAACCCATCGAGGCCAGCACCTGCACCACCACAAAGATCAGACCTAGAATGATGGCCACCCAGCGGCCCACGGTCTTGATGGCAAAGCCTACGGCGAAACCTGCCAGCCCTCCAAAGGTGAGCTGGCCGATGTACGGTTGAATCAGTTCCACGCTTCTATTGTGCCATGCCAAGACTGGCTGGAAGGATCAGCTTTTTTTACGCATGGCCTCGAGCATGTCCCACTGCTCTTTGGTCACCGCGTCCAGCACATTGAACTCCCCAGCATTCCAGACCGTCTCGCCCCCGTCAATGGTGATAACGTCGCCGGTGATAAAACCGGCATAATCCGAGATCAGGTATGCAGCCAGGTTGGCCAGTTCGATGTGCTGGCCCACCCGCCCCAGGGGAATCTTCTTCTCGAACATCTGGGCGATCTCCGGGGTGGGCATCAGGCGCGTCCAGGCTCCCTCGGTGGGGAAAGGCCCCGGTGCGATGGCGTTGAGGCGGATGCCGTACTTGCCCCACTCCGCCGCCAGCGACTTGGTTAAGGCCACCACCCCGGCCTTGGCCGTGGCCGAGGGCACCACATACCCCGAACCGGTCTGGGCGTAGGTGGTGGCGATGTTGAGCATGGTGCCCTTCTGCCCTTTGGCAATCCAGCGCTTGCCCACCTCCAGGGTGCAGTACACCGTGCCGTGCAGCACGATATTCAGAACCGAATCAAAAGCCCGGTAAGACAGCCGCTCGGTGGGCGAAATAAAGTTGCCTGCGGCGTTGTTGATTAGCACGTCAATTCGGCCAAAATGAGCCTCCACCGCATCTATCATGGCCCGCACCGCCTCGGGGTCGCGCACATCCACCGGTGTGGCGAAAACCTCCCCGCCGGTTTGCTGCATCATCTCCTGGGCGGCCTGGGCGATGGTCTCGGCCCGGCGGCTGGTGATGGCCACCTTGGCCCCCAGCTCTAGAAAACGCGTGCTCATTGAGCGGCCAAGGCCTGTACCGCCCCCTGTAACCAGCACCACCTTATCCTTTAGAAGCCCAGGTTCAAACATACACACCCCATCGATTCACGAAAAGAATCCGCTCTAGCGGCCCAATTTTCGCCACCCTGCCACAGCCCGATTTTCATAGGACTCGCACAGGCCCCTCTCAGGCCTGCGGGTACACCTCAAACACCCCAGCAGCCCCCATCCCACCACCAATGCACATGGTCACCATACCCAGCCCGCCCCCGCGCTTGCCAAGTTCGTGGATAAGCTGGGTGGTGAGCTTGGCTCCGGTCGCACCCAGGGGGTGGCCCAGCGCAATGGCCCCACCGTTGACGTTGACTTTTTCGGGGTTCATTTGCAGCTCCCGCATCACCGCCAGCACCTGGGCTGCAAAAGCTTCGTTGAACTCGATGAGCTTGAGGTCGTCCAGGGTAACACCGGCTTTGGCCAGGGCCTTGGGCACGGCCTTGATGGGGCCCACACCCATAATGTCCGGGTCTACCCCACCCGTAGCAAAGGAGATAAACCGGGCCAGCGGTTTTAGGCCCAGCTCTTTGGCTTTGTCCGCGCTCATCAACAGCACAGCCGCGGCCCCATCGGAGTAGGGGGAGGCGTTACCGGCGGTCACAGTGCCCCCTTCCTTGAAGGCGGGCTTGAGTTTGGCGAGGCGCTCGAGGCTGGTATCGGCACGGGGAAGCTCATCTTTGGCAAACAACACTTCCTCCACTTGCTTTTTGCTTCCTTTCCAGTGCACCTTTTTGACCGGGATGGGCACAATTTGCTCGTCGAAAGCGCCCCGGGCCTGGGCCTCCAAGGCTTTCTGGTGGCTCCGCAGGGCCCAGGCGTCCTGGTCGGCACGGCTAATACCCCAGCGCTCGGCCACCCGCTCGGCGGTGAAGCCCATGCCGATATAGGCCTCGGTCAGCTCGGGGTGGAGCTGGGTGTGGTAACCCGACATCGGCACCTGGCTCATCATCTCCACACCCCCGGCCAGCACCACCTCGTTCATGCCCGACATGATGGCCTGGGCTGCATAGGCCACGCTTTGCAGGCCCGAGGAGCAGAACCGGTTAATGGTCGCCGCCGAGACCTCTACGGGGAAGCCAGCCCGCAGCATGGAGAGCCGGGCTACGTTCAGGCCCTGGCTGGCCTCGGGCATCGCACACCCCCACTGAATGTCTTCGATGAGGGCGGGGTCTACACCGGCCCTGGTCACGGCTGCTTTCATCACCTCGGCCGAGAGGTCGATGGGGTGTACGCTGGCTAAAGAACCATCGCTTTTGCCGCGTGCAACGGCGCTGCGAACCGCACTGACGATAACCGCTTCCTTCATGGCTGCTCCTTAAAAGTTATACTGAGTCAAAGTTTATGGCAAAGCGCTTCTGGCTTCAAGTCTTGCCCAGCCCTCTGGTGGGTTCCGCGCGAATGGCTCCGTGCAGCCAAAGGCGTTAGGATATCTGCGTGGCAGAGAAGCCTTCTACTTGGTCACAACTGCTCGTGGGTTACGGCGAAGACGCGCACCGCCTGGGCGAGGGGCGCGAGCTCTGGCTGGGGGGTGTGCGCATCGAGAGCGACCGGGGTGCTATAGCGCATTCCGACGGCGATGTCCTTCTACATGCCCTTTCCGATGCCCTGCTCTC
This sequence comes from Meiothermus ruber DSM 1279, assembly GCF_000024425.1. Taxonomy (NCBI): domain Bacteria; kingdom Thermotogati; phylum Deinococcota; class Deinococci; order Thermales; family Thermaceae; genus Meiothermus; species Meiothermus ruber. Next base: position 2,316,367 of record NC_013946.1, read on the forward strand.
GGCTTTTGCGCTGGGCGACATCGGCAGCTACTTCCCCGACCACGACCCCAAGTGGAAGGGCCTGGAAAGCCGGGTGATCCTCGAGGTGGTCTTGCAAAAGGTACGCGAGAGCGGCTATCGGCTCAGCCAGCTTTCAGCGGTGGTGACGCTCGACCGGCCCAAGCTGGGGCCGCACCGCACGAGCATCCAGCAACACCTGGCCCTGCTGACCGGCCTGCCCGAAAAGCGGGTGGGCCTCACCTTCAAAACCTCCGAGGGTCTGGCCCCCGACCACGCCCAGTGCCGGGTGGTGGTCTACCTCGAGCCCCTCCCGGAAAAACAGGGTGAAAAAAGCTAGCCTTCTTTCTTTATGCAGCACTGGCAGTTGCTTGATGTTCTGTCCTGGGCCGGTCTCCTGGCTTTTGGGGTCTCGGGTGCACTGGTGGCGGTGCAAAAACGCTTCGACCTGGTGGGCATTATCGTGCTGACCGGGGTTACCGCCATTGGCGGGGGCGCCATCCGGGATGTGCTGGTGGGCTCGCTGCCCGCTGGCTCGCTGCGCAATGAGGCAGTGCTGTGGCTGGTGTTTCTGGTGGCCCTGGTGGTGTGGCGGTTCAATCAGCGGCTGGGCCGGCTCGAGCGCCCCATCTACTACCTCGATACCGTTGGCCTGGGGCTGTTTGCGGCACTGGGGGCCGAGCGGGCTCTGGCATTTGGGCTGGGGTTTTGGGGCTGTGTGTTTGTGGGTACGGTCTCGGGGGTGGGGGGTGGGGTTCTGCGCGACGTGCTGGCCGGAGAGATTCCCGGCATCTTCTACCGCAACCGCGACCTCTACGCCTCGGCGGCCAGCGGGGGGGCCGCGGTGGTGTTTTTGATTTACACGTTTTTGCCCACCTACGCGGCCCTGGCGGTGGTCTCGGGGGCCCTGGTCACCATTGGGCTGCGGCTCTCGAGCCGCTGGCTCGGTTTAGGCCTTCCCGCCCCGTGAGCAAGGTCATATTTGCTTGCTTTAGCTGGCTTGGGGTGCTAGGCTACTTTAGGCTTTGCCCGGCAGGGAACGCTCGGGTTCACCTGCGGGCTGTAGGCATATAGGAGGCACCGTGGAAGATCACAGTTCTAGTCGAAGATTTTACCCGGTGTGCTCCCACACCGAGTAATCCTCGACAAACCGTGTACCCTGCGGAGCTTCCTTCCAAGATTCGGCTTAGGCCGAAAACCGAAGGAGGCCGCATATGTACGATGCTGAAACCCTGGTTGGGCTGGAAGCCCTCAAAAATGCCCTGCGAGAGAGCGATGCTTTCAAGGTCAAAGCGGCGCTGGAGGAGCTGTACCCGGCGCAAATTTTGGAGCACTGGTCGGAGTTCGCGCCGGAGCATCGCCTGCCCATCCTGACCCTGCTCTCCCCGGCCGAGGCAGCGGAGGTCTTCAGTCACCTCGAGGAGGCCGAGCAGGCCGAGCTTCTGGAAGCCCTGCCCCCCTGGCGGGTCAAGGAGCTGCTGGAGGAGCTGTCGCTGGACGACCTGGCCGACGCCATCAACGCGGTTGAGGAGGAAAACAGCCGGGAGGCCGCCGAAGCCCTTTTGCGCCAGCTCGACCCCGAGACCCGGGCCGAAGTAGAAGAGCTTGTCGAGTACGACGAGGATGAGGCCGGGGGCATTATGACCTCGGAGTACATCGCGGTGCGGGACTCCATGCGGGTGGAGGAGGTGTTCCGCTTCTTACGGCGCGAGGCCCCTGACGCGGAGCAAATTTACGTGATTTACGTGGTGGACGCCGAGGAGCACCTGCAAGGGGTGCTCACCCTGCGCGACCTGATTGTGGCCGATCCCAAGACCCGCGTCGCGGAGATCATGAACCCCGATGTGATCTATGTGCGCGACGATACCGACCAGGAGGAAGTGGCCCGGCTGATGGCCGACTACAACTTCACCGTGCTGCCGGTGGTGGACGAAGATAAAAAACTGGTGGGGATTGTAACCATCGACGACGTGGTGGACGTCATCGAGGAGGAGGCCACCGAGGACATCTACCGCCTGGGTGCGGTGGAGTCGCCCGAGCTGGTGTACAGCAAGTCGAGCGTCTTCAAGCTGTGGAGCGCCCGGGTGCGCTGGCTGATTATTTTGATTATTACCGGCAGCATTACCAGCACCATTTTGCAGGGCTTTGAGTCGGTGCTCGAGGCCGTCACGGCTCTGGCTTTTTACGTACCGGTGCTGGTGGGTACCGGGGGCAACACCGGCAACCAGTCCAGCACCCTGATCGTGCGGGCGCTGGCCACCCGCGATGTGGCTCTGGGCGACTGGCTTCGCATCATGCGCAAAGAACTGGGGGTGGGTATACTCCTGGGCCTGACCCTGGCCTGCCTGCTCACCATCAAGGTTCTAATCGATGGGCAGGTGCAGTTGCTATGGGTGGTGGGCATCTCGCTGGGCCTGGTGGTGCTGCTGGCCAACGTGGTGGGGGCTATGCTGCCCCTGCTGCTGCGCCGGCTGAAGCTCGACCCGGCCCTGATTTCCAACCCCCTGATCGCTACCGTCACCGACGTTACCGGCCTGGTGGTGTACCTGACCGTGGCCCGCTGGCTATTGAACCTATAAGCCCCCTCGAGCCCCCAGCGCTGTGCTCAGTACTACCAACAGCCCCAGGGCCATCTGGCTCCAGCCCACCGCCCGGGCCGGCATGGGGGGCCTATGAAGGGTGTACAGCGTCCATGGCAGCAGCAAGGCCAGGGCCAGGACGCTCGTCCAGGGAAGCCATCCCAGCCAGGCCCCCAGCACCAGCCCAGCAATCGCCAAACCCTCCGCCAGGTAGACCGGCACCACCTCCACCCGTTCACCCCGGGCCCGGCGCACCTGGGCTCGAGCGTAGAAAATGGAAGCCAGAGAGCGGGCCGCCAGCACCTGCCAAAGCCCATAGGCCAGCAGCGGATTCTGGCCGGCTGCCAGGGCAATACCGGTGGCTATAGCCCCCATAGCCACCGCCCCGCAGAGCTCGGGCAGCAGGTTTCGTCCCTGGTTGCGCGCATCAAACCAGAGCTGCACCCCCACCAGCGGCAGGGCCAGCAGCAGCGGTATCCAGAAAGGCCCGGCTGCCCACCTGGCTGTCCACAGCAGTCCAGCAACGGCCAGAAAACCGTACAGCAGAGCGAAGTTTCGGGCCAGGGCGGTACGGGGAAAGGTTTTGCCCCGGCGCAGATCGGTAAGCCAAAGCTTAAGGGGGTGACGGGTGAAGAAAGCCGCCAGGGCAAAAAGCCCCAGGCCCAGGCCGGCCCCGCTTGGGGCTACCAGCAAGCCCAGCAGAACGGGCTCGAGGGTAAACCCCCAGCCACCGTGTTCGTTGGGAAGGGCCACGGCCTTGAGGGAAACTCTGGATCTTGGGGCTGGGGTCGCCATGTTTCGCCTAACAAGGTTAGCAGCCTAGCCAGGGGACTTTCGCCCCTCGCATATCCCGCGGGCTGGTTCAAACAGGCGCAGGGCCTGTGGCCGGGCCTGCACCTATCCGACCCGCTTCTCGGCCCGCCCAGCTCGCTCGAGGTTCAAAATACCAAAAACCGACAAAAATACTTGATTTATATTCTATAGCTTGTTAGCTTTGGGGATGCGCGGCCCCGTGGCGGCCTGCTTGTGCTAGGCACATGGTCTACGGTCTGTCCAAACCCATCCCCAGGCCCCTGCTGGCGGTAGCTGTGCTGGTGGGCGCGGCAGTGGTGTTGCCGCTGTTGTACCTGGTGCTGCGGGCAGCCCAGGCCGAACCCCAACAGCTCATCGAGATTGTGCTGCGGGAGCGCAACCTGCAACTGCTGGGCAACACCCTGGCGCTACTGGTGGGGGTGATCGCCCTTACCACCGCGCTGGCCCTGCCGCTGGCCTGGATTACCAGCCGCACCGACCTATGGGGCAAGCGCTTCTGGACGGTCTTGCTGGTCTTGCCCCTGGCGGTGCCGGGGTATGTGGGGGTGTTCGGTTTCTTTGGGGCTACCGGGGCCAGCGGCTGGCTCGAGCACCTCCTGGGCTTCCCCTGGCCCCGGCCCACCGGCTACCTGGGGGCCCTGGGGGTGCTGACCCTTTTTACCTACCCCTACCTGTTTTTGAACCTGCGGGCGGCCCTGCTGGGGCTGGACGCGGGCCTCGAGGAGTCGGCCCGCAGCCTGGGCTACAGGGGCCTCGAGGTCTTCTGGCGGGTGGTGCTACCCCAGCTCAGGCCGGCCTTGTTTGCCGGCTGGCTCCTGATTGGCCTGCACGTGCTGGGCGACTTTGGGGTGGTCAGCCTGGTGCGCTTTGAGACCTTCAGTTACGCCATCTACTTGCAGTACTCGGCCTCCTTCGACCGGGTCTACGCGGCCTGGCTCTCGCTGATGCTAATCCTGCTCACCGGGAGCCTGCTCTGGCTCGAGGCGCGGTTGCTCAAAAACCTCTCCCTGAGCCGGGTGGGGCTGGGCAGCGCACGCAAACCCCAGCCGGTGCGCCTGGGGGTCTGGTGGCTCCCTTCGCTGGGCCTGATGGCGGTGCCCATCGTAGGGGCCCTGGGGGTGCCACTCACCTCCATCGTGTACTGGCTGGCCCAGTACCCCAGCAGTCCCCACACCCGCAGTTTTGAGGCCGTTCTGGAAGCCCTGCGCAACTCGGTGCAGGCTGCCGCCCCAGCCGCCTTTTTGGCAGCCTGTCTGGCGCTGCCGCTGGCCTACCTGGGGGTGCGCTACCCCAGCCGGCTCTCGCGGCTCCTGGAGCGCGCCGCCTACATTGGCTACGCCACCCCCCCGCTGGCCTTTGCCCTGGCCCTGATCTTCTTCAGTCTGCGCGGGGTGCCCTTTCTCTATCAGACCCTGGCCTTGCTGATTCTAGCCTATGCGCTGCACTTCCTGGCCGAGGCCATTGGCCCCATCCGCAGCGCGCTCTACCAGGCCCCGCCCCGGCTCGAGGAGGCCGCCCGCAGCCTGGGTTACAACCCTTTGCAGGCTTTTTTGCGGGCCACCTTTCCCCTGCTGCGGCGGGGCCTGCTAGCCAGCATGGCCCTGGTCTTTTTGTCGGCGGTCAAGGAACTGCCCCTCACCTTCTTACTGGCCCCGGTGGGCTACTCTACGCTCTCGACCCGCATCTGGGGCTACACTTCAGAAGCGATGTTTGCAGAGGCCGCCCCCTATGCCCTGCTGATCGTGCTATTCTCGGCTGGACTGGTGGGCCTACTGCTCTCTCAGGAACGACGATGAACACCCAACACGCCGAACGCCCCACCTCCCCTACCCAGGCCCACGCCCCCATCCTGCGCGTGCAGGGCCTGACCAAGCGCTTCCACCCGGACTTTCCTCCCGTAGTAGAGAACGTGGGTTTTACAGTGGAGCAGGGCGAGGTGTTTGCCCTGCTAGGCCCCTCGGGTTGTGGCAAGACTACCACCCTGCGGCTCATCGCCGGTTTCGAGCAGCCGGAAAGCGGCCAGGTCTGGCTGGAGGGGCGGGAAATTACCCGGCTACCCGCAGAGGAACGGGGCATCGGCTTTGTATTTCAGGACTACGCCCTGTTTCCGCACCTGAGCGTGTTTGAGAATGTGGCCTTCGGTCTGCGCCGCCTGCGGGGTAAAGTGCGGCAAGCCCGCGTCCTGGAGGTGCTGGGCCTGGTGGGCCTGACCGTCTTCAAGGATCGCAAGCCCGGTGAGCTCTCCGGGGGTCAGCAGCAGCGCGTGGCCCTGGCCCGGGCCATCGCCCCCGGCCCCAAGCTGGTGCTGCTCGACGAACCCTTCAGCAGCCTGGACGCCGCCCTGCGCCAGGCCACCCGCGACGAGGTGCGCGCCCTCCTGAAGCAGGCCGGCATCGGGGCCATCCTGGTCACCCACGACCAGGAGGAGGCCCTTTCCTTCGCCGACCGGCTGGCGGTCATGCGCAGCGGGCAGCTCGAGCAGGTCGGCACCCCCGAGGAGGTCTACCACCGCCCCCGCACCCCCTTTGTGGCCCAGTTTCTAGGCCGCACCAACCTGATCCCGGGCGAAGCCCGGGGCCTCGAGGCCGAGACCCCGCTGGGGCGTATCCTGCTCTCGGAGGAGGCTCACGGTGCGGTGCTGCTCTCGTTGCGGCCCGAGGGGCTGGGCCTGGCCATGCCCCTGGGCCATCTGGGCATCAGCGGCAAGCAGCTCGAGGGCACCGTGCTGGCTCGAGAGTTCAAGGGCCACGACATGACCTACCGCGTCCAGCTCGGCAACCGCGAGCTGATCGTGCAGGAAAGCCCCGAAAGCCCCTTCCGTCCCGGCGATAAGGTGCGGGTGCTGGTACGGGCCAAGGCCGTGGTGGTGGGGCGGGGCCAGTAACAAGGTCGTCCAGCCAGCCCGTCTGGGGTCTGTACGCATCCATGAGGCCTTGCCGATACAATATCAATCGCCTTGGAAGACCTCGAGCTATCCACACCAACCAACCTGAGGCGCATCCTGCTCACCCTCGAGTACGACGGCAGCGGCTTCGCTGGCCTGCAAACCCAGGCCCAGGGCGAACGCACGGTGCAGCAGGAACTCGAGGCCGCCCTTAGCCAAATTCCTGGTGCGAGGCCCAAAATCTGGCCCTGTGGCCGCACCGATGCCGGGGTGCACGCCCTGGCCATGCCGGTGCATTACGACACCCTGGACAACATCCCCACCGAAAAAATCCCCCACGCCCTCAACACCCTCCTGCCCCCCGATATCCGGGCCCTGGCCGCGCAGGAAGTCCCGGCGGACTTTCACGCCCGCAAAAGCTGCCACTGGCGCGAGTACCGCTACCGCATCCTGCAGCGCCGCATGCCCCCGGCCTTGGATCGTCACCGGGTCTGGTGGATTCCCCACTCGCTCAACCTGATCCCCATGCGGCATGCGCTGGAATGCCTGGTGGGCACCCACGACTTCAAAGCTTTCGCCGTCAAGGAGGAGCGGGCTACGGTGCGTGAAATCTACCGCGCCCACCTCGAGGTCTGGCCCACCGAGGGGGGGCGGGAGATTTGGATCGAGTTTGTGGGTTCAGGCTTTTTGCGCGGCCAGGTGCGCAGCATGGTGGGCACCCTGGTAGAGATTGGACTGGGCAAGCGGGACTCGAGCAGCATCCAGAGCCTGCTGGCCAGCGGCAGCCGCAAAGACGCCGGCCCCACCGCCCCCGCCCAGGGCCTGTACTTCGTACGGGCCGGCTACCAGCCCTACCGCCAGTAGAACTGCCCATAGACCCGTACCGCCTCCACCGGGGCCCTGGATAGATCTACCGCCAGCCGAAGCTGGTTGTTCCAGCTATAGGCCAGGCCAAGCAGCAGCTTGCGGGGCGCGCTTAACCAGGCCTGAAAGCGCTCCTCGGGCAAGAAAGGGCTGTTCTCGCCCAGGTAGTCCCACACCGGGTTCCACCACAAAAGCCCTTCCAACCGGCTTTGATCCAGGGCCTCCACCCAGGCCTGGGCCTCGGCTTCGCAGGGGCACTGCAACACCAGGGCCAGCGCCTGGCCCAAGGGGAGCGGCAGGGAAAACGTACCCCAAAAACCCCGATCCCACTGCCAGAAGAGCCCCATCTGAGCGCCCTGCAGCCCCAGCCGGGGGACAAGTCGGATGGAGGGCTCGAGGTCGCCCAGGTCGTTGGGTGCCTGTACCATTTCAAGCAAAGCACCCACCTGGAGAATATCCACCCTGCCCCCCACAAAACCCTGTCCTCCCGCCAGCCCCGCATGGGGCAGGTAGGCCAGCTCGAGGCCCAGCCAGGGCAGCTCGCTGGGGCTGTAGCGGGTAAACACCCCCCAGCGTCCGTCCCGCCCCATCAGGGTATCGTCCCAGGGGCCGCTGTAGTCGCGGCGCTTGCCCAGGCTCAACCACAAGGCACCCAAATCCTGCTCAACAAAAGCCTCGAGGAGGCCCCACTGCAGCATCGCCTGGTACCACAGGCCAAAGTCGGCCTGGTAGCGCACACCCGCCTGCTGGGTCTGGACTTGCAGACGCGCCCCCAGCGCCCAGCCTATTTCGCTGGATCCCGGGGGGCTCGAGTAGCCCAGCCCCCCCTGCACCAGCCCAGAAGGCCGGAGGCAAATCACCTTCTCTTCTGGCATCAAGCAGTCCCAGGAAACCCGGAACGCGCCGTTCTCCTGGGCAAAAACCAATTGCAAAAAAAAGCATAAACCGATGGCCAGAGCGCGCATTCCCCTACAATACCCCTCTTCCAGTCAAAATCCAGGCCAAACATCCGGTACACAAAAATCGGTAGGGCGGTCTACCCTACCGATTCCACACCCCCAGCCTAGAGGCGGCTGCGCGGGTCGAGGGCATCCCGCAACCCGTCGCCCAGGTAGTTGAAGGCCAGCACCGTCAGGAAGATCATGAAGCCCGGCGCCAGGGCCAGCCAGGGCGCAGTGAAGATGTACTCCTGGGCCTTGGTAAGCATGTTGCCCCAGGTTGCCACCGGCGGTTGAATACCGAATCCCAGGAACGAAAGGGCCGCCTCGGTCAGGATAGCCCCGCCGATCGCCAGGGTGGCGTTCACGATGAGGGGGGCCAGGGTGTTGGGTACCAGGTGCCGGAACATGATGCGGGCCTCCCCTGCCCCCAGGGCCTGGGCCGCGGTGGTGAAATCTTGCTCACGCAGGCTCAACACCGCTCCCCGGATCAAGCGGCCCGTTCCGATCCAGCCAAACAGCACGATGATGGTAATGATGATGAACACCGAGGCCGACTCGCCAAACACGGCCTGGGCCCACTGCCCCACCACCCCCTGGTTATCGCGCAGCAAAGCCGATAGCACCAGCAGCAGGGGCAGCTCAGGGATGGTCAGCATGAAGTCCATAAAGCGCGAAATGACCACATCCAGATCCAGCTTACCCTGACCAAACAGCCCCCAGACGCCAACGAACAAAATCGCGCCCCAGATCAGGGCCAGCCCCAGCAGCGAGAGGAGGTTGTTGAGGGTAACGGTTCCCGAAAACAGGGCCTGCACATTGGCACCCGACAGCGTCCAGGCCAGATCGGCAGCCAGGAAGAGCAGCGTGTACAACAGCAGCCACGAGGCCACCCGCCACAGCGCGAAAGGCCACGGCTTCCAGCCACCTGCCACCTTGGCCAAGGGGCCTATATAAAAGCGCAGGGGTCGGCCCGAGAAGTAACCTGCGATAACCCCCAGGGTGGTGCCCAGCAAGGCCGCAGCAATGGCCGCCACAAAGCCCACCAAAAGCGAGATACGGGCTCCGTAAATAATGCGCGAAAGGACATCCCGGCCCAGCTCATCGGTACCCAACCAGTGCTCCCAGGAAGGGCCCTGGAAGTAGTAGTCGGCCAGGTTATCGCCCGTTGGCTGGGCAGTGGGGCTGTAAGGTGCAATCCAGGGAGCAAAAATGGCCATCAAAACCAGGGCGATTACCACCCCCAGCGAAAACATTGCCGCCTTGTGCTTACGGAAACGGCGCCAGGCCAGCGCCCAGGTCGATTGGGATTTGGACTTAGAAGTAGTTGCAACCGCAGCCATAAAGCCCCCTAACTATAGCGGATGCGGGGGTCTACCACCGCATACATCAGGTCGGCCAGCAGGTTGAAGACAGCCGTTAGCAAAGCCAGAAATGCCAGCGCCGCCATGGCGACGTTGTAGTCTTTGTCGGTAAGCGAGTCCAGGATAGCCCGGCCCATGCCAGGGTAGGAGAAGATCGTCTCGGTGATAACCGCGCCCCCAAAAACCCCGGGGATCGCCAGACCCACCAGCGTCACGATGGGGATGAGTGCGTTGCGCAAGGCGTGCTTGTACAGCACAACGCGTTCGCTCAGGCCCTTGGCTCGAGCCGTGCGCACATAGTCCTGGTTCAGAACCTCGAGCAAACTCGCCCGCATATAGCGCGTCCAGGAGGCCATCTGGATGGTGGAGAGGGCCAGCACCGGCAGCACCAGCTTGAAAGCCCAGTCGCCGATGAACTGGAAGAAGGTAATCTCGCCATTCAACACCTGCGACCACTGGAAGTCGGAGATGCTCTGCACGGGGAACTTGGGGAACCAGGACACCCGCTCCGGTATCCACACCGCAAACAGGAACAAGAGCAGGATGCCCAGGAAGAAAATTGGCATCGAAAAGCCTACGAAGGAAAAGAAGGTGATGATGTAGTCGGCCCGGCTGTACTGCCGCACCGCCGAGAAGATGCCCACCGGAATAGCCACCAGCAAGGCCAGGGTGAGGGCCGCCCCCGAAAGGATGAGCGTACGGGGCAAGCGCTCAGCAAAGATAATCTGCCCGGCCGGCGTGGCGTATGTGCGGGACTGGCCAAAGTCGCCCTGGATGGCCCGGCCCAGCCACTTGAAGTAGCGCACGTAGATGGGCTGATCGAGACCATAGGCGCGGCGCAATTGCTCTAGCTGCTCAGCGGTGATCCGTGGGTTCTGCTGGCGCAGCTCGTCCAGCGGGTCTCCAGGTTGTAGGGCCAACAGGGTGAAAATCACTACAGAGGCTGCAAACAACAGTGGGATCATTTGCAGCAGTCGGCGAACCGTGTAAGCAAACACGCCCTACATAATACTGTTTCGAGATGCCTTGTGAATGCGTGTTCCAAGTCTTCAAAACCCACTACAAACCGTTATCAATCGGGCAAAATAGACGTTTTTCTCGTCCAGGACGAATATATTGTGTATTGAGCCAGCTTATCCACCGATCGATGGATACGGTGCGCCAGTGCGGTTTCCCAGAAGTTGTTGGAAGCCACAAGCGGGTATATCGCTCATGGGCGGGGCCTGGCCGCACACCCAGTAAAAAGATGCCCCCGCTCGAGGGGCATCTTGGCGGCTAAAACCAGCGTTTACTTGATGGGCTGGCCGTACTTGGCCTGGTCGTAGACCTTCTGGGCTCCACGCGACTGCCAGCCGATGAGCCAGGGCTCGATGGTCGGGTAGGCCGAGCTGGCAAAGGTTGAGGAGACGTAGTTGAGCAGGCCCACCTTGTACACGCGGGCATCGGACTGGAAGTACAGCGGGATCATCGCCACTTCGTTGGCCCAGATCTCCTGCATACGAGCAAACAACTGCTTGCGCCGGTTTACATCGAACTCGGTAACCGCCTGGTTGCGCAAACGGTCGTACTCCTCGTTGCACCAGCCGCCAAAGTTGAGGCCGCGGAATCCGTTTTCACGGGTGGGTATATAGACCACCTTACCCTCCTCGTCCCGGCAGGCCGAACGCACCCCGTCGTCGGCCAGGCCCAGGCTAAAGGCGTACTGCAGGAAACCCGTCCAGCTCCCTTCCTGGGCCCTCGAGCGGTACTGCGCCCCTAACACCACGGCGCTGGGCGCGTTGTTAATGCGCACCGCGATCCCCACCTGTCGGTAGTTCTCCGCTACAAACTGCTGGATGCGCTCGCGCACCTGGTTGCCGGCGGTGGTGGCCCACTCGATCTCAAAGCGCACGGTACGGCCATCCACGGTGCGCTGCAAAATGCCGTCGGGCCCCGGCCGCCAGCCCAGCTCGGCCAGGAGCTGGCGGGCCCGTTCCGGGTTGTAAGGGTATCTCGCCACGTTGGGGTTAAACATGGGGTTCTTGGGAGAAACCCAGGTGGGGGCCACCGTGTACAGCCCGCCAAAGAAGGCTTTGGTAATGCCTTCACGGTTCATGGCGTAGATCAGGGCCTGGCGGGTCTTGACGTTATCCAGCATCAGGTCGCGCACCCGCTGCACGTTGGTGAACTGGTTGATCTCCAGGTGCTCGAAAAATGGAGTTTCTATCGCCCATATCTCAAAACGGCCCGGTGCGCGGCTGGTGAGCTGCTTGCTGCGGCCCTGATCGAAGGAGATCGCGACGCTCGAGGTTGCATCTATCCCACCGCCCAGGATGGCCACCAGGAGCGAGTTGGTGTTCTGGATAATGCGGTAGATTACGCGCTGCACGTATTTGTCCTCGCCACCAGGCGGCTTGATCCAGAAGCGCGGGTTGCGCCGCATCTCAATGCTGCTACCGGGCACCCAGCGGGTCAGGGTAAAAGGGCCCGAGTAGACCATCTTCCCGCTGTTCAGATACTGAGGGGAGGAAAACTGGGTAAAGAAGTTACGGAAAATCTCGGCCTGCCGTGCTGTATCACTAACCTGGGCCGCCGCCGCTTTGGCCTTATCCCACTCCGCGCGCATGATGTGGTTGGGAGCGTAGTAGATTTGGTTGATGTCCAGGTCGTAGAAGTAGGCCGGCTCGAGGATCACTGTAAAGTTGCGGGCATCCCGTACCCGCAGGGTGGCCCGGTCAAAAAAGTCAACGTTGGTGGAGGGCACCCCCTTGGTCTTACCCATTTCAAAGTACAGGGCCACATCGTCGGTGGTGATGGGCCGCCCATCCGACCAGACCGCATCGGGCCGGATGGTGTAGTCGAGCTCGAGGCGCCGCACCCCCGGCCTGATGTTGGCAAAACGCAGGCGCCCGTTCTGCTGGGTCGGCACCTCGGTTACTACCACGGGGATTTGCTCCAAGTCGCGATTGGTCTGGATAATTGGAGCAAACAAGAAGTTTTCAATCTCAAACTTGATGGCCTGGTTGGAGATAACATTGACCACATCCCCTGCCAGCACCCGGGGCTCCTGAGCTGCGCCGATAATCAGGCTGTTGTCCTGAGGCCCGGCGAGGGCCAACCCACCCATTAGCATCAGGATCGCAAACGCTCGTTTCATAAGGCCTCCTCGTGTAGCCAAAAGATTGGCTGGGCTAGATTTTATTGTGTGGAATGTGTTTTGTGTACCCTCCCAAAGCGGTAGCAAAACCACGCCCAATTGGCTTGATACGCATTTCGGCAATATCGTTCACTTTTGAGAGCCTAAACGATACTGCCGAAATGCTTTTTTACTCCCTTCGGTCGGCTTGAATCCTTCACCTCTGACTGCGTCCAACGGTATAAGGATTCAAGCGGAAACGGTATGAAAAAGAAAAAAGCCAGGGTTTCCCCTGGCTTTCATAAAGCAGTTGCCTTACTTGATGGCGATACCGCCAGCCTGGGCCTGGTCGTGGCGCTTGACGGCCCCACGGCTGGCCCAACCGATTTCCCAGGCGTTCCAGCCAGGGTAACCGTTGCCGCCAGAGTAGGTCGAGGCCACGTAGTTCACCAGACCGTTGCGCACCACCAGGAAGTTGGAGCGGAAGCGCAAGGGCAGGGCGGGCAGTTCCTCGGCCCAGATCTCCTGGGCACGGGCAAAGAGCTGCTTACGGCGGGCTTCATCGAACTCGAGCACGCCCTGGCTGGTCAGGCGGTCGAACTCGTCGTTGCGCTAGTTACCGATGTTCTGGCCGGCATAGTTGTTGTCCTTGGTGGGAATCTGCACCGCGCCGGTGTTGAGGTTCTTGTTCTGGAAGAGGCTGCCATCCTCGGCCAGGCTGCTTACCCAGGCGAACATGAACATCAACCACTTGCCTTCCTCACCCCGCTGGATGAAGTCGTCGGCGAAGACCACCGAGCTGGGGGCGTTGGCAGTCCTGACCGCAATGCCAACCTGCCGCCACTGCTCGATGAAGAGCTGCTGGGTACGCTCGCGAATGGCGTTGCCCGAGGTGGTCACCCAGTCCAGCTCAAAGCGCACCGTACGACCATCCACGGTACGTTGCAGGATACCGTCGGGACCGGGACGCCAGCCCACCTGGGCCAGTAGTTCGCGGGCGCGGGCCGGGTTGTACTCGTACTTCTTCACGTTGGGGTTAAAGAGCGGGTTGGAAGGCGCCACCCAGGTGTGCGAAACCGGCTCCGCCCCGTTGAAGAAGGCCTGCACCCAGGCGTCGCGGTTGATAGCGTAGAGCAAGGCCTGGCGGGTGCGCTTGTCATCCAGGGTCAGGTCGCGCACGCGCTGCACGTTGGTGAACTTGTTGATATCAATGTGTTCCCAGATGGCGCCCGGAATGGCCCAGATATCGAAGCGGCCGGGAGCGCGGGTGGTGAGCTGCTTGCTGCTGGCCTGGTCAGCCGAGATACCCACGGTGGAGGTGGCGTCAATCCCACCGCCCAGGATGGCCACCAAGAGCGAGTTGGTGTTCTGGATGATGCGGTAGGTCACACGCTGCACGTACTTATCAGCCCCGCCCTGGGGCACGATGGCGGTGAAGTTGGGGTTGCGCACCAGCTCGATGGAGCTGTTGGCGTTCCAGCGCTGCACCCGGAAGGGGCCGCTGTAGACCATACGCCCAGAGTTGATGGCCTGCACAGAGCCAAACTGCTGGAAGAAGTTACGGTACAGCTCGTTCAGGCGCTGGGCATCGCGGTCGGGGTTGAGGGGAGCCGCCGCCGCCTTGACCTTCTCCCACTCGGGACCCATCTTGTGCACAGGGGCATACCCGATGGGCGAGCCGTAGGTGTCATAGTAGTAGGCCGGCTCAAAGATGACGGTCATGTTCTGCTTGTCGCGCACCCGCAGGCTGACCCGCTCCCAGTAGTCCGGGTTGATCACGGCCATACCCTTGGCCTTGCCCACTTCGTAGTAGAAGGCGAAGTCGTCGGTGTCCAGGGGATCGCCGTCCGACCAGCGCAGGTTGGGCTTGAGGGTGATGTCGATCTCCAGGCGGCGCTTGCCCCCGCCGATATCGGTCACCCGCAGGCGACGGTTGGCCAGGGTGGGCACCTCGGTAGCCAGCACCGCCTCGTTCTCAGCCCGCAGGTTCTGCACGATCAGGGGCGCGAAGAGGTAGTTTTCGATCTCGGTCTTGATGGACTGGTTGGAGATCACGTTGAGGAAGTCGCCCCCCAGCACCCGCGGTTCTTGGGAAGCCCCAATCACCAGGCTGTTGTCGGCTGGGCCTGCCAGCGCTGCACCGGCCACCAAAGTTAGACCAAGTGCAACAATCTTGCTATAACGGTTCATCTAGCCTCCTTTGGGATTCTGCGCTTACACAGAATCGTTTAACTATGGCATTTTGCCGTCCCTATTATAGCCATCCTGTTCAACCCGTCAAATATCGCCTGAGTGAGCCATAAGCGTTCAGCCATTGAGCTTCTGTTTAGACAGACACGCCATTCTAGCCACTTGTCTCAGACTCATCCACCGGTTGGTGGATACCTACCCCCCCATCACGCCGCCGACAAAGCTTGGGATACCCCGCATCCGGGGGCTGTCTGGCCCTCTCTCTCACACTCAACACGCTACCCGCCGCAAGCGGCGGGTAGCGGTGTGGTGTAGGGGTGGTTAGGGGTCAGCCGCCGCAGCAGCCGCTGCTGCCCTCGCCCACGGGCGCTTTGGCTCCGTCGGTGCGGAACGAATGGCCGCAGCCGCACGAGGAGGTGGCGTTGGGGTTATTGACGCTAAAGCCTCCCCCCATCAGATTTTCAACCCAGTCCACTTCGGAGCCTACCAGCAGGGGCAAAGACATACGATCCACCACCAGGCGCACCCCGTGCATCTCCACTACGGTGTCGCCCTCGAGCTCCCGTTCGTCTACCGCCATGCCGTACTGATAGCCACTACAGCCCCCCGACTTGATAAACACCCGAATGGCCGCATCGGGTTTGTTGTAGCGGTGGAGAATCTCCTTGGCGCGCTCAGCCGCCAGGGGCGTAATGGAAAGCACCGTCTGCTCCTGAACCACAAACAACCTCCTTATTCAAGAGTAACACTTCAGCAAAGCCGAAACGTAAGCAAGTGCACCCCAGCCAGCCGCCAGGCCACCCAGTAGTATGGGCTCATGGAGATCGCCAAGGCCCAACAAGCCCTGCAAGAAGCCCGCATCCCCGGTTGGTTGCTCTACAGTTTCCAGGGTAGCAACGCGCTGGCGCTGGAAGCCCTGGGGCTACAGGGGCGGATGCTCAGCCGCCGCTTTGCCTATCTGATCCCGGCCCAGGGGGAACCCGTCTTAATCGTACACGCCATCGAGAAAACCAGCTTCCCCGACCTGCCCGGCCAGTGGGTGGTCTTCTCGAGCTGGGAACAATTCGTCCGGGCCCTGCAAACCCATGTGGCGCCGCTGGGGCGCATTGCCATGGAGTACCACCCCGGTGGGGGGATCCCTTACCTCTCACGCATAGACGCCGGAACCCTGGAGCTGCTGCGGGGCATGGGGCTCGAGGTGGTCTCGTCAGCAGAAATCCTGCTGCAGTTCCAGACCTGGACACCCAGCGAGCTGGCCGCTCACAAGCGCGCAGCCGCCGGCATCGAGGCGGCCCTGGCGCATGCCCTGGGTTATGTGCGAAGCCGGCTCGACCAACCCCCCAGCGAGCTCGAGGTACAGGCGGAAATCTGCAAGGTCTTTGCGGCCAGGGGCCTGGTTTTCGATCATCCGGCTATGGTGGCCTACGGCCCCAACGCCGCCAACCCCCATCACAGCGTGGGGGAAAGCCGGCTCGAGCGGGGCCAGGTGATGCTGATTGATCTATGGTGCAAGGAGCCCGGCGGCCCCTACGCCGACGTAACCTGGATGGCCGGTTGGGATGTATCCGATGAAATTCAGCGCGCCTGGGCGGTGGTGCGGAAGGCCCGGGACACCGCGCTCGAGCACTGCCGACAGGCCTATGCCGCTGGGCGGCAGCCCAGGGGGTTCGAACTCGACCGGGCAGCCCGGGAGGTAATCGAGCAGGCCGGTATGGGGGCCTATGTGCTGCACCGCACCGGCCACCATCTGGGTTTTAGCGCCACTCACGGCAACGGCACCCACCTCGACGACCTCGAGACCCACGACACCCGCCCGCTGATCCCCGGCCTGGCCTTCACCATCGAGCCTGGGGTTTATCCGGGGCCTTTCGGCATCCGCAGTGAAATTAATGTCTATCTGCACCCAAGCGGCCCCGAGGTGACCACCGGCCTGCAACAGGAGATGGAGCGGCTTTGAGCACACACATCGTCCATAGAGCCGCACAATAGGTGTGCAACAGGGTTCCGCTCTGGCCGAACCTACAGTCTATACCCTGGGTCGTTGTATGCTTTCAGGCGGTTATGGAACGACCCCTGATGGTATTTAGCGGACAGTCCAACCTACCCCTGGCCCAAGAAATAGCCGATAACCTGGGGGTTCCTCTTGGCAAAAGCATCACCGAGCGCTTTGCCAACGACTGTCTCTTCGTCCGATACGAACAAAGCCTCCGCGAGGGCGATATTTTTATCATCCAATCGCTCACCCCCCCGGTGCAGGATCACCTGGTAGAACTCCTGATGATGATCGACGCGGCTAAAAGCAGCAGCGCGGCCCGGGTCACGGCGGTCATTCCTTATTACTCCTATGCCCGCAGCGACAAAAAAGACGCCCCCCGCATCTCGATTGCGGCAAGGCTGGTCGCCGACCTGATCCAGGCCGCCGGAGCCGACCGGGTGCTGACCATGACGCTTCACTCGGCCCAGGTGCACGGGTTTTTCAAGGTTCCTGTAGACCACCTTTCCGCCGAGCCGGTCATCGCCAACTACTTTGCCACCCGTGTAGAAAAGCTGGAAAATGCCGTGGTAGTAGCGCCCGACGCTGGCGATCTCAAGCGGGCCAGTTCGCTGGCCCGCCGCCTGGCCCTGCCCATTGCCTTCATCGATAAGCAGCGACTGTCCGATACCGAGGTGACCTCGAGGGGGCTGGTCGGCGACGTGCGGGGTAAAACCGCCCTGGTCATAGACGACGAGGTCTCGACGGCCGGAACCCTGGTTCAGGCCGCCGAATCCCTGGTACAAAACGGAGCCCAGGCGGTTTATGCCGCTTTTACCCACGGCGTGTACGTGGGCCCCGCCATCGACCGGATCGACAAAGCCCCCATTGTAGAGGTGGCGGCCACCAACACCTGCACCTACAAAGCCCGGCCCAGCAGCAAAATCAAGCAGCTCAGCGTAGGGCCCCTCTTCGCCGAGGCCATCTGGCGCATACACCGGGGGGAGTCGGTCTCGAGCCTCTTCACATAACCACCTTCTTGAACAGATCAAAACACCGGGGCCAAGAAAGCCGCCGCTGGGGTTGCCTCTTCGGGGTGCGCTCCTACGCCTTTCGGTCGGCCTGAAGCCCTCACTGTTGATTACACCCAAAGGCGAAGGGTTCAAGCGGAACCGGTATCAACCCCCTGGCCGGCGGCTGGGGGCGTATAAAACTCAGCAGATACCCGCTCATAGCGCGTCCAATCGAGCGGGTCGGAACCCTTCTACTGGCTCGGCCCATTGGGGTTGACCAGATCGGCCCCAATGCGCACCGTCAGATCGGCGTACAGAGCCGCTTCGCCCGAGACCCGCGCAGGCAGCCCGATGGCCCCGCCCAGCACCTCGGCCAGCTCGGCCTCACCGTTGGTCAACACCTCGCTGTGCGGGGGGGTGGTCTCGATTTCCCGCAGCAGCACCCGGAGCCCCAGCCCCCGCAGTTTGCCCCGCATCTCTATGGCTGCGGACTCCTGCGGTGCGGCATAAAGCACCACGGCTTCGCGGCCCCGTAAATCCTCCAGGCTGGCTTTGGTCGCTTCCGGCGCATCGGCGAAGTAGCGCTGAACCAGTTTTTGCAGCTCGGCCCGATCCACCTCCCAGCCCTGGCCGAAGCGGCCGGGGGTCAGAAAGGAGACCAACTGGGGTTGCTGTATGGCAAAACCCATCAGGCTGGCAATCTGTGTGCGGGTCAGATCGGTGCGGATGTTCTGCTCCACGCTGGCGATGGCCTGTGGCAGGCGTAACAGGCCGCTGGGCGTGAGAACTTGCTGCTTTAGAGCATGAAAGAAGTTCTGCTGACGCTGAATGCGGCCAATATCGCCCAAAGCGTCATGGCGAAAGCGCAAGTAGCCCTCGGCCTGCACCCCATTGAGTTGTTGGCAGCCGGGCTCGAGGTTGATGTCCAGTTTTGCGGCCTCATCCCTGTACTGCATGGCTTTCTCCACGCAAACGGTGATGCCCCCCAAGGCGTCCACCCCGTTGCGGATGGCCTCTACGCTGACCGCCAGATAGGCGTCGATCTCTACCCCTGTCAGGCTGCTTACCACCTGCTTGGCCAGGTCGGGGCCGCCAAACTTGTTGGCGTGGTTGATGATGTACCAACCATAGCCGGGAATCCGCACGTACACATCCCTGGGAATCGAGAGCACCACAATGCGCTTGGCCGTTGGGTCGAAGCGCACCAGCAGGTTCACATCCGACAGGCCACGAAAGTTCTCGGGTGCGCGCTGATGGTAATACCTGTACTCGGGCGCCACCCCCAGCACCAGGAGGTTGAGGGGGCGATCCAGGTTACGCGGCAAAGTGCCGTAGCGCAGCAAGGGTTGAAGCAAGGGATAGGCCCACCAGGCCGCCGCTGCCAGAAGAAGCAGAACCAGAAAGAGGACGACACGCCGCATATCCTTGCTAGTTTAGCCCAACAAGGGTGAGAAAAACCGATCCGCCAGAGTTAAGGGGTGACTAGTCCAGGGTAAAGCGGGGTTCCGTCTCGTGCAGGCGCACCCGGCGGATGATGCGCTGGTCGTGTTCGGTATCGTGGGTGCTAGCGATGACCGTGACGTAGTCGCGGATGGGGCTGCGCAATACCTTTTTGGTTAGCACCTCCTCTACCTGGAAGATGCCCGCGGAGTTGTTCATGATCACCCGTATCTCCACCGGCACCTGCTCCCCTTTTAGAATCTGCACCTCGTCAACGGCCAGGGCGCTGATCGAATGAATGTCTACCGAACCCAGGGCAAAAGCCTTGCGCCCCCGGCCCTTGGAGATATCGGTTCCATCGGCCACGGCGGTGATACCCGCCTCGATGGTCAGAGGCTCAGGCTCGAGGTCGTGGCTGTTGATCGAGTGCAGCATAAAAGCCCGCAGCTCGATGCGCTGCTCGGGGTCGCGGTAGAGTTTTTCTAATATCCTGTCCAGGATGGGAATGGCCAGCATCACGCTGAAGGACTCGTGGCGCACCCGGTGCACCTGGTTTCCGATGTCATGCAGCATGGTGGAGAGCAGCACGGTGAGAAAAGCGTCGTCCAGATCACCCACACCACTCTCCATCACGTCGGGCTTGACCCCGTGGTCGACCAGTAGCTGCAGAATGGTCACGCTGGCTGCACCGGTCAGCAGGGCGTGCACCCTTCCGTGGTCGTTGTAGCCCAGCTTGCGCACGGTAATGTAGTTGGCCATATCCCAGTGGCCCCGGGCCTCGGAGTCGGCGGTGAGCATCTCGTAGGCAGCCAGCGCCTTGGGGTAGCGTTGCAAGCCCTCGCGGATGGCCAGATCGGCCTCGACGTAGAGCTTGGCCTTGGGCTGGGTAACCTGAACCGTGCGTTCGTTCATAACCGTGCCGCCATCGCTCATACCCTGATGGTAGGGCCTAAAGGTTTAATGTGCCGTGATAAAAGCCACAGGCGCCGCATCCAGCTCGAGACCCTTTCACTCCCCTTTAAACTGCGCCGGGCGCTTTTCCAGGAAGGCCCTGGTGCCCTCGCGCATATCCTGGGTCGCACAGGCCAGGCCAAACAGATCGGCCTCGACCTCGAGGGCCTCCTGCAAATCCAGGTTCTCACCCCGCCCCACCGCCTCCTTAGCCAAGGCCAGGGCCACCGGGCCGTTTTTCAAGATGGCCGCAGCCAGCTCCTTGGCGGTCTGCAGGGCATCCTCGCCCACCCGGTTGACCAGGCCCAGGCCCAGGGCTTCCTCGGCAGGTACGTGCCGCCCGGTAAAAATGAGATCCAGGGCGCGGCCCCGGCCTACCAGGCGCGGCAGGCGCTGGGTTCCTCCAAAGCCAGGGATGATGCCCAGCCCCACCTCAGGAAGGCCCAGCTTGGCGTTGCGGCTGGCGACCCGCAGGTCACAGGCCAGGGCCAGCTCGAGCCCACCCCCCAGGGCATAGCCGTTGATGGCCGCGATGCTGGGCACCGGCAGGGCTGCAATCTCGTTGAAAACCGACTGGCCCATAATGGCAAACTCCCGCGCAGCAAACACATCCTGCAGGCTGGCAATCTGGGCGATATCGGCTCCCGCCACAAAAGCCTTACCTTCTCCGGTAAAGATGGCTACTTTTACCTCGGGATCCTGGGTGATGACCTCGGTCACGCTAGCCAGTTCGATAAGCAGATCCTGGTTGAGGGCGTTGAGGGCCTGGGGGCGGCTGATGGTGACAATACCCATCCCGTCCTCGACCCGGTAGGTCAGGTACTCGAATTCGGGCAGCTCGAGTTCAAAGGTCTGTGCCATTGCATACCTCCATGGGGCTCCCAGGCGCAACAGTTGACGCCGTATGCAGGGGCCGTGCCTGCCCAGCATAGCAGAGCCTGATTGCAGCCGCACGCCGCCCTACTTGGCCTCGAGCCAGTTCTCCCCGATGCCGGTGCCGACCTCGAGGGGCACCGCCAAAGCCCAGGCCTGCTGCATCACCTCGCGCACCACCCCGGCCACCGCCTCCGCCTTATCGGCCGGGGCCTCAACCAGAAGCTCGTCGTGCACCTGCAGCACCAGATGGGCTTCCAGCGGCTCGAGCTCCGGCTGGAGCTTGACCATAGCCAGTTTCATCAAATCGGCGGCGGTGCCCTGCACCGGCATATTGAAGGCCATGCGCTCGGCGGCCTCCCGCACGCTGCGCACGCGTGAGCCCAGGTCGGCCACAAAGCGGCGGCGGCCAAACATGGTTTCTACGTAGCCGGTCTGCCGGGCATCGGCCAACACCCGTTCAATCCATTCCCGCACCTTGGGGTAGGAGGCGAAGTAGCGCTCGATAAAGCCTTCGGCCTCGGCATAGGAAATGGAAAGCTCGTTGGATAGGCGGTGGGCCGACATGCCGTAGAGCACACCAAAGTTAATTGTATTGTGACTTACAAAGCCTTCTGCAAGGTATGCGGGCTTTCCTTCTACGCTCAGGTCGTATACGCGAGCTGGTTTGGCAACTTCTACCAAGCTAATAGCGTCGGCAAACAGATCATTCTCATGCCACCAACGCCAAACACGAGTGTACCGGTGGCCGCTGATTGCGGGGTCACTAAGCAGTAATTGGATACGGGTGGCGTTTAACCCAACAGGCTGGGCATGGGTGCGAATGCATTCATAAATTTTCTCCTTATCACGACCCTTAAGACTCAGCGCGGCGTAGATACGGCGTAGTCTTTGTTCTTGATGGGGCATGATGTAAGTACTACGGCGAGTAGTGTGCTGCCTGAGAAGGGCTGATTTTCGCTGAGAGCGAAAGCCAATGTGCTTGGCGAAGCGCTCTACGTCAGAGGGCTCTCCAATCAGAAGGATGTGACTGGTTTTATGCTGGCCTCTAGGCTCAGCAGAGCGTGTGGAGGCAATTCCAAAGTTAAGCAGCATACGCTGTACATCCTTCGCAAGTTGCAGGCTGGCAGTGGCAAAGCGAATGTAGGTTGTCCCTCTACGCCGACTAATACTGCCATCCCCTTCAAACAACGCCTGAAGGAAGCTAGCCTGAATGGATGCGGGCGCTTGCCACAGGAAGTTGGGGATGCGCTTTTG
This sequence comes from Meiothermus ruber DSM 1279, assembly GCF_000024425.1. Lineage (NCBI taxonomy): Bacteria > Thermotogati > Deinococcota > Deinococci > Thermales > Thermaceae > Meiothermus > Meiothermus ruber. The sequence goes on from NC_013946.1 coordinate 2,338,617, forward strand.
GTCAGATTTAGCGCCACACCACTTGGCAATCCACTCGGCTAGATCAGTGCTTGCAACAGCCCAATGAACACTTCGCTGCTTTTCATACCGCTTCAGGCGGCTCCCCGCCAGCCATTCCCACAGTGCACCCACTTCATCCAGCACGTCCAAATCCCGGCGGCCCAACCCCATAAGCACCACGCCATAGCGCTCCCGGTGCTGTTTGGCTCGGATGGCTGTTCCTTCTGCCACCATATAACCAAGCCAGAGCGCCATTTTTTGGTCTAGATGTTGAGGCCAGGGTAATGGCTTGTGGCGGGTGATGGCAACCGGTTCAAGTGGGGGTAGATCATTGCAGTATCCAAACGCACCATGCCTTCTTAAGACCACTTGATCGCCTGCCTGTAGGTGCTGAAGTTGTCGCCAGACAACTGCACCGTCTTTAGCAACAACGCGAATTCGATGATGGGGCGTGCCACGTAACTCAAATCCCCGTTGGGTACTGATCCGTATGGTTGGCTGAATACCGTTATCCAGCAGCCCGACTACCCTTCGCATCTTGCCGTCGGTTTGCACACAGTCACCAACACGCACCTGCTCGATGGGAAGCCACCCTCGTCCGGTGGCGACTTTGGTTCCCTCGACAAGGCATTTCGCAGCCCGGCGCTGTTCGGCCCCCACTTTGTCCGGCTCCAACCCGAACATCCAGGCCGCGGTCTGGGTGTGGATGTCCCGGCCTTCGCGGAAGACATTAATCAGGTTCTCGTCACCCGAGAGGTGGGCCAGCACCCGCAGCTCGATCTGGGAGTAGTCGGCCACCACCAGCCTCATCCCCGGTGCCGCCCGGAAGGCCTTGCGGATGCGGCGGCCAATCTCGGTGCGCACGGGGATGTTTTGCAGGTTGGGATCCACCGAGGAAAGCCGCCCGGTGGCGGTGCCGGTCTGGTTGAAGCGGGTGTGCAGGCGGCCGGTTTTGGGGTGAATTAGCTTGGGGAGCGGGTCGAGGTAGGTGCTTTTGAGCTTGGTCAGCTCGCGGTAGGTCAGGATGCGTTCGATGATGGGGTGCTGGCCTAACAGCTCCTCGAGCGCGCTGGCAGCGGTGGAGCGTTTGCCGGTCTGGGTCTTGCGGCCCGGGGCGCTCAGTTTGAGTTCGTCGTAGAGCACCACCTCGAGCTGATCGCGTGAGTTCACGTTAAAAGAACGCCCGGCCAGCCGGTGAATCTCGGCCTCGAGGTAGGAAATTTCCTTGGCAAGTTCTTCCGAAAGTTGCAACAGGTATTCGGCATTGAGGGAGATGCCCCGGGCCTCGATTCGGGCCAAAACCGCCGAGAGCGGTTTTTCGATCTGCTGATACAGCCACTCGATTTTGGGGTTCTCACCGATGCGGCTTTGCAGGGTCTCCCATAGGGTATGGGCGGCCTGGGCCCGCTCGCCAGGGTCGGAACCCCAGTCCCCGGCCCCGTAGCGCCGCACGGTGCTGGCGGGGTCGGAGTTGGAGGGGTCGTAGAGGTAGGCCAGCAGCATGGGGTCGTCGCCGGGGGGCACCCAGACCCCTTCCTTGAGGGCCAGCACCGAGAGGTCTTTGGCCACCATGCTGCGAATCTCGGGGAACTTTTTGAGCTCCTGCAGGCTGGGCTGGCCCCGGTACACCTTGCCCCCGGCATAGGCGGCCAGACCCAGCCAGTTGGCCCACATGGGCTGGGCGCGGTCGAGGGTGTAGCCCAGAAAGGCCTCGGGCGGGGGGGGCCAGGGAGCTTCCTCGGCGGCGGGAGGGGCGGCCAGCAGGTTTAGCTCGCGTAGAATGGAGCCGAACTCGAGTTTTTCCAGGGCTTCGCGCAGGGCCCCGCGGTCGGGTTCACGCCGGTGGCAGTCGCGGAAGTCGAGCTCGAGGGGAAGGTCGGTGTGGATTAGCGAAAGCGTCCGGGAGAGCTGAACGTTGTCCCGGCTCTCCTCGAGGCTGGCGCGAATTTTGGGGGACAGGGCTTCTAAGTTTGCGTACAGACCTTCCAGCGATCCCCACTCCTGCAAGAGCTTGGCCGCGGTCTTTTCTCCGATGCCCTTGGCTCCCGGCAGGTTATCGGAAGAATCGCCCACCAGCGAGCGGTAATCCACCCACTGCGCCACCGATACACCGTACTTCTCCTGCACGGCCTGGGGGTGCATTAGCCGTCCGTCGGGCAGCATCACCTGCACGGCCTCGGAGAGCAGCTGAAAGCTGTCGCGATCGCCGGTCAGGATGCGCACTGGATAGCCCTCCTGTTCTGCTTTTTTGGCCAGGGTTCCAATCACGTCGTCGGCCTCGTAGCCCGGCACTTCCAGCCGTTGGAGGCCCATCAGATCCACCAGTTCTTTGATTTTCTCTAGCTGCGGGTGAAAGTCGTCGGGGGTGGCCGCCCGTCCGGCCTTGTACTCCTCAAAAGCGTCGTGCCGGAAGGTTCTGGTGGGCGGGTCGAAGACCACGATCACGCAGTCGCCGTCTTCCTTGAGGAGTTTGAGTAAGGTGCGCAGAAAGCCAAAAATGGCCTGGGTGGGTTCGCCCCTCGAGGTCGCCAGCTTTTCGAAGGCAAAGTAGCTGCGGTAAGCCAGGTGATGCCCATCCACCAGCCAGATGCGATCGGGCCTGGGCAGCTCGACGGACGGGCTTTCGCTGCTGAATAGACTGGGTTGCTCCACCCGAACATTCTACCCTCATTCGGTTACTAACAGAAAGCGCGCCGAGCGCACCGGGGCCAGGAGGCTGGTAGGATGATGGGGCTCGTTCTGGCCTCCGGGTCAGCAGAAGAAAGGAAAGCTATGCAGAACGAAGTTGAGAAGCTCGAGTGGTTCGAAATTCAGCTCCGCATCAAGACCATCGAGGTGATGCTGGGGCCCAAGTACCGCGAGGCCATGGCCGTTACGCTCAGCACCCTGTACAACGAACAAAAAATCGTGGCGATGGCCAAGCGCCTGGGGGTTTCCCCGGAGGGCCTTTTGGAACGCCTGGAGAAGATGCGCCTCGAGCTCGGCATCGAGCAGGAGATCACCAAAGGCGTGCTCAAGCTGAAAAAGTAAAGCTAGGGCGTCAGGCGGTGGCGGTCGCGCGGGAAGGCCCGGGCATAGCGCACGTTGGGCAGACCCACCAGTTTCTGGGTGAGGCGCTCGGCCCCGATGGCAAAGCCGCCGTGGGGGGGCATCCCGTACTTGAAGACCTCGAGGTAGCCCGCAAAGTGGGCGGGGTCGTTGCCCTTCTTTTTAAGCTGCTCCACCAACACCTCATACTGGTGGATGCGCTGGCCGCCCGAGGTAATCTCGAGGCCCCTGAACAGTAGGTCGAAGCCCCGGGTGGAGCCATCGCCCTCGGGGTAGGCATAGAAGGGCCGGGCGGACTCTGGGTATTTACTGATGAACAGGAAGTCCACGCCCCACTTCTCCTTGGCCCAGGCCCCCAGGGCCCGCTCGGCTTCCTCGTTAAAGTCGGCCCCTACCGGCATCCCCAGCTCCTCGCGCAGGATGCGGCGGGCCTCGGGGTGCTCGAGGCGGGGCATCTCGGCCAGGTTGGGCCACTCCACCCCCAGCAGCTCGCACTCGGGTGCGGCGGTGTGGCGGGCCTCGTCCAGCATAGCCCGGATAAGTTCCTCCTCGAGGTCCATCACGTCCTGCTCCGACTCGATGAACCCCATCTCCACATCCAGCGATAGGTACTCGTTGAGGTGGCGGCTGGTGGCGTGCTGCTCGGCCCGAAACACCGGTGCAACCTCGTAAACCCGCTCGAAAACCCCCACCATAATCTGCTTGTAAAGCTGGGGCGACTGGGCCAGGTAAGCCCGGTGCTCAAAGTAGTCAATGCCAAACAGGTTGCTGCCCCCCTCAGCCCCCGCCGAGACGATCTTGGGGGTAAAAATCTCGGTAAAGCCCTGGCTATCCAGGTAGCTGCGAAACCCCCTTACCAAGGCCGCTTGAATTTTCAAGGGTGCGCGGGCCTTCTCTCCGCGCAGGCTCACATAGCGGTACTCCAGCAAGGTCTCGGGGTTCACCCGCCACTCTTCCTTGGGAATCTCGATGGGGCTGGGCTCGCTGGCCTTGGCATAGAACTCGATCTCCTGGGCCACCACCTCGTAGCCACCGGGTGCTTTGGCATTGGCTACCACCTCACCCACCACCCGCATCGAGGACTCGGCCAGCGGGAGCTCAAACCGCTTGTCCACCACCACCTGTACAATGCCGCTGCGGTCGCGCAAAAGGGCAAACTGAATCCCGCCCAGGTCGCGCTTCCAGTGCAGGAAGCCCTGCAGGGTAACGGTCTGGCCTACGTGCGCTGCAATCTGACTGGCAAGGGTTCTCGACATGCGTTCTCCTATAGGACAGGCGGGCTTGGGTTCAACGAAAAACCCCCGATACAACGAGGTATCGGGGGTTGGAATCGCACCCCCAGCTATAAATTGTCGTCCGCCCGTAGCATCCTGACCCGCATCTTACGTGCCAAACCTCACTTGGTCAAGGCAAGGATGCCAGAACCCATCCAAAGCTATTCCCTACCCAGCAGTCGCAAAATTTCTCGGCCATATTTGGCTGCTTTGCTTTTACCAAAGCCCTTTATCTGGGCAAGCTGTTCGAGGGTTCTGGGCTGCTCCTCGAGAATCGCCTTTAGCTCGGCATTGGTCGCAATCACATACGGAGGAACGCCCTCTTCTTTGGCTTTGTGGCTACGCCAGGCGCGCAGGGCCTCGAACCTCGGGTCGCTGGGGATGCGCACGGCTTCTGTGGGTTTGGGCTGCAGGGCCACCCCTTCGTAGAACACCAGCACACTCCAGAAAGGTCTATCACCCGGAATCAGGCTGCTGGACACCTGGATGGGCATCACCTGGGCTAAAAAGCGGTTGAGGCGCTCGAGGTCTTTGGCATTATCAAGCCGTAGGATAAAAGTCTGGCACTGCATGGCTGTTACCCACCGCCCATGACCTTATTCACGGAGCCCCTTTTTACCCAGCTTGCGCTGGGTGGATTGAAACCGTCGAAACTTACCGTCGTCAAGGCCAAAGCCCAGCGTGCCAAACACCTGCCCGGTGGTGGGCTCTACCAGGTTCCGGTGGTCGCGGTAGAGGCGGGGGGTCTTCCAGAGATAGAACAGGGCTTTCCAGTGGGGCAGTTCGTTGTAGCGCTCGGGCCAGAGTTCCTTGAGTTTCTGGGCTACCACATGGGCGTACTTGGGCGAAAGCGCCGGGAACACATGGTGCTCGATGTGGTAGCCAAAGCCCAGGGTGAGCCACTCGAGCCACCTGGGGTTCCGCACCGTGAGGCTGTTGAGCAGGGGGTCGTTGGTCTCGGTGATGGGGTTGAGCAGGTGGTTGGTGGCGATAAAGCTCATGGCGATGAAGTTAGCCATCAACCAGGGAAGGAGATATATAAACAGGAAGTTGAGCGGCCCCGCCCAGAAGAGCACCAAGAGCCAGACCAGCACCGGCAAAACCGCCTGGAAAACTACAACAGGCCGCTCATGGGGCTTGAACTCGGGCAGGAAGCGCCGGAGCATCATGTGGGCGTGCAGACTAAACCAGAAGGTGAAGGAGAAAAACAGGAAAAAACTCCGCAGCGCCGGCACCTGGCGGAACAGCCATTTCACAAAAGGTTTCTGAATGGCCGATTCCAGAGCCCCCATGGCATCGGGGTCGTCGTGTGGGTGCTGGGTATGGCCGTGGTGCTCGACGTTGTGCCATTTGCGCCAGAGCCGGGCCCCTACCAGCAGCGGCATAAAAGCGATGGTTCCCGCCACCGAGCGCACCATGGGGTGTTTGGTGACCGCGCCGTGCAGAATCTCGTGGGCCAGAAACCCCAGCCCAACAAACGCATACCCAATCCCAAACGAGAGCAATAGCTTGAGCCAGACATGGGGCGTCGCCACAATACCCCAGGCGCATAGGCCAAACAAGGCCAGAAATACCGGCAAATAGACCAGGCGGGCCGGAACTGGCTCAAAAAAGTGGCGCGGCAGCCGGGCTTTAAGGGCTTTGGTGTACTCACGCAGATGCTGTTCTTCAGTCATAAAGAGACTCCTCGAGGGCTTAGGGTTTGCGGCAGTATACGGGAAGCCCTCTTACGGTCGCCAGTACTCCGAAAACTTTACGCTATGCAAAAAAGCTCCCCTGGCTTGGGGAGCTTTGAAGGGTGAAACGTTTAGGCCAGCTTCACATTCTTGGCCTGGGGGCCCTTGCCGTTCTTGCCGGGCTCGATCTCGAACTCAACGCGATCGCCCTCATTGAGGCTCTTGAAGCCCTGGCCCTGGATGGCGGTGAAGTGCACAAACACATCGGGGCCGCTTTCCTGGGCGATAAAACCATAACCTTTTTCCGCGTTGAACCACTTAACAGTACCTTTGTTCATCTACTACTCCTGATGTCCTACTGAAACCGGCTGGTTTTAGGGGACACCGAATGTTAGCACGGGTGGCCGGCAAAAGTCAAATCGCGCGGCCCGGCGGATGCCACGGGCCATCACCCCCGCTCCCGGCTCGAGGCCCGCCCCTCCTTGCGCAGCAAGGCCCGAAAGGTTTTCATAGCCGCCAGCGCGTTGGGAAAGCCCACAAACAGCGCCGACTGGATGATGGTCTCGCGCACTTCCTGCTCGGTCGCGCCGTTGCGCAGGGCCCCCTCCAGGTGGGTGGCAATCTCCTTGGGCGCGCCCAGGGCAATCAGGCTGGTGATGGCCAGCAGCTCGCGGGTTTTCAAGTCCAGGCCGGGGCGGGCCAGCACCTCTTCGTAGGCGAAATCGCGGATGTAGGCATAGAGGTCGGGGTCTACCTCGCCCAGGTTTTGCTCGATAGCTTCAAAGTTATCGCCCCAGATGGCCTTGCGAATGCTCATGAGGGCCAGTTTCTAAGGTTCAGGGGCCCTGCGTCAAGGGCCCGCGCTACCCCCCGTTCACCCGGCCCGTAGCGTACTCAATCACCCTAGCCAGATCGCCCACGGCATTGGGGTTCTGCCGGTACGGGTCGAACAGGATGGGCCGAACCCCGGCGGCTTTGGCCCCGGCGATATCGTCCTCCGAGTCGCCCACGTGAATCGCTTGCTGCGGCTCCACGCCCAGATGGCCCAGCACGATCTGGAAAAACCGTGGGTCGGGCTTGGCCACCCCCTCCAGCGCCGAGACCCCCACGTAGTCGAAGAAGTCGGCCAGGCCCGTGGCCTGCAAAACCCCCGGCAGCGTCCAGTCCCAGTTGGAAACCACCCCCAGCTTGAAGCCCAGGCTTTTCAGCTCGCCCAGCACCTCTTTGGCCCCCGGCGTGAGCGGCCAGATGTGGGGGCTCTGCCAGTGTTCTTTCAGGTAGTCGGCCACCTCGTCGGCGTAGGCCCCCAGCCCGATACCGTTCATCACCTCCCAGTGAAAAGCCCGCCAAAACGAGAGGGCGGTGGCCTCGTCGGTGGCGTCCATGTGGTGGTCGGAGTAGTGCTTGTAGGCGTCCTGAATGGCCTGGGGCAGGCGCTTTAGGTCGGCCTGGTGAGCGATGCCCTTGGCCTGCAGGATGGGCCATAGCCAGTATTTGGGGTGTCCTAGAATAAGCGTATCGCCCACGTCGAACAGCACCGCGCGAATCATGGCCCCAATACTAACCCGGCTTGATGAAAACATTCGGTAAGGGTGTGGTTGCCCCCACCCCCGGGGCGTGATAGGCTCATAACGTTGTTCACCAGATTGTCCGGCGAGGCAATGAAGAACAACAAGTGATCCCGCGTGGAAAAAACCAATCCTACGTTCTTTGATCGGGCGGCGAAGGGGGTAATGGGGCCATGATTGAGCGTTATCAGACCCCCGAGATGCGGGCGCTGTGGAGCGAGGCCCGCAAGTACCAGGCCTGGGCTGAGGTGGAAATTCTGGTAATGGAAGCCTGGGAAAGCCTGGGGCAGGTTCCCATCGGCACAGCCAAACAGCTGCGCGAAGCCCTGCAAAAAAAGCCGCTGGATGTGAGCTTTGCCCGACGCGTCGAGGAAATCGAGGCCGAGACCCGGCACGACATCGTGGCCTTTACCCGAGCGCTCACCGAGTGGGTGGAAGATGCGCAAGGCTCGAGCCCCGAGGTAGCCCGCTGGCTGCACCTGGGCCTGACCAGCACCGATGTGGTGGACACCGCCCAGAACGTGCTGCTGGACGAAGCCCTGGGCCTGATTGAACAGGAGCTGGATAAGGTTCTGACCGCCCTGAAGCACCTGGCGGTGCGGTACAAGCACCTGCCGGCGGTGGGGCGCACCCACGGGGTACACGCCGAGCCCACCAGCTTTGGCCTGCGTTTTCTGGCCTTCTATGCGGCTTTGCTGCGCGACAGGGAACGCCTGGGCAGAGCCCGCGAGGGCATTCGGGTGGCGATGATCTCGGGCTCGGTGGGGAATTATGCCCACGTGGAGCCCGCCGTTGAAGCCTGGGTGGCCCGGAAGCTGGGCTTCCAGATTGAGCCGGCCTCGAGCCAGGTAGTACCGCGCGACCGCCACGCCGAGCTGATGGGCGCGCTGGCCATCCTGGGGGCCAACCTCGAGCGCGTCGCGGTGGAGCTGCGCCACCTGCAGCGCACCGAGGTGCTGGAAACCCAGGAGCCCTTTAGCTACAAGCAGACCGGCTCCTCCTCCATGCCGCACAAGAAAAACCCGGTGGCCCTGGAGAACATCTCGGGGCTGGCCCGGCTGTTGCGCAGCAACCTGCAGGCCGAGCTGGAAAACGTGGCCCTCTGGCACGAGCGCGACATCTCGCACAGCTCGGTGGAGCGGGTGATCCTGCCCGACACCACCACCCTGGCCCACTACATGCTGCGCCGATTGGGGCGGGTGCTGGAGGGGCTGGTGGTGTTTGAGGAAAACATCCAGCGCAACCTCGAGCGCACCCGCGGCCTGGTCTACTCCCAGCGGGTGCTGGGCCTGCTGATTGAGGCAGGCCTGGATCGCACTGCGGCCTACGAAATCGTCCAGCGCAACGCCCTCAGGAGCTGGGCCGCGGGGCAGGACTTCCGGGCGCTGCTCGAGGCCGACCCGGCCTGTCCCCTCAAGGGCGGGGCGCTGGCCCAGGCCTTCGACCCCGGCTACTTTTTGCGCTATGTGGATACCATCTATGCCCGCTTTGGGCTATAGAGGGGTAGTATGGAAGAGGTTCGGATGGAAAAACTCTACGAGGGTAAAGCCAAAATTATCTATCCCAGTTCCGAGGCGGGGATGGTGCGGGTTTACTTCAAGGACGATGCCACCGCCTTCAACGGGCAGAAGCGGGCCCAGATTGCCGGTAAAGGGGCGGTGAACAACCAGATTGCTTCGGCCCTGTTTGGCTATCTGGAAGAGCACGGCATCCCCACGCACTTTGTGCGGCAGCTATCCGAACGGGAGATGCTGGTGCGGCAGGTGCAGATTGTGCCGCTCGAGGTGATCGTGCGCAACCGCACCGCCGGTACCTTTGCCCGGCGCTATGGGGTGGAGGAAGGCCGGGTGCTCCCCAAGCCCCTGCTGGAGTTCTCCTACAAAAACGATGCCCTGGGCGACCCCCTCATCTACCCAGAAGCGGCCCTGGCCCTGGGGCTTTTGAGCGAGGCCGAGCTGGAGCGTATCCGTGCGCTGGCCCTGCAGATCAACACCCTGCTAAAAGACTATTTTGCCCAGCGCAACCTCGAGCTCGTAGACTTCAAGCTGGAGTTTGGCCGCCTGGCGGATGGCCGGCTGGTGCTGGCCGACGAAATTTCGCCCGACACCATGCGCCTGTGGGAGATGGGAAGCGGCGAAAAAATGGACAAAGACCGCTTCCGCCGCGACCTGGGCGGGGTGGAGGAAGCCTATCAGGAAGTGCTGCGACGGGTGCAAGGGCTATGAAATACCACATTACCCTCCTAATCGAGCTTAAAGACGGCATCCTCGACCCCCAGGGGCGCGCGGTGGAAGGGGTTTTGCAGGGCTTGCAGTACCCGGTTGAGAACGTGCGGGTGGGGCGGGTGCTGGAGATGGAACTCGAGGCCCCCAGCGAGGCGGAGGCCAGGGCTGCCGCCCATAACATCGGCCGGGCGCTATCCAACCCGGTGATGGAAGTGTTTGTGGTGGAGGCGGTGAAGGAGCTGGCATGAGGGTGGCGGTGATTCAGTTTCCCGGCTCCAACTGCGACCAGGACGCCCTTTGGGCCCTGCGGCTGGTGGGGCTCGAGGCTGAGCTGGTCTGGCACACCGAGCGGAACCTCGAGGGCTTCCAGGCCGCCCTCCTGCCGGGGGGGTTCTCCTACGGCGACTACCTGCGGGCGGGGGCGCTGGCCAAGTTCTCGCCGGTGATGCAGGAGGTGCGGCGGCTAGCCCAGCGCGGCTACCCGGTGGTGGGCATCTGCAACGGCTTTCAGGTGCTCACCGAGGCCGGGCTGCTGCCCGGTGCGCTGCTGGCCAACACCAACCTGCACTTCACCTGCAAGGAGGTGTTTTTGCGGGTCGAGCGCACCGACCTGCCCTTCACCCGCGCGTATACCCCAGGGCAGGTGCTGCGGATTCCCATCGCCCACGGCGAGGGCCGCTACTACACCGACGCAGAAACCTTAGAACAGCTCGAGCAGAACCACCAGGTGGTCTTCCGCTACGCGCCCAACCCCCAGGGCACCCAGCCCTACAACCCCAACGGCTCCCTGAACGACATTGCCGGCATCGTGAACCGGCAGGGCAATGTGCTGGGCCTGATGCCCCACCCCGAGCGGGCGGTGGAAAGTGTGCTGGGTTCCGCCGACGGGTTGCCGTTCTTCCAGGGCCTCAAGCAGGCCCTCGAGGTAGTGGCCTAAACCGGGCAACAATTAATACCTAATACCAGGAGGTATGGGCATGATCAAGGCAATCACCTTCGATTTCTGGGGCACCCTCTTCATCGAAGGCCCGGAGTATGCCGGGCAGGTCAAGAACCTGCGCAACGAGATCCTGCTGGATGCCGCCTCCGAGGCCGGCGTGCCGGCCGAGCCCGCCGCGGTGATGGAGGCCTGGCGGCAGGCCGCCCTCGATTTCGACGCGGCCTGGAACGCCGGTCAGGCCATGACCCCCTTCGAGCGGGTCACGCGCATCTTCGCCTACCTGGGCCTGCCCTACGACGAAGGCCTGGTGGCCCTCACCACCCAGCGCATCGTGGACGCAGCCCTGCAGGGCAGTCTGGTGCCCCTGCCGGGGGTGCTCGAGGCCCTGCCCAAACTGGCCCAGCGCTACACCCTGGGCATCGTTTCCGATACCGGCGTCTCCACCGGGCGCATCCTGCGCGAGCAGCTCATGCGCCACAAGCTGCACGACCTCTTTAGCGGCTTCTCCTTCTCCGACGAAACCGGGGTGGTCAAGCCGCACGCCGAAGCGTTCTTGACAGCCCTGGACGAGATGGGAGCCAAACCCCAGGAGGCCCTGCACATCGGGGATATCCCCCGCACCGACATCGCCGGGGCCTTCCAGACCGGCTACCCCTACGCGGTGCTCTTCACCGGCCACACCCACCGCAACGGGCAGCCCGAGCCCAGCGCCCGCATCGGCAACCACCTCGAGCTTTTCCCGCTGCTCGAGAACGTCTTTGGGCATCCGCCAAGGGCCCTATAACCCCTCCCCCACCGCGGGGGCCAGCAGACTGTGCTTTAGTTTATGACCCGAGAAACCCACCCCCCTCTCCTTCAGGAAACCGGCATTCCGCTGGGTGAGTACCAGACCATTGTGCGCTTGCTGGGGCGCGAGCCCAACCGGCTCGAGCTCTACTTGTTCAAGGTGATGTGGAGCGAGCACTGCTCCTACAAAAACTCCCGCCCGCTGCTGCGCCTGCTGCCCAAAGAGGGCCCCGCCGTGCTACAGGGCCCCGGCGAGAACGCCGGGGTGGTGGAGATTGGGGAGGGCTGGGCGGTGGCCTTCAAAATCGAGAGCCACAACCACCCTTCGGCGGTGGAGCCGGTGCAGGGCGCGGCCACCGGGGTGGGAGGCATCATCCGCGACATTGTGGCCATGGGGGCCCGGCCCATCGCCCTGCTGAACTCGCTGCGCTTTGGCCGGCCCGACCATCCCCGCACGCGCTACCTGGTGCGGGGGGTGGTGGAGGGCATCGCCCACTACGGCAACGCCATCGGCGTGCCCACGGTGGGGGGCGAGGTCTACTTCCACTCGGACTATCAGGAGAACCCCCTGGTGAACGCCATGTGCGTGGGGCTGCTGCGGGTGGAGGAGCTTAAGAAGAGCCGGGCCTCCCTGGGGCGCCCGGTCTATTACGTGGGCTCCAAGACCGGCCGCGATGGCATTGGCGGGGCGGCTTTTGCCTCGGAGGAGCTATCGGAAGAGAACGAGTCCAAACGGCCCAGCGTGCAGGTGGGCGACCCCTTTATGGGCAAGCTGACCATGGAGCTGACCCTCGAGGCCATCCGGCAAGACCTGGTCGAAGGGGTGCAGGACATGGGGGCCGCGGGGCTCACCTCCTCGCTCTCCGAGCTGGCCCACAAGTCGGGGCTGGGCCTCGAGCTCAACCTCGACCGGGTACCCCAGCGCGAGGCGGGCATGAACCCCATCGAGCTGATGCTCTCGGAGTCGCAGGAGCGCATGGTGCTGGTGCCCCGGCCGGGCCAGGAGCAGGCCCTGGAGGCCCTGGCGGCGCGCTACGGCCTGGACGCTGTCCCGGTGGCCCACACCATCGCGGAACCGGTCTTCCGGGTGATGCACGCGGGCCAGGTGGTGGCCGAGGTGCCCACCGCGGCCCTGGCCGACTGCCCCACCTACACCCGCGAAGGACAGGAAGACCCGGCCATCGCCCGGCTGAGGGCGGTGGATTGGAGCGCCATACCGGTTCCTTCCAACCTGCAAGAAATCCTGCCCCGGCTGCTGGCCTCGCCCAACCTGTGCAGCCGGGCCCCCATCTACGAGCGCTACGACCACCAGGTGGGCACCAACACCGTGCTGGTGCCGGGCTCAGGCGATGCGGCCATCCTGCGCATCAAAGGCACCCAGCGGGGCCTGGCCGTCAAGGTGGATGCCAACCCCCGCTACAGCAAGCTCGCGCCCCGCTTGGGGGCCATGCACGCCCTGGCCGAGGCCGCCCGCAACGTGAGCGTGGTGGGGGCGCGGCCCCTGGCCTACACCGACGGCCTCAACTGCGGCAACCCCGAGACCCTCGAGGGCTACTTCGAGCTGTCCGAGACCATCCAGGGCCTGGCGGAGGCCTCGAGGGCCCTGGGGCTGCCGGTGGTCTCGGGCAACGTCTCGCTCTACAACGAAGGGCCCAACTACCGCATCCCGCCCACGCCCATGGTGGGGGTGGTGGGGCTTCTGGAGAACCTCGAGCACCGCGCCCAGCAGGGCTTCCAGCAGGTGGGCGATTTTATCGTGCTCATCGGCGCGCTGGAGGGTCAGTTGGGGGCCTCGGAGTACCTTTGGGTGGTGCACGGCCAGGAGGCTGGGAGCCCGCCGCCCCTGGATCTGGCCCAGGAAGCCAGGGCCCAGGCTGCCATCCGCGAGCTGATCGGGCGGGGCTGGGTCAAGACCGCGCACGACGTGGCCGAGGGGGGCCTGGCGGTGGCCCTGGCCGAGATGTGCCTGCCCCTGGGCCTGGGGGCCACCCTCGAGGTGCGCAGCCAGGCCCGGCCCGATGCCCTGCTGTTCGGGGAAGCCCCCAGCCGCATCCTGTTCAGCGTGAACCAGGCCCACTTGCAGGCTGCGGTCAAACTGCTGGAGAACCACGGCCTGCCCTACCACATCCTGGGGCAGGTGGGGGGCCCAACCCTCACCATCCTGACCCCCAAAGCGCGCCTGGAGTGGCCTGTGGCGGCTTTGCAGCGGGCCTGGGAAGCGCCCTTGCGGGAGGTGTTGCCGTGATGGACAAACCCCACGAAGAGTGCGGCGTTCTGGGGCTGTGGTCGCCGGAGCCCCTGCCGGTGGCCGACCTATTGCAATTAGGACTCTTCGCCCTGCAGCACCGGGGGCAGGAAGCCGCGGGGATCTGCGTCTCAAACGGAAAAGACCTGGTCATCGAGAAAGACCTGGGCCTGGTTACCCAGGTCTTCGACGAGGCCCGGATGCAGCGCCTGCGCATCCAGGGGGCCAACCTGGGCATCGGGCACACCCGCTACTCCACCACCGGTTCCAACCTGCGCTTCAACGCCCAGCCCCTCAACGTGCGCAGTTCTAAGGGGATTCTGGCCATCGCCCACAACGGCAACTTTGTGAACGCCCTGCAGATCCGCCAGCAGCTCCTCGAGCACGGGGCGGTCTTCCAGACCACCAACGACACCGAGGTGATGATCAACCTGATCGCCCGCTACGCCAGGCTCAACCTGGTGGAGGCCACCGCCCGGGCCATGCGGGAGCTTACGGGGGGCTTTAGCGTGGTGCTAATGGATCGGCAGACGGTGCTGGCGCTGCGGGACGGCAACGGGGTGCGGCCCCTGGTGATCGGGCGGCTGTCCAACGGCGGCTGGGTGTTTGCCTCGGAGCCCCCGGCCCTGGCCCTGATGGGGGCCAGCTTCGTGCGCGACGTGCAGCCCGGCGAGCTGGTCTGGGTGGAGTCGGGGGAGCTTCGCTCTATGCAGGTGCTCGAGCCCCACCCCACCCCCTGCGCCTTCGAGTGGATCTACTTTGCCCGGGCCGACGCAACCCTGGACGGCATCCCCACCCACCCCGCGCGCATCCGCATGGGCGAGGTGCTGGCCCAGGAAGCCCCTGCCGTGGCCGACCTGGTGGTGCCGGTGCCCGACTCCGGGATTGGGGCGGCCATCGGCTACAGCCGGGCCTCGGGGATTCCCTTTGACTACGGCCTGCACAAAAATCCCTACGCCGGCCGCACCTTTATTCAGCCCACCCAGGAGATGCGCGACCTGAAGGTGCGGCTCAAGCTGGCCGCCACCCCGGTGGTCGCGGGCCGGCGGGTGGTGCTGGTGGACGACTCCATCGTGCGGGGCACCACCTCCGGGCGCATCGTGCAACTGCTGCGCGAGGCTGGGGCTGCCGAGGTGCACGTGCGCATCTCCTCCCCACCCATCAAGTTCCCCTGCTACTACGGCATCGACACCGCGGCCCGCAAGGAGCTGGTGGCCTCGACGCACTCTGTGGAGCAGATCCGCCAGCTCATCGGGGCCGACTCGCTGGCTTTTTTGAGCGAGTCCGGGGTGCGGCAGGCCATTGGGGGGCCGGTCTGCCTGGCCTGCTTCAACGGGCAGTACCCGGCCGGCCAGCCTGAGGAAGAGGTGCGCAAGGAGGCGCTCGAGCAGGCCTGATCTCTCATATGGCTTGCCAAAACGCGGTAGGCTACTACTGGTATGAGCGACCTGTATACGCTGTATCAGCGCCGCGCCAGCGTGCGCAAGTTCAAGTCCGAACCCCTGCGCGAAGGCGACCTGGAAAAGATTCTCTTTGCGGCCCAGCGGGCCCCCACCGACGCCACCGCGCAGATGTACAGCCTGCTGCGCATCAGCGACCCGGAGCTACGCCGCAAGGTTTCAAGCCACTCCGGCCACAACCCCCACATCGAGACCTGCGCCGAGTTTTTTCTGATTCTGGCCGACGTGTACCGGCTGCGAAGGCTGGTGGAGCACCGGGGCGGGGTGTTCGGGCACTGGCCCCGCACCGCCTTGCATTTTGCCATCACCGATGCAGTCCTGGCCGGGAGCGCCCTGGCTACCATGGCCGAGAGCCTGGGCTATGGCATCGTGTGGATTGGCGGGGTGCTGAACGGCATAAAAGAAATTAAGGCGTTGTGTGGACTGCCGCAGGGGGTGGTTCCGGTGGCCGGTCTGTGCGTGGGGGTACCGGAGGAAAGCCCAGCCCCCCGCCCCCGCCTGCCGCGGGAGCTGGTGGTGCACGAAAACCAGTACCACGACTACAGCCCGGAGGCCCTCGAGCAGGCCTACGCCGCCATGGCCCCCATCACCAAAAGCGGCGATTGGTACAGGGTGCTGGAGCGCTATTTCGCCCAGGGCGGCACCATGGAAGCGCGCGAGCCCGCCTACCAGCAGCTTTCCGCCCAGCAGGGCTTTGAGCCCGATCTGCCAGCTGAACTGCTCGAGGCACTAAAAGAAAAGGGCCTCGAGGCCGGCTCGCTGGGCCAGCTCATCGAGGCGGCCTTTGCCCAGGGCTTCCGCAGCCTGCAGTTCCACCACCAGGGCTACGCCTGGATCGAGAAAGAACCCGAGGCCTACCGGGGCGACGGCAAGCCCGGCGAGGCTTTGGGCAAGGCCTTGCTACAGGCACCCCGGGAGCGGGTTATACCCTAAGCTCCTGGTAAACCCGTATAGCCACCCCAGAGGGGTCGAGGAGGGTGAACTCGCGGGTGGCCCAGGGCTTGTTTTCCAGCCTGCCATTGGGGTGCACGATGCCGGCGGCCTCGCAGGCCACATACAGCAGGTCTACCTCGTCTACCTCGAGCCTAAAAACATAGCTACGGCAGATCTGGGGGTTGGGCTCGAGGTAGAAGTGCAGCCGCAGCCCATCCCAGCTCACCCCGCCGTACTCCACCGGGTTCTCGCCCCAGGTAAAAGGGTCCTGGAAACCCAGGTGGGTCTGATAAAACAGGAGCGAGGCCTGCACATCGCGGCTGGGTATCACCGGTATACACGCCGATACTTTTATCGTCATAATCTACCTCGAAGTTGCTTCCACAACCGTTCAGGCATAGGCCTTTTGCAACTCGGCCAGGTCAAGCTTTTTCATCTGAAGCACCGCCTGGTTAATCCGGTTGACCCGTTCTGGGTCGGGGTCTTGCAGCATCTGCTCCAACGCCCGGGGCACTACCTGCCAGCTCAGACCATACCTGTCTTTGAGCCAGCCACACTGCTCGGCCTCCGGTACCGCTGAGAGCTTCGTCCAGTAATGGTCAATTTCGGCCTGGGTGTCGCAGTAAATCATGAACGAGATGGCCTCGTTGAAAGCGAAGTTGTGCGGGTAGGCGCTGTCCATGGCGGCAAACCACTGGCCCGCCAGCATGAACTCGCTGTACATCAAGGTACCTTCGCGCTCGGGCGCCATGCCCGCCGGATAGCGCATCGTCGCTCCCCGTCGAGCGTTGGGGAACACCGAGGTATAGAAGTCCTGGGCCTCCTCGGCCTTGCCGCATACCTCGCCCACAAACAATAGCGCGGGCGTTATAAAAGGACGCGCCTCGCCACCGGGGTCGGAGAGGATAAGCTGCCAGGAAAGGCCGTAGCGGTCTTGAATCCAGCCGTAGAGGGGCGCAAAGGGATAGGCCTGTAATGGCATCAGCACGCTACCCCCTGGCAGCAACTTGTTCCAGAGGGCCTCGAGGTCGGCCTGGGTACGCCCCTGGGAAGGGTTGAAGCTGAGAATAAACGAGGTGGAGGGATTGAGCTTGAAAAACGGCCCCGCGCTGATGGCCATGAAGGGCTGGCCGGCCAGCTCAAACGAGACCAGGTCGCAGTCACCCGAAGGCGTATCGCGCAAAACAACCAAACTATTTATCCTGGAACCCGGAATTGCATCGCAATAAAACCGAGCGGCCTCCTCGGCCTCTTTGTCGAACCAGAGATTGGGCACGATCTTGAACATTCAGCACCTCCTGGTGCGCCCACAGGACGCAATTACCCTTCAGGCCGCGAGTTTGACCGAAATCTTACGAACACCTGGGGTGGATTGTACTTCTGTCAGAAGCGACTGCAAGGCCTCAAAATTGTGCCGCTCCACCACCAGCACGGCCTCGGAGGCCCCCAGCAAGGCATCGGCCTTGATCACCCCTGGCAGGCGGCCCAGGGCCTGCACGATACGCTTGGGTTGGGCACAGGAAACAAACACATACGCGGACACACGACGGATATCCTCCACAACCGAAGCCTGGGTCTGCTGGGCGAGTTGCATCATGCGGGCCTCCTGTACTGCTTTGTGAACGCTGGGGCCAACCCCCAAGGTTTCCTCGAGCAGACGCTCGTGCCGGTAGCGGGCTTCTATTTCTGCAAAAAAAGTAGAAAACATGGTCACCCCGCGGGGCTAGCTAGCGAAGGGAAGGGGCCGTTGTTCGGGCTGAACGAAACGGTGAAACAGCCTGGATAGGCGGCCCTCGGAGTAGAAGGTGGTGCGGTAGAGGACGGTGGCCTCGAGCCAGGCCTGGGCCAGAGGCCGGGCCGCCGGGCGAAGCAGGGGCATTTTGGCGCGCAGTTCGTTCTCCAGAGCCCACAGCCCAATCTGGCCTTTGCGGTTATCCAGCTCGATAAGGGCATTGAGCACCTCGCTGGGGTGTGCTGCACCACGCCCTACGGACTTCCAGATGATTTCGCTAACGTTCATATGTCCGCCTCCTGTTATGATATTAGCATAATCTATCTGCATAACGCAATATCCAAGCAGAACATTACGTCTTGACCGTAGAAAATTTTTATGCTACCGTCAGAACCATGACACTAGCCGAACGCCTTCGTGAGCTGCGCACCCAGCAGGGCTGGCGCCTCAAAGACCTCTCCGAGAAAAGCGGGCTCTCGGTGCCCTACCTGTCTGACCTCGAGCGGGGCCGCACCAACCCCTCGCTCGACACCCTGCAAACCCTGGCAACCTCCTACAACCTATCGGTCAACGACCTGCTGGCCCCAGTAGACTTCTACGGCGAGCGCACCGAAGCCTCGCTGCCCAAGGGCCTGGCCGAACTCATCGCCGACCCCCAACTCGGGGCCGAGATCACCCCCGAGTGGCAGCGCACCCTGGCCCGCATCGAGCTGCGGGGCAAGCGCCCGGAGTCCAAACGCGACTGGTACGAGATCTTCCTGCACCTCAAGCGGGTGCTGGAAGGCTAGAACAGCCTCTAAGTTAAGGTTGGGGCGGCACCAGGTGAATTAATGAAGACGCTCATTACAGAATTCATTAGCCTTGACGGAATCGTCCAGGCGCCTGGTGCCCCAAGCGAAGACACCGACGGCGGCTTTGCCCATGGTGGGTGGATGGCAAAGTACTTTGACCCGGAGGTGATGGGAGGTACGTTTGACGAGCTTGCTAGGCAAAGCGACGCGCTCTTACAAGGACGCCGCACCTATCAGAACTCGGCCGTCGCTTGGCCTACTCGGTCGGGGGATTCCTTCTCGGACTGGATCAACCAGGTGCAGAAGTACGTCGTGTCCAATACGCTCACCGAGAAGGACATTACTTGGAAGCCCACCTCTATCATCCGCGGCGACGACCTCCTCGAGGCCGTGTCCGAGCTCCGTGCGCAGCCGGGTGGCTACATCTACGTGTACGGCAGCGCAACATTGGTGCGGTCGCTGCTTGCTGCTGACCTTGTCGACGAGTTGCTGCTAACGGTTGCGCCGATTCTCCTTGGCAGGGGCAAGACCATCTTCCCCACAACCGAGAAGATGGCCTCGTTCGAGCTGGTGTCTTCAGTCAAAGCAAAAACCGGTGCGCTGGTGTGCCGATATGTGCGCGCCCGGTAAGCCCTTGTCTTAGCAAAGGTCATTAGGCCGCCCATCAAACCCAGGAGTGCAGAATCGTGAGCAAAGTTTTCGTCAACATCTCCCTTAGCCTGGATGGTTATATGGCGCCAGAAGGCATGGACTTGGCCCATTTCAGCGATCCAGGGTACAAGAACTGGGGTGCAAAATGGGGTGCACTCATGGCCTGGGCGCTTAAGCAGCAGTATTTGCGCGATAAACTCAAGTTGGGGCCTGGAGGAGAGACCGGCCCTGTGAATGAGATGGTTCGCCACATCTTTGAGCGCACCGGTGCTCACATCATGGGCAAGCGGATGTTCGATGGGGGCGAGCGCGGTTGGCCCGAAGAGGCCCCGTTTTACACACCGGTTTACGTTCTTACCCATGAGAAGCGCGAGCCCTGGGTGCGCCCCGGCGGGACGACCTTTTACTTCATCAACGACGGGCCGGAGCGTGCTCTAGAACTGGCCCGGGCGTCCGCAGGCAGTCGTGATATTCGCATCTCGGGTGGAGCAGATGTAATCCAGCAGTACCTGAACCTGGGTGTTGTGGATGAGCTGGAAATCGCCCTGGTTCCGGTCTTGTTCGGTGGCGGACGGCGTCTCTTCGAGAACCTACGTGAGCCTGTACCAAAATTTCGCATTGACAAGATCCTCGATACTCCGGATGCCACACACTTGCACTATGTGCGTCAGTGAGGATGGCCTCTGACACGGAGATTCGCCGCTTAGTCGGCCAAAGAAGCGGAGCGTTAGAAGCAGGCAGCCACCAATGGCCGTCCTCTCATAGGTCATAATAAGCCTATGGAACGCCCCGTTCGCACCCTCGAGTCCGGCTTTTTTGTGGCGGGGTACGAGGTACGCACCAGCCTGGCCCTGGAGCAAGACCCCCAGACCGCCCGGATTCCCCCGCTGTGGCAGAAGATTGAAAGCGGGGCGCTCGAGCTGCTCATCCCCAAGCGCCGGGCCAAGGGCAAGCCTTTTGTAGTCTATTACCACTACGACGGCGAGCAGGGGCCTTTCTCGGTGCTGCTGGGCTACCAGGTGATGGGGCAGGACGACGTGCCACCTGGCCTGAGCGGCCTGAACGTCCCTGGGGGCCAGTACCTGATGTTCAGCGTGCCCAGCGCCAGACCGGGGTCGGTAAAAGAGGCCTGGCAGCAAATCCGGGCCTATTTCCAGCAACCCGGCGCACCCCAAAGGGCCTACACCTTCGACTACGAGGTCTACGAAAACACCCAGCGGGTTTCGCTTTTTGTATCCATCCGGTAATCTGGCAAGAAGATGTCCAGCGATCTCAGGTCGAGGGTCACCGCACTGGCCGAGCAGTATCGCAAAGCCCACGCCCCCCTAACCCCTGAGCGTTTGGCTGCGGGCATCGGCGCAAGCCTCTCTTACGGCCGGCTGCCAGAGGGCCGGTTTGGGGCCTGGATGCCCGGGCAGAATCACATCCTGATTGACCAGGACTCCCCGCCCAAGCGCCAGCGCTTTACCCTGGCCCACGAGGTGATGCACATACTGATCCAGCAGGACGACGACCTGCTCTCCGAGCTGCACGAAGCGTATGCGGGTCAGGAGCTGGAAAAGGAGCTCGAGGCCCTCTGCAACCTGGGGGCCGCCGAGATGCTGCTGCCCGGCCAGGCGGTGGAGGCGGCCATCGCCCAAAAAGGCCAGACCCCCCGGCTGATACCCGAGCTGGCCGAGCTGCACCAGGTTTCGGAGGAGGTGGTGATCATCGCTCTGGCCGAGCGGGGCCCGGTTCCTTCCGTCGTGCTGATGGCCGGCAGCAAGCCCCTGCGGGTTTACTTCAGCGCCAAGCACCCCCGCCTTACGGGCTGGGTGAGCCGCGGCACGGGCTTTCGCCGCGACGACCCTTTGGTGGTGACCTTTGAAACCGGCCTGCCGCAAAAGACCACCGCGCGCTTACCCAATCACGAGGTGCTGTACGGCCTCGAGGCCTATCCCAGAAATGGGCGGGTCTATGCGGTGTACAAAGTATTGCAGAATTAGCCCCAACTGGAGCCAGTCATGTTAACCTCCAGCACCTTCAGCAGGGGCCTGGCGGCGTAGCCTAAAGCCCGGTATGGAGCCAAAATATCCGATTCCCACCGTGGGCGCTTTGGTGAAAGGGCCTTCGGGCCGGGTGCTGATCGTCAAGACCAGCAAGTGGCAGGGCTGGTGGGGGGTGCCGGGGGGCAAGGTTGAGTGGGGCGAACCCCTCGAGGCCGCTTTGCAGAGGGAGTTTCGCGAAGAGGTGGGCCTCGAGCTCGCCAACATCCGCTTTGCTCTGCTGCTGGAGGGGGTGTTCGACCCCCAGTTTTACAAACCCATGCACTTTCTGTTCGTCAACTACTTTGCCGAAAGCCCGGATGAGACCGTCTGTCCCAACCAGGAAATCCTCGAGTGGGCCTGGGTCACCCCAGAGGAGGCGCTCCGGTATCCCCTGAACAATATCACCCGTGCTCTGCTGGGGGCCTATACGGGAAGGGGGGCCATATGAGCCGGGTGGCCCTGGTGACCGGCTCGGCCAGGGGCATCGGGCGGGCCATTGTGCTGGCACTGGCGCGGCAGGGGTTCGATGTGGCGGTACATTATCACACCAGCGCCCTCGAGGCCGAGCAAACCCGCCAGGAGGCCCTTCGGCACGGGGTGCGGGCCATCCGGGTGCAGGCCGATGTCACACGGGTCAAGGAAGCCCAGGGGCTCATCGAGGAGGTGGCCGGGCAGCTCGGGGGCTTGCAGGTACTGGTCAACAACGTGGGCAACTACCTCAAGAAGCCCATCGAAGCAACCACCCCCGAGGAATGGCACGCCATGCTGGACTCCAACCTGAATGCGCCTTTTTACCTGACCCAGGCCGCCCTCCCCTACCTGGGCCAGACCGGCTATGGGCGGGTGGTGAACATCGGCTTCGCCGGCGCACAGAACCTGCTGGCCCGCCCGGAGATTACCCCCTACGTCATCGCCAAAACCGGCCTGATTCTGTACAGCAAGGCCCTGGCCCAGCGCCTGGCCCCCAGGGGCATCACGGTGAATGTGGTCGCGCCGGGGGTGGCCGAGAACTCCGTCTCCAAGCCTCTGAAAGAAATTCCCATGGGCCGGCTGGCACATCTGGAAGAGCTGGCTCGAGCGGTGCTGTTCTTTGTGGATGAGCAAAACGGCTACATTACCGGACAGGTCATGGAGGTTTCGGGGGGATGGAATCTTTGACACTCCCACGGATAAGCACTCTTACATGCAGCACAGGTTTTTATAGCTCTTCTGTTATCGGAGAACGATCTTGCCGAAACTAGCGTCCAGGTTACGTTCAGTTTGTGTATAAGGTGGCATGCTGTGTAGGTGCAGTTGGACTAGACTGCAATTGGTGCTTGGGCTCGTGTGAAGGGAAGCAGCCCAGGACACCACGCAATAGATTCCCTTCTCATATGCACTCGTCAGACTGCTCGAGGTTGCTGACGAAGAAGGAGACGCCCTTGCTTAGCTTCGACAATAAGCAAATCCTCGATACACCCCCCCTCAAAATCGAAAAAAACGGTGGCAAAAAAGCCTACCTGTTCCGCAACACCGACGGCGCGGAACCCGTCATCGCCCGCCACTACGACCACCAGTTCCGGCCCGACGCGGCCTACAAAGCCAGCCTCCCCGACATGACCGAGACCGTGGACTCGGTGGAGGGGGCCAACGTCGCCATCCAGCAGGTGGGCATCTCGGGCTTCCGGCTCCCGCTCAAGTTCGCCACCCCAGCCGGCGAGGCCCTGACCCTCGAGGCCCGCGTCACCGGGACGGTCTCGCTCCAGGCCAACCTCAAGGGCATCAACATGAGCCGCATCATCCGCACCTTTTATGCCCACAAAGACGAGGTTTTTAGCCTGGACACCCTGGCCCAGGTGGTGCACGACTACCGCCGCGACCTCGAGAGCATGAGCGCCCGGGTCAAGGTGGCCTTCAACTACCCCCTGCTGGTCTCAGCCCTGCGCTCCGGCCTCGAGGGCTACCAGTACTACAGCGGCAGCTACGAGGCGGTACTGGAAGAAAACGGCACCCTGCGGCGCTTTGTCGAGCTCGACTTCGTCTACTCCTCGGCCTGCCCCTGCTCCGCCGAGCTGGCCGAGCACGCCCGCGATGTCCGGGGGGTGTACGCCATCCCCCACAGCCAGCGCTCCAAGGCCCGCATCAAGGTGGAGGTCGCTCCGGACACCTCGCTGCACCTGGAAGACCTGATCCATCACGCCCGCGCGGCCCTCAAAACCGAGACCCAGGTGATGGTCAAGCGCGAGGACGAACAGGCCTTTGCCGAGCTGAACGGGGCCTACGTGAAGTTTGTGGAGGACGCCGCCCGGCTGCTCTACGAGCAGCTCATCGCCGACCGGCGCATCCACGACTTCCAGGTGGCCTGCTCGCACCTCGAGAGCCTGCACTCCCACGACGCGGTCTCGGTCATCGCCAAGGGCGTACCCGGCGGCTTCCGCGCCGATTTCAACGACTTCAGCACCCTCCTGTGCTAGGCCCCCTGAGCCTTGGTTCTGGCCTCCTGGGCCGCCTGCTCGAGGGCGTTCCAGGCCAGGGTGGCGCACTTGACCCGGGCCGCCAGCTTGTGCACCCCCGACAAAGCCGCCAGATCGCCCAGCTCCGGTGAGGGCGGCGTACCGTCCAGAATCATGGACTTGAACTTGCGCTCGAGCTCGAGGGCCTCGGCCCAGGTCTTGCCCTTGACCAGGTCGGTCATCAAGGAAGCCGAGGCCTGCGAGATGGCGCAGCCCTGCCCGCGAAAGCGCACATCGGCGATCTGCTCGCCATCGGTCTCGACCAATAGCTCGATCTGATCGCCACAGGAAGGGTTATCCCCCACGACCCGCACGTTGGCTGATTCCAGCGAGCCATAGTTGTGCGGCGACTTGTAGTGGCGCAGGATGATCTCTTTGTACAGCTCCTCCAGGAGGCTCATACGGTCTATTGTAAGTCCCCCGTGCTATAGCCAGTCTTTGAAAAAGTCGCGCACCCTCTTCAGGGCCTCGATGAAGCGATCCACGTCTTCTTTAGTGGTGTAGACGTAAAAGCTGGCCCGCACCGTGGCCGCCACCCCCAGCTTGCGGTGCAGGGGCTGGGCGCAGTGGTGCCCGGCCCGCACCGCGATACCGTACTGGTCGAGGGCGGTGGCCACGTCGTGGGCGTGGATACCGCCCAGTACAAAGGGAATCACCCCGCTCCGGTCGGGGCCGCGGGGGCCAAAGGTGCGCACTTCGGGGAGTTCTTCGTCGAGCCGCTTCAGGGCATAGGCGGCGAGCTCGAGCTCGTGCTGCCACACGTTCGCCATACCCAGGCGCTCGAGGTATTCCACCGCCGCCGCCAGCCCAATGGCCTCGGCCACCGCCGGGGTTCCGGCCTCGAAGCGCTGAGGGGGCTGGGCATAGGTGGAGCGATCTAGGTAAACTTCGCGGATCATGCTGCCGCCCCCCAGAAAAGGGGCCAGGGTTTCCAGCACCTCGTAGCGCCCCCAGAGCACCCCGATGCCGGTAGGCCCCAGCATCTTATGCCCGGAAAACGCATAGAAATCGGCTCCCAGAGCCCGGACATCCACGGGCATGTGGGGGGCCGACTGGGCCCCATCCACCACCACCAAAGCCCCCACAGCCCTGGCCGCCTGGGCGATCTGGGCCACAGGGTTAACGGTGCCCAGCACATTGGAGACGTGCATCACGCTCACCAGCCTGACCCGCTCGGTGAGGAGGGTGCCGAGGTGCTCCAGCTGCAAGCGCCCATCATCCCCAAGGGGTATGGCTTTGATCTTGGCCCCCGTGCGCTCGCAGACCAGGTGCCAGGGCACCAGGTTGGCGTGGTGCTCCATCTCCGTGAGGAGAATTTCGTCGCCGGGCCGCAGGTTGCGCAGCCCCCAGGCATAGGCCACTAGGTTGAGGGCCTCGGTGGTGTTGCGCACAAAGATGATCTCGCGCTCCTCGGCCCCAATAAAGCGGGCCAGGGTGCGGCGGGCCTGCTCGTAGGCCTCGCTGGCCTGCGCCGAGAGGGTGTAGGCCCCCCGGTGCACGCTGGCGTTAAGTTCCCGGTAGTAGCGGGATACCGCCTCGATGACCGCTTCGGGCTTCTGGCTGGTGGCCGCCGAGTTGAGGTAGACCAGCTCGGGATGGCGCACGAGCAGTGGAAAGTCCTGGCGAAGGGTTTGCGGCGTAACGATAGCCATGTGATCAGGGTAGCCCATCGGCGTCCGAATGTTTAGGACAGAGGGTTCATTTCAAGCCCGCGGTCGGGGATGTGTTGAGGGTATAAGCGAAGCGTCGCAAAATAACGCTGATATAACACCCGGCAGAATATCCTCCTGAAAAGGAGCTGCGTATGCGCCAATTGCTTGGGGCCTCGATACTGGTACTGGCCTCTTCAGCTTGGGCCCAGTGCAACCATCCCTTTTTCCCGGTGCGCGAGGGCTGGGTCTGGAGCTACCGCTCGAGCCCGGATAACTCGACCCACACGGCCCGTATCATCAAGGTGAGCGACAAAGGTTTTGTCCAGCGTATAGCCTTCAAAGACTTTAGTTTCGATATCCGCTGGGCCTGCGATGCCAAAGGCCTCACCCAGCTCGAGTACCTCCAGCCGCCGGGCAACCAAGGGATACAGATGAACCTCAAAACCCGCAAAGTGAGCGGGGTGGTAATTCCCCAGGGAATGCGGGTTGGAACCGCCTGGAGCTACGGCTACGAGGTGGCGGGCGAGGCCAAACAACCGAACATGACCCTGCAGGTCGAACAAACCATGAGCGTGGTTAGCAAGGTGGTGGGCCAGGAGAGCCTTGGCGTGCCGGCAGGGCGTTTCAGTGCCTACAAAGTCGAAAGCACCTTGACCATCCGTGGAAGCATGAAGTCGGCGGGGCAGAGCATGCCGATGAACTTCGAGGTGAAAACCACCTCGTGGTATGCCCAGGGGGTGGGGTTGGTCAAAACGCAGTCCGAAGGGGTAACGGTCGAGCTCCTAAGCCTTAAGCGCTAGCCAGACCCACACCCCCACCGCAAACAAGGCCGCCAGGCCCAGCGCCAGCCGGAAGAGCCGCACCAGGTGGGTGGCCCCAAAAAAAAGCAGCGCGCCCACCCCGGCCATCCAGGCCCCGGCGGTGGCGAGGTGGCGGGCCATCCCATCCAGAAAACCCGGCAGGTCGAGCCGGATGCGCAGCAGGTTCTTCTCGAGGTCGGGGTCAATGGGCTGGCCGGCCAGGGTGAAGGCCAGCCAGGCGAGCAGCGCTCCCAGCACCACCAGCAGCCCGCCCAGAAGCTCGAGCCACAACACAGACGCCGCACTGGTGTTCATGGGGGTAGGATACAGAACATGCCGGCGGCTTTTCGGATTTTTGCCATCCTGTTGTTGGCCTACTTTCTCTCCTACTTTTTCCGTGCGACCAACGCGGTCATCTCGCCCGATTTACGGCGCGACCTGGGCCTCACCCCAGCCGAGCTGGGCCTGATGACCAGTTTGTTTTACCTGACCTTTGCCATCGCGCAACTGCCCTTAGGCGCGCTCCTGGATCGCTTTGGCCCGCGCTTTGTGCACCCGGCCCTGATGCTGTTGGGGGCCATGGGGGCCCTGATTTTTGCCTCGGCCCAGGACTTTTTGACCCTTTCGGTGGGGCGGGCGCTACTGGGGATTGGCTTTGCAGCCGCCCTGATGGGCGCATTGAAGGCGTTTTCGCTGTGGTTTCCTGCCCACCGCTACGCCAGCATCAGCAGCCTGTATGTGGCCCTGGGGGCCTCGGGGGCCATTGCGGCCTCCTCGCCTTTGGCCTGGCTCAAGGAGCAGATCGGCTGGCGCGGGGTGTTCGAGTGGGGGGCCCTGGTGATTGTGCTGGTGGCGCTGGTGGTGGCCCTAGGGGTACGCAACGCCCCCAAGGGCATGGCGCTGCCCCAGAGCACCCAGGCCGGCAACGCCAGCCTGATTTGGCGAAGCAGCCAGTTCTGGCGCATGGGCTGGCTCAACTTTATGGTGGGGGGCGGGTTTCTGGCCTGGCAGACCCTGTGGGGCGGCGACTTTTTGTTCAAGGTGCGGGGGCTGGGGAGCCTCGAGGTCGGCAGCGTGCTCTTCACCTTCTCACTGGCCGCGCTGCTGGGCTTTTTGCTGTGCGGCCCCCTGGCCGACCGCTGGGGTCTGCCGCGGGTGTTGCTCTCGGCCAGCCTTGGGTTTACCCTGGGGCCCCTCCTGCTGGCCCTGTGGCCCCAGATGCCTGCTTTGGGCCTTTACCTGACCTACGGGCTGATGGGCTTTACCGGCGCCTTTAACATCCTGAGCCTGGCCCAGGCCCGCCTGGTCTTCCCCACCGAACTCACCGGGCGGGCCGTTACGGCCATCAACTTCATGGGGTTCATGGGGGTGTTTCTGCTTCAGTGGGGCATGGGGGTGGTGCTGGGGTTGAGCGAGTACAGCACCGCTTTGCTCGTATGGGCGACCCTCATCGCCCTGGCAATTATTGGGTACTTGCCCTTGGCTCTGGGGCAAAGGAAAAGCGCCCTTTAATCTGTTTTCATAGCCTGTGCCAGCCCAACCGATATGCTAAGCCTATGCCGCGCATTCTCTGGCTTGGCCTGCTCGTGCTGGTACTCACCGCCTGTCCGAACCAACCCCCCGCACCCCCGCCGTCCAACATCTCGATAAGCCTTAATCCCAGCGGGAATTTCTCGTTGGACATTGGTCAGCAACGACAGGTTGTGGCTACCGTAACCAACACCACCAACACCGCCGTCACCTGGTCTAGTAGCAATCCGGCTGTAGCCAGCGTGAACAACGGACTGGTGGAAGGGCAATCCGCCGGTACCGCCACCATTACGGCCCGTAGCGTGGCCGACTCCAGCAAATCGGCCTCGGTTAGCGTGACGGTGCTCGAGCCCCCCGCACCCCCGCCACCCGGCAACGGCACCATCAGCGGAACGGTTCGCATTTCCCTGCAAACCGCGCTGCCATCCGCCGACCCGTCGGCGCCTTTCGTGGAAGGGGAGCTGATCGTGCAGTTCAAGCCGCAGGTGAGCCTGCAATCGCTAAGCAAGCTCTCGGCAGCAGGGGTGGAGCTTCAGCAGGTCAGGCCGCTGGGCCTCGAGCGCACCTTCCTGTACCGGGCCGGCCTGAGCCGGGCCGAGACCCTGGCCGTGCTGGCCGAGCTGCAACGCCGCAGCGATGTGGCCTTTGCCCACCCCAACTACCTGCTTTTTGCCCAGGCCACGCCCAACGACCCCTTGTACGCCGATCAGCGCTGGCACTACGAGGCCATCGGGCTGCCCCAGGCCTGGAACCTCGAGACCGGCAGCTCCAACCCGGTCACAGTGGCGGTGATTGACGGGGGGGTGGTGGCCGGCCATCCCGACCTGGCCGGAAAACTGCTGCCCGGCTACGATTTTTACTCCGATGCTACCAACTCGGGCGACGGCGATGGGCGGGATGGCAACCCTGAAGACACCGCGCCCGGCAGCGACTACCACGGCAACCACGTCACCGGCACGGTCGCCGCGGCGACCAACAACGGCCTGGGGGTGGCGGGGGTGGCCTGGGGGGCCCGGCTGCTTCCGGTGCGCGCCCTGAGCGGGGGCAGCGGCACCCTGGCCGACGTGGCCGACGCCCTGCGCTGGGCCGCCGGTCTGAGCGTGGCCGGGGTTCCTGCCAACCCCAACCCGGCCAAGGTCATCAATATGTCGCTGGGGGGGCCCGTGGCCTGCACCAACGCCCCGGCCCTCCAGCAGGCCATCAACGAGGCCAGCAACGCCGGGGCCCTGATCGTGGTGGCGGCGGGCAACTCCAATGCGGATGCCAGCACCTTCAGCCCCGCGGGGTGCAGCGGGGTGATCACGGTGGGGGCGACCAATGCTGCCGGCAACCGCGCCTCGTACTCCAACTACGGCAGCCGCATTGACCTGATGGCGCCAGGGGGTGAACCGGACGGGCTGCAGGTGGTGAGCACCCTGGCGAGCGGCCAGTACGGCGGCAAAGCCGGCACTTCTATGGCCGCCCCCCACGTGGCGGGTGTGCTGGCCCTTATGAAAAGCAAGAAACCCACCCTCACCGCCGCCGAGGCCATCAGCCTGCTGAAGGAGACCGTCAAGCCCTTGACTGCGACCCAGTGCAACCGGCCCAGCGGGAGCGAGTGCGGCGCCGGCCTGCTGGATGCCAGGGCGGCCCTGGAGCGACTCAACACCCCACCCCCACGTTCTCTGGTGCTCTCGGCCAGCCCCAACGCCCTGAGCCTGAACACCGACCAGAGCGCCCAGGTCACCCTGCGCATTGCCCGCACCAACTTTACAGAGGCGGTTGCCCTCAGCGTAACCGGGCAGCCAGCCGGCACCACCCCGAGCTTTAATCCGCCCAGCCCGGTTGCAGGCAACAGCACCACCCTGAACATCCCGGCTGGCAGCACCCCCGGCACCTACACCCTGGTGGTGCGGGGCAGCGCCAGCGTGGGCGGGCAGACCGTGGAGGCCGAGACCCGCATCACCCTCAGCGTGCAGCAGCCCCCGACCACCCCTCCACCCGCCCAGAGTATCCAGGGCACCCGCATCTACTTTGACGCGGTGCTGCGCGAGACCCCCACGCTCAGCCTGCTGCTCGATTTCAACCCCACCCCCATCAACCAGAGCGGCACCCAGGCCCCCTACACCCGCACCGGCCTTTCTACCAGCGGGCTGGTGGGCTACCGCATCTCGGCCTGGAAGGATGTCAACAACAACGGCACCCAGGACGAGGGCGACCTGTTCGGGTGGTACCGGGCGAACGGCAATATCGCCTATGTGATGCCCGATGCCAGCAGTATTGACATCGTCCTCGAGCCCGTTCTTTCCACCACCTTCACCCGCGAGAAGTGGCTGCGGCAGATGGGCTACCCCACCCGCTAGCGGTGGTAAGGCTCGCCGCGCTTGAGCGTCTCGATGCGGTAAAGCTGCTCGAGCAAAACCACCAGGGCCAGCTCGTGCTGCAAGGTAAGCCTGGATAGGGCCAGAACCCAGTCGGCCCGGTCGCGCACAGCCTGGGCGTGGCCCTCGGCGCCCCCAATCAGGAAGGCCACCCCTTTCTCGGCCTGCATCTCCCAGCTTTCCAGGCGGGCTCTGAGGGCCTGTGTGTCCACCATCTGCCCCCGCTCATCCAGCACCACCCGACGGTAGCCCTCGGAGGCCTCCAGCAGGCGCTGCCCCTCCTGGGCCTGGGGGCCTTCCTTGAGGTAGAGGAGCTCGAGCCGCGTGTAGCGCTCCAGGCGTTTCTCATACTCTGCCAGACCCGCCCTGGCGTATGGCAGTCTGGGTTTGCCGATTACACAGATCCTCAGCTTCATACCCGCCCCAGGGGTCAGTCTATGGCATCCCAGGCTCCATCAGCCGCATGGCCTGCAGAAGGCGTGCTACCGGCCACATCCTGACCCCACCCAAATTGAGCTGGCCCGAAACCGGCTATAATCTTGGGTACCAAGAGGTTCCTATGGAGACGCGCCTAGAACCGGTGGCAGGATTGGGCGCACCCAAAACCTTTGGCCCGGTATACCAAAGCCTTAGCGACCTCCCATCCAGGGGGTCTTTTGCTTGGGCCGGGTGGTTCCCCGCGGAAGCCCTTACCCAGGGCGACCCGCGCTCGAGGGCCTTTACCCAAGGCCCCGCAGAAGAGGCAAGCCGGCCACCCCGGTAAGCCAGGAGGCAGCATGATTCAGGAAAAAGTACGCTTCCAACCCTTCAGCAGCGAGCCCATCCGGCTGATAGACCAGCAGGGCCGCTGGATCGCCCCGTTTGAGCACGGGCTGCCGCCCGATCGGCTGCAACGCTTCTACCGCGATATGCTGGCCGCCCGGCTGCTGGATGAAAAACTGGTCATTCTGATTCGCACCGGCAAGACCAGCTTTATCGCCCCCCACGCCGGCCACGAGGCCGCCCAGGTGGGCATTGCCCATGCCCTGCGCAAAGGCCACGACTGGCTCTTTCCCTACTACCGCGACATGGGGCTGGTGCTGGCGCTGGGGGTGCCACTGGTGGAAATTTTCGGCCAGACCCTAGGCAACGCCGCCGACCCGGCCAAGGGCCGCCAGATGCCCTCGCACCCTGGCAGCAAGGCCCTCAATGTGTTCACGGTCTGTTCGGCCATCGCTTCGCACATCCCGCCTGCGACCGGGGCGGCCCTGAGCATGAAGCTGCGCCGCACCGGCCAGGTGGCGGTCTGCACCTTCGGCGACGGGGCCACCAGCGAGGGGGACTGGCACGCCGGCATCAACTTTGCCGCTGTGCAGCAGGCCCCGGCGGTGTTCGTCTGTGAAAACAACCGCTACGCCATCAGCGTGAACATCTCCAAGCAGACCGCCTCAGAAAACATCGCCATCAAGGCCCAGGCCTATGGCATGCCCGGCTACTACGTGGACGGTCTGGACGTGCTGGCCAGCTACTTTGTGATGCAGGAAGCCATCGAGCGGGCTCGAGCCGGCCAGGGGCCCAGCCTGGTGGAGCTGGTGGTGCACCGCTTTGGGGCCCACTCCTCCGCCGACGACGACAGCCGCTACCGTTCGCGCGAGGAACTGGCCGCCGAGCGCCAGCAAGACCCCTTGCAACGCTACCAGCGGTTCCTGGAGCAACAGGGCCTGTGGGATGCCCAGTGGGCCAACGAGCTGCGGCTGGAAATCTCCAAGGCCCTCGAGGCCGCCCTGCAAGAAGCCCTGCAGGCCGGTGAACCCGACCCGCTCGAGATGTTCGACGACGTGTTCGCCGCCCGCCCCTGGCACCTGGAGGAACAGCGGCGCCTGGTAGCAGAGGAACTGCAGTCCTGAAAGCGGAGGATATATGCCAACCATGACCCTGATCCAGGCCATAAATGCGGCCCTGGACGAAGAGATGAACCGCGACGAACGCGTGATGTTGCTAGGCGAAGACGTGGGCAAACGGGGCGGGGTGTTCCTGGCTACCGAGGGCCTCCAGCAAAAATACGGCCCCGACCGGGTGATGGACACCCCCCTCTCGGAGGCCGCCATTATCGGGGCGGCGGTGGGGCTGGCCGCGCACGGGATGCGCCCGGTGGCCGAAATTCAGTTTGCTGACTACGTGTTCCCCGGCATCGACCAGCTTTTTTCTCAGGCCGCCAAACTGCGTTACCGTTCGGGCGGCCAGTTCAGCGCGCCCATGGTGGTGCGCATGCCCACCGGCGGCGGCGTGAAGGGCGGGCACCACCACTCGCAAAGCCCGGAAGCCCACTTTGCCCATACCGCCGGCCTGAAGGTCATTGTGGTCTCGACCCCTTACGACGCCAAAGGGCTCCTGAAGGCGGCCATTCGCAACGACGACCCGGTGGTCTTCATGGAGCCTAAGCGCCTGTACCGGGCGGTAAAAGAAGAGGTACCCGCCGACGACTTTCTGCTGCCCATCGGCAAGGCGGCGGTTCGCCGGGAGGGCCGGGACATCACTCTGGTTTCCTACGGGGGGCCGATGGTCGAGACCCTCAAAGCCGCCGAGGAGATGGCGGCCGCGGGCCTTGACCCCGAGGTGATCGACCTGCGCACGGTGATGCCCTGGGACAAAGAAACGGTACTAGCCTCGGTGGCCAAAACCGGCCGCCTGCTGATGATCTCCGAAGCGCCGCGCACGGCCAGCATCGCCTCGGAGGTTACCGCTACCGTTTCGGAAGAACTCTTCGACCAACTGCTGGCCCCGCCCCTGCGGGTCACCGGGTTCGACACCCCTTACCCGCTGGCGCAGGATAAGCTCTACATGCCAACCGTTACCCGTATCCTGGCTGCAGCCAAACGTCTACTGGACTATTAGGGAGGAAGCATGCCTAAAGAAGTGGTGCTGCCCGAGCTGGCAGAGTCGGTGGTGGAAGGTGAAATTCTGCGGTGGCTGGTGAATGAAGGCGATGCCTTGAAAAAAGACCAGCCTTTTGTGGAGGTCATGACCGACAAGGTCACGGTGGAGCTACCGAGTCCCTACGAAGGGGTGCTGCTGCAAAAGCTGGTCAAGGAGGGGCAGGTGGTGCCGGTGCACGCCCCCATCGCCCTGATTGCCGAGCCTGGGGAGGTAAGCGCGGTGGTTAGCGATAAAAAGCCCGCCCCGGCGCCCAGCCTGCAAGCCCAGGAAGAGCGCTCCATTGTGGAGCCGGGCCAGGTGGCAGAAGACGACGGGGCCAGCCTCTCGTTGTTCAAACCGGATAACAAGCCAGAGCAGGTCAAAAACCCCTTCACCAAAGCCGCGCCGCTGGCATCGGGGCCAAGCGCTGCCACGGTTCAGGCCCACGGACGGGTGATCGCGGTGCCGGCGGCCCGCAAGCTGGCCCGCGAGCTGGGGCTGGACATCGCCCAGATACCGGGTTCGGGGCCCAACGGGCGGGTGCGGGTGGAGGACGTGAAGGCCTACGCCGAGCAAAAAAGCCGTGCCACACCGCCCGTTGCCGCACCTTCGGCATCCGAGCGCGGTGCGCCCCTGCTGGGCCTGGCGCCGGTGCAGTACAAGACCCCCAAGGGCTACGAGGAGCTCGAGACCCGCGTACCCCTGCGCGGCCTGCGCCGGGCCATCGCCCAGCAGATGATGGCCTCGCACCTTTACACGGTGCGCACCCTCTCGGTGGACGAGGTGGACATGACCGAGCTGGTGGCCCTGCGCAACCGGCTCAAGCTCGAGGCCGAAGCCCAGGGGGTCAGGCTCAGCTACCTGCCCTTCATTTTCAAGGCGGTGGCGGTGGCGCTCAAAAAATTCCCGGCCCTCAACAGCTCGCTGGACGAGGCAAGGCAGGAGGTGGTGCTCAAGCACTACGTTAATATCGGCATGGCCGTGGCCGCCGAAAATGGCCTGATTGTGCCGGTGGTGCGGGACGTGGAGCGCAAAAGCCTGCTGCAGATTGCCCGCGAGATTAACGAGCTGGCCGAGAAAGCCCGCAGCGGCAAGCTGACCCCGGAGGAGGTAAGCGGCTCCACCTTCAGCATCACCAACATCGGCTCGATTGGGGCGCTGTTCAGTTTCCCCATCATCAACGTGCCGGACGCTGCCATCCTGGGTGTGCACTCCATCCAGAAGCGCCCGGTGGTTGGCGAGCGCGACGAAATTGTGGTGCGGCAGATGATGTACCTCTCGCTCTCCTTCGACCATCGGCTGGTAGACGGGGCCGAGGCGGCCCGCTTCACCAAAGAGGTCATCCGGCTCCTGGAGAAACCCGAACGGCTCTTCCTGGAAGCCCTGTAGTTTTTCGCTCTGCGGATTTTGTTTTTCACACCTAGCCTGACTAGAATGGGGTATCTATGTCCACCATCTACGACGTTATCGTGATTGGAACCGGCCCTGGCGGCTACCACGCGGCCATCCGGGCCGCCCAGCTCGGCAAGAAGGTGCTGGCCGTGGAGGCCGAGCACGTGGGGGGGGTCTGCCTGAACGTGGGCTGCATCCCCACCAAGGCGCTCCTGCATGCTGCCGAAGAGCTGGAAGGCACCAAGCATGCCAGCGCCTTCGGTCTGGAAGTTAAGGAGGCCAGGCTCGACCTGAAAAAGCTGGGTGGCTGGCGCGACGGCATCGTCAAGAAGCTGACCGGCGGGGTTTCACAGCTTTTGAAGGGCAACAAGGTCGACCTGAAAACCGGCTTTGCCAGGTTTGTTGATAAAAACACCATCGAGGTAGGCGGCGAGCGTATCCAGGGCAAGACCTTCATCGTGGCTACCGGCTCGGAGCCCAACACCCTGCCGGGCTTCGAGGTGGATCAGAAAGACATCGTGGACTCCACCGGGGCCCTGCGCGTCGAGGATAAGTTCCCCAAGCGGATGCTCTGCATCGGGGGGGGTGCGATTGGGCTCGAGTTCGCCCAGGTCTACAAGCGCATGGGGGCCGAGGTCACGGTGATCGAGTTCATGGGCCAGATTCTGCCCGCCGCCGACCCCGAGACTGCGGGCCTCTTGGCTAAAATCCTGGGCAAGCAGGGCATCCATATCAAAACCCACACCAAAGGCGTAAAGGTCGAGCGCAAGAAAGATGGCCTGCACGTCACCCTCGAGCACACCCAGACCGGCCAGCAGGAAACGCTGGTGGTGGACAAGATTCTGGTGGCCACCGGGCGCCGGCCGCGGGGCAAGGGGCTGGGCCTCGAGGCCATCGGGGTGGTGGTAGACGAGCGCGGTTACATCCCCACCAACGAAAAAATGGAGACCAACGTACCTGGCATCTACGCCATCGGCGACGTCACCCGCCCGCCCCTGCTGGCCCACAAAGCCATGAAGGAGGGCCTGATTGCCGCTGAGAACGCCGCCGGGGGCAACGCGGTGATGGACTACCAGATTCCCAACGTGGTCTACACCAGCCCCGAGTGGGCCGCAGTGGGCCTGACCGAGGAAGAGGCCACCAAGGCCGGCTACAAGGTCAAGGTGGGCAAGTTTCCGCTCTCGGCCTCGGGCCGGGCCATGACCCTGGAAGCCACCGACGGCCTGATCAAGCTCATCGGCGACGCCGAGACCGACCTGTTGCTGGGGGGACATATCGTGGGCCCCAACGCTTCCGACATGATCGCCGAGATCGCCCTGGCCCTGGAGATGGGCGCCACCGTGACCGACGTGGGCCTCACCGTGCACGCCCACCCCACGCTCTCCGAGGGCATCATGGAGGCCGCCGAGCACCTGCACCGCCAGGCCATCCACATCGCCAACCGCTAGGCTTTCTGGTATAACTGCCTTGCATGCGGATTCGTGCGACCCTAAACGCCCTGGCCCTCCGGCTCGACGGCAACGAAACCCCGGAACTGCTGCACAAAGCCCTGGCCGACCTGCCCCCGCTGCCCCTCGAGGTCGAGGTGGCCGGGGTGGTGGGCCAGGGGGTGCTGGAGGCCCTGCTCGAGCTCGGACGCGAGCGGGGCTTGCAGCTCAGGCCGCCGCGGGGCGAGAAGTACATCCCCTACACCGAGGTGATTGACCAGACCGTTCGCTCGGGCGTGCGCATCGAGTCGCCGGGTACGCTGGTCATCCTGGGCGACGTCAACGCCGGGGCCGAAGTGGTGGCCGCTGGCGACATCATCGTGGTGGGCAAGCTGCGCGGCCTGGCCCACGCCGGGGCCACCGGCCAGGAAGAGGCCGCCATCTGGGCCATGAGCCTGGAGGCCAAGCAGATCCGTATCGCCCACCATGTGGCCCAGGCCCCTGCCGGCGAGGCCGGCGCGCGCAACCCCGAGCGGGCCAGGGTTGTGAATGGTCAGATTGTGCTCGAGGCCTGGGGCAGGCGCTAGACAGCCCAGGTCAATTTCAGTACAGAGGCGCGGTCAGCCGCAACAGGCCGGGGCTAAAAACCAATCCCCCCCGCCGACTCCCCGTAGCGCTTGAGCACCAGGTCAATCACCCAGCCCGTCACCGCCACATACAACCAGACCGGCACCGTCCAGCGGGCCCAGGCCTTATGGATAGCAAAACGCTGCTTGAAGGCGTTGTAGAGCAACCACAAGACCAGTGGGCCGTTCAGGGCGGCCAGGATGGTGTGGCTGATTAGCAAGGCATAGTAGGCACCGCGCCACTCCTCGGGCCCGACGTAGCGGGTGGTGCCGTACAACCCCCACTTAAGCAGGTAAAACACCAAAAACAGGGCCGCCAGCACGGTAGCCAGCAGCATCACCCGGGGATGCCAGACCCGATCCCCACGCTTGATGAAGATAACCCCCACCACCACCGCCAGCCCCGAAAGCGCAATGAGCGCAGCGGCGATGTCTCCTAGCAACTCTCCCATCTAAAAACCCTCCTTTATCGTTTTGGCCTGCATCCCTCAAAAACCCACAGCCCCCGCATGCGCACAGCAAACTCCAAAAGGGATCGCATCGCAGGTGAACAGCGTACCTGACCGTCTGTCTCTGTGGGGATCACCCCACCATGCACAAGCGCGTTTGGCATCTTTGGTCGGGGCTTTGGCAGCCCTCGAGCAGTGTATCGACTTGCCGGCTTCTTATCCCTGGCGCTGGCTCACAAATTCGCGATTGAGCTTCTCTGCCAACCGGCGTACCCGCTCCTGCCTCGAGCTGCGGGCATAGCTATAACCCAGCATGAAAAAACGCTCAGCTTCATTGCGCTTGTCCAGTTGACGCTGTAGTTGCGCCAACCGCAGGTAGGCCAGGGCCATCATGCCATCGCGCTCCCTGGAAGGGCGGGCCACTTCCAGCAAAGCCACCGCTTCTTTTAGCACGTCCACCGCCTGTTCGGGCGAAGCCTCCCGGGCATCGCGTATCAATCCTGCGGCCTGGTCAAGCAAGCGCTGCACAAAGCTCAGTATATCGGGCCAGAAACCCTGAAGGTAGACCGGCTTTTTCCAGTTAAGCCATTTCTTGCGATACAATCGCCTGGCAATAAAAGGTCGTTATGATAATTCCTCCCCTACCCACCCCCTTCGATGTAAACGGCCACCTCGACACCGCAGCCTTTCGCGAACTGGCCCAGGCCATCGAACCCCATGTGGACGGGCTGCTGTTCTACGGCTCCAACGGCGAGGGCGTCCACCTGACCCGCGAGGAGCGGGCGGCGGGCCTGGCCGTCCAGACCCCCCAGAAGCCCGCCATGGTGGGCCTGATGGAAGAGACCCTGGCCCAGGCCGCCATCGCCCTCGAGGAGGCCGCCCGCCTTGGGGCCAAAGTGCTGGTCACACCCCCCCGCTACTACGAGGCCAACCTGGGCCCCGACGGCCTGCTGCGCTACTTCGGCGGGATTGCCGATATGGGCCGGGCCGAGGTCTGGCTGTACCATGTGCCGGCCAATACCAAAGCCCCGCTACCCTTGCCGGTGGTGGCCGAGCTGGCCCGGCACCCCAGGATTGGAGGACTGAAAGACTCCAGCGGAGAGCTGGCCCGCATGGCCTTCTACGCTTCGCAAAACCTGGGCATCCAGCTTTACACCGGCCACGCCCCCACCTTTTTGGGGGCTTTAGCACACGGGGCCCACGGGGGTATTCTGGCGGTCTCGAACCTGGCCCCCAAACCCTATAAAAAGCTGCTCGAGCTCTGGCGGGCCGGCCAGGTGGCCGAGGCCCAGGCCCTGCAAGCCGAACTCGAGCCCTTTGGCCGGATGCTGGCCCAGGGGGGCTTTGTGCTCCTGAAGCAGGCCCTGCGCCACCTGGGCCTGCCCGGAGGCTACCCCCGCCCCCCCTACCCCGCCGAAAGCCCGGTCTGGCCCAGCTTCAAGCCCCTTCTGGAAGCCTTCAAAGAACGGGGCTGGACGGTGGGTTAAGGCCCGTTTAGTGAAAAATCTGCGCTGTGCGGCCCCGGATTGGGTAAGCTCAACTGGGAGGCAACCATGAAGCGATACGCACGGTGGCTCTTGTTGGGACTGGCTTTGCTGCTAAGCGCTTGCGTACCCCAGGCGGTGCGGCCCCAGGCCCCCCAGGTCGAGCTGTTGCAGTTTAGCCTGGTTTCCATAGACCCCTTCAGCGGGCGGGGCGAGTTTGACGTGCGCCTGCGCCTGACCAACACCAACTCCTTTACCCTGCCCTTGCTGGACAGCACCCTCACCGCCGAGCTGGGGGGCTCGCAATTCCGCCTGACCCTGCCCGCTCTGGAAATCCCCGCCGGGGCCAGCCGCGAAGCCCAGACCCGCCTGGTGGTGCCCCTGGTGGAGGGCACCCGCGCCCTGGCCAGCCTGGTGGGCGGCCAGAGCACCCGCTTCCGCCTCCTGGGTGAGCTGCGTGTGCAGCTCGGCCCGGCAGTGGTTCCGATTGGGCCGGTGACGCTCCTGGACCGCGAGGTGCGCATCCAGTTTACCTTCCGGCTCCCCACCATCCGCCTGGTCGAGATCCGGCTGGACGGGCTGGCCGTCCGGCTGGTGCTGGAGGTAGAGAACCCCAACCCCATCGGGTTTACCCTGGAAGGCCCGTTGCGCCTCCTGGTTGGGGGGCGGAGCGTGGCCGAGAGCGCGTTCAACCTGGGGCTCGGGCCCAATGGGCGCAACCGGGGCGAGCTGCGCCTGGGTTTGTCGGGGCTGCCGGGGCTGGGGGGTGTGAGCGTAGACCTGGGGCTTACGGCCCGCATTCCGGGCATCCTGGATCGGCCGGTAGTGCAGGTTTTGCAGGGGGTGTTGCGGTAGGCATCTGAATTTGCCAGACACCTGGGTTCGCGGACAAAAGTAGCCTGCGAGGGCACGTCTATGCCCCACCTGAACAGGGGCCGTGCAGGGTTCTGGTAGGCTTGAATAAGCGTCTGATGATAATCTAAAGCCTGATGAACGCTGTGCTCGAGGCCACCGGCCTGCGCAAACGGTTTGGCAGTCTGGTTGCGGTGGATGGGGTGAGCCTGCATCTGGCGGCGGGGGAGGTGCTGGCCTTCCTGGGCCCCAACGGGGCGGGCAAGACCACCACCATCAAGATGCTGGCCGGGCTGCTCTGGCCCGATGGGGGCCAGGTACAACTGCTGGGCCAGAGCCCTCACCAAAACCCCTGGGCCTTGCGCCACCTGGGGGCGGTGCTGGAAGGCAACCGCAACGTCTACTGGCGCATGACCGCACTGGAGAACCTGGTCTATTTTGGGGTGGCCCGTGGGCTGCGCTACCAGGCGGCCCAGCGCCGGGCGCGGGCTTTGCTCGAGCAGCTCGAGCTTGGCGCCAAAAGCCACACCGAGGTGCGCCACCTTTCACGCGGGATGCAACAAAAGCTCTCGCTGGCGGTGGCCCTGATGCACGACCCCGAGCTTTTGCTCCTGGACGAGCCCACCCTGGGGCTGGACGTGGAGAGCGCCCTGCGGGTCGAAGGCATGGTGCGGGAGCTGGCCCAGACCGGCAAGGCCATCCTCCTGACCACCCACCAGCTCGAGGTGGCCCAGCGCCTGGCCAGCCGCATCGCCATCATCCAGCAAGGGCGCATCGTGCTGGAGGGCCGCACGCCCGAGCTGCTGGGTCGCTTTGCCGGGGAGCACTACCTGATCGAAACGGAAACCCCGCTCTCACCCGCGCAGCTCGGCCACCTGCGCTCGCTGGGCCTCGAGGGCGAGGGGCCACCGTATGTGTACCAGGGCGATAGCGACGGGCTGTGGCGGCTGCTCGAGGCCCTCAAGCCCACACCCCTCAAGAAGGTGGCGCGGGCCGAGGCCGATCTGCTCGAGGTTTTCCTGAAGGTGGTGGGCCGTGCTTGACCTGTTCTGGGTGGAGTTCAAACGCAGTTGGCTGTATCTGCGCCGTTACCCCAGCGAGTTTGTGGGGGCTGTGGTAAGCCTCAGCATCCTTTTCTTGCTGCTGTTCTTGGGGGCCCGGTTCCTGGCCGGGCCCGGGGCCGACTTTGGCGAGCGAACCGAGGCCCTCCTGGTGGGGTTTTTGCTCTGGACGCTCACCATCTTCGCCTACAACTCGCTTTCCTTTGGTCTCTCGGAGGAGGCCCAGACCGGAACCCTCGAGCAGCTCTTCCTCACCCCCTACGGCCCCATTCCCCTGTTTTTGCTACGCAACCTGGCCGGCCTGGGAACCCATCTCCTGATGCTGGGCAGCATTGCCCTGGTGCTAATGCTCCTGACCGGGGCCCGCCTGAGCTTCCCTCCCTTGGTGGTGCTGCCTATTCTTACAGTACTGATTGGCAGCTACGGCCTGGGCTTTGCCATGGCCAGCCTGGCCCTGCTTTTCAAGCGGGTGCAGCAGATCCTGGGGATCAGTCAGTTTCTGCTGATTTTCTTGTTGCAGGTGCCGCTCGAGGGCAGCGGTTGGCTGGCTCAACTGGGCTACTTCCTACCCCTGGCCCCTGGCGCCCACCTGGCCCGACAGATGATGAGCGCCGGCGCCGGCCTAGACTGGGGCCTGCTGGGCCTGGCCTTTTTGAACGGGCTCTGCTACCTGGGGCTGGGCCTCTTGATCTTTAGCCGGGCGGTGCGCACGGCCAAGCGGCGCGGGCTTTTGTTTGGGTATTAGTGCGCTGCTAATAAGAGCCGAGCACACAGCACCACAAAACAAAGCTTATTCCAGCCCCCCCACCGCCTGCTCAGCCACCCGCACCAGCTCGCCGGAACGAATCAGTTCGCACAGGCGGCCCAGCTCGGGTTTCAGGTAGCGATCACGGTCGAGGTGGGGAATCTCCTGCCGGATGCGACGGTAGACCACCTCCACCCCCCGGCCCGGGCGCAGGGGGGCGTGGAAGTCGAGGGCCTGGGCCGCCGAGGCCAGTTCGATGGCCAGCACCCAGAGGGTGTTCTCGAAGATGCTGCGGGCCTTGCGGCAGGCGATGGTGCCCATCGAGACGTGGTCTTCCTGGTTGGCGCTGGTAGGAATCGAGTCCACCGAGGCCGGGTGGGCCAGCACCTTGTTCTCGCTCACCAGGGCCGCCGCGGTGTACTGGCTGATCATCAGGCCGGAGTTGAGGCCGCTGCCCTCGGCCAGGAAGGCCGGCAGGCCCGAGAGGGAGGGGTTCAGCATCTGCTCGATGCGGCGCTCGGAGATGCTGGCGAGTTCGGCCAGGGCCATGCCGGCGTAGTCGGCGGCCAGGGCCAGGGGCTGACCGTGAAAGTTGCCCGCCGAGAGGGTGCGGCCCTCCTCGGGCAGGATCAGGGGGTTGTCGGTGACGCTTTGGAGTTCCCGCAGCAGCACCGCCCGCACGTGCTCGAGCGCATCGCGGCTGGCCCCGTGCACCTGGGGGGCGGCCCGCAGGCTGTAGGCATCCTGCACCTTGTCGCAGTCCTGGTGCGAGCGCATGATCTCGGAGTCCTGCAACAGCCGCCGCACGTTGGCGCAGGTCACCCGCATACCGGGGTGGGGGCGCAGGCGGGCCACCGCCTCATCAAAGGGCCGGTGGCTGGCCTTCAGGGCCTCCACGCTCATGGCCACCGCGATATCGGCGGTTTTGAGCAGCACCTCGCTATCCAGCAGCAGCAGCGCCAGCAGCGAGGCCATGGCCTGGGTGCCGTTGATCAGGGCCAGTCCTTCTTTAGCCTGCAACTCCAGCGGCGCCAGGCCCACCGCCCGCAGCACCTCCGCCGCGGGCCGCACCTGGCCCTGGTAGGTCAGTTCGCCCTCGCCAATCAGCGGCAGGCACATATGGGCCAGGGGGGCCAGGTCGCCCGAGGCCCCCACCGAGCCCTGCGAGGGCACCACTGGAATCAGGTCGTGGTTCAGAAAGTCCAAAAGCCGCTCCACCACCTCCACCCGCACCCCGGAGTAGCCCAGGGCCAGGCTCTGGGCCCGCAGCAAAAGCATCCCCCGCACCACCTCGGGGGGGAACACCTCCCCCACCCCAATGGCGTGCGAGAGCAGCAGGTTGCGCTGCAGCAGCCGGAGGTCTTTGGCCTCGATGCGCACCGTAGCCAGCTTGCCAAAGCCGGTATTGAGGCCATAGACCGGCTGGTTTTGCTCGACGAGCTGCTCCACAAAGGCCCGGCAGCGCAGCAGGCGCCCCCGTGCGGCCTCGCTCAGGCGCACCGGCGCTTTTTCCCGCACCACCCGGCGAAAATCGGCCAGGCTCAGTTCTGTATCCAGTTCTAGCATCGCTTCCTCGCTTGACCCATTGCCGGGCAAGGTTGTATATACAAGCGAGAGGATAAACGGTGAAATACCTGCGCGTCAAGGAAGCCGTGTTGCAGGAGCTGCGCAAGCCCAGCCCCGGCTTTCCCCTATCGGAGAACAGCCTGGCCCGCCGTTTCGGAGTGAGCCGCATGACCGCCCGCCGGGCCTTGCAGGAGCTCGAGCAAGAGGGGTGGCTCCGGCGCACCCAGGGGCGCAGCAGCACCCCCGCCCCCCGGCGCTTCAGCCAGGGCTTCCTGCGGGTGCGCCCCTTCTACGAGTTCGCCCAGGCCCAGGGGGCCAGGCCCAAAACCCAGGTGATGGCCGCCGAGCTGCGCCCCACGCCCCCAGAGGTACAGACCCGGCTGGGGGTAAAGCAGGCAGTTTATGTGGAACGGCTGCGCTTTCTGGATGAGGAGCCGGTGCAGCGCGAAGCACGGTATCTGAACGCCGAGCTGTGTGGGGACATCCTCGAGCACGACCTCACCAGCGAGTCCATCCACGACCTGCTCGTCCACACCCTGGGTCTGCCCCTGACCAAAGTCTGGCAGCGGCTGGAGGCGGTGGCTTTGGAGCAGGAAGTCGCCCGCCTGCTCCAGCAGCCCGAGGGCGCACCGGCCCTGCGCCTCGAGCGCGTCACCTACACCCTCCTTCAGCCCGTCACCTGGGTGGAGTATCTGATGCGGGCCGACCGCTACTACCTGGAAGACACCTTTATCCCCCAAGGAGAACGCCCATGAGCTACAAAGCCCCCCGCGGAAACCAACGCACGGCCCCAGGCTGGATTCAGGAGGCCGCCAAACGGATGCTCCTCAACAACCTCGACCCCGAGGTGGCCGAGAAGCCCGAGGAGCTGATCGTCTACGGCGGGCGCGGCAAGGCAGCCCGCAGCCACGCGGACTTGCAGCGCATCTTGGCGGTGCTCGAGCGCCTGCAAAACGACGAAACCCTGCTGGTGCAGTCGGGGCGGGCGGTGGGGGTCTTCAAGACGCAACCCCTGGCCCCCCGGGTCATCCTCGCCAACTCCAACCTGGTGCCTAACTGGGCCACCTGGGAGGAGTTCGACCGGCTCGACCGGCTGGGCCTGATGATGTACGGCCAGATGACCGCCGGGAGCTGGATCTACATCGGCACCCAGGGCATCCTGCAGGGCACCTACGAGACCTTCGCCGCGGCGGCCCGCAAGCACTTTGGTGGCTCGCTGAAGGGCACCATCACCGTGACGGGCGGGCTGGGCGGCATGGGCGGGGCCCAGCCCCTGGCCGTGACCCTCAACGGCGGGGTGGCTATTTGCGTGGAGATAGACCCCGAGCGCATCCAGCGCCGCCTGGACACCGCCTACCTGGACGTGCGGGCCGACTCGCTGGACGAGGCCCTGCGGCTGGCCGAGGAGGCCAAACGCAAAGGCCAGCCCCTCTCCATCGGCCTGCTGGGCAACGCCGCCGAGGTGCTGCCCGAGATGGTGCGGCGGGGCTTCACCCCCGAGCTGGTCACCGACCAGACCAGCGCCCACGACCCCCTGTACGGCTACATTCCCGTGTTGAAGGCCGACGAAGACCCGGCCCTGCTGCGCCAGCGCGACCCCGAGGGCTACAAAAAGCGCGTGCTATCGGATATGGCCGCCCACTGCCGGGCCATGGTGGAGATGCAAAAAAACGGCGCGGTGGCCTTCGACTACGGCAACAACCTGCGGGCCTTCGCCAAGCTGGGGGGCTTCGAGGAGGCCTTCAGCTATCCCGGCTTTGTACCGGCCTTCATCCGCGACCAGTTCTGCGAGGGGCGGGGGCCTTTTCGCTGGGTGGCGCTCTCGGGCAAACCCGAGGACATCTACAAAACCGACCAGGCCATTCTGAAGCTCTTCCCCGAGGACGCGGGTCTCTCCCGCTGGCTCACCGAAGGGGTCAAGAAGTTCAAGTTCCAGGGCCTCCCGGCCCGCATCTGCTGGCTGGGTTACAAGGAGCGCGATAAGGCCGGGCTTTTGTTCAACGAGATGGTACGCAAGGGTGAGCTCGAGGCCCCCATCGTAATTGGGCGCGACCACCTGGACGCAGGCAGCGTGGCCTCCCCCTACCGCGAGACCGAGGCCATGCTGGACACCTCCGACGCAGTGGCCGACTGGCCCATCC
Source organism: Meiothermus ruber DSM 1279 (assembly GCF_000024425.1). Taxonomy (NCBI): domain Bacteria; kingdom Thermotogati; phylum Deinococcota; class Deinococci; order Thermales; family Thermaceae; genus Meiothermus; species Meiothermus ruber. The sequence goes on from NC_013946.1 coordinate 2,383,445, forward strand.
TGAACTTCGCCCTGAACGCGGTCTCGGGCGCGGCCTGGGTCAGCTTCCACCACGGCGGCGGGGTGGGGATGGGCTACAGCCTGCACGCCGGGCAGGTCACGGTGGCCGACGGCTCGGAGGAGGCGGCTTTTAGGCTCGAGCGCGTCCTGACCAACGACCCCGGCACCGGCGTAATGCGCCACGCCCACGCCGGTTACGAGCAGGCCAAACAAGTCGCGCGGGAGCGCGGGCTCGACCTGGCCGGGTGGGAACAGACAGGATGAAACGGGTATTTACCGGCATCGCTGAGCTATACACGCCCTACGAAAGACTCGAGCAGGCCGCTTTGGCCGTGCAGGACAGGCGGTTTGTCTGGGTGGGGGCTGAGTCCAGTCTACCCCGCGAATATCGAAGCTGGCCCCGTACCGACCTGGGCGGGCGCGGGGTGGTGCCCGGCATCGTGGATGCCCACACCCACCTGGTGTACGGCGGCGACCGGCTGGGCGAGTACCTGCAGCGCGCACGGGGCGACAGCTACGAGGCCATCCTGGCCGCGGGCGGTGGGATTTACGCCACGGTGCGGGCCACCCACGCGGCCTCCGAAGAGGAGCTATACGAGCTGACGCGGGCTCGAGCCCACCTCTTCCTGGCCCAGGGGGTCACCGCCCTGGAAATCAAGAGCGGCTACGGCCTGCTGCCCGAGGCCGAGCTCAAGATGCTGCGGGTAATCAAAAAGCTCAAAGAAACCCTGCCCCAGCGGGTCTTCCCCACCCTGCTGGCCCACGTGGTTCCCCAGGGCTGGGCGCGCGGGGAGTACGTGGCGATGTTCTGCCAGGAACTCATCCCCGAGGTGGCCCGCAGCGGCCTGGCCGGGGCGGTGGACGTCTTCTGCGATCAGGGGGCCTTTACGCTCGAGGAAACCCGGAAAATCCTCGAGGCCGCCCTGTCCCACGGCCTAAAGATTAAGCTCCACGCCGAGCAGATCGCCCACACCGGGGCCACCCGGCTGGCAGCGGAACTGGGGGCTTTGTCGGCGGACCACCTCGAGCAGTCCACCCCCGCCGACTGGCAGGCCCTGGCCCGCGTCGGCACCGTGGGCACCGTCCTGCCGGGTGCGGCGGTGATCCTGCGCAAACCCTTCCCCAAGGCCAGGGCCATGTGGGATGCAGGCGTGAAGGTTGCCATTGCCACCGACCACAACCCCGGCAGCAGCCCGCTTTATAGCCCCTGGCTGGGGATGCAGCTTACTATCAGCCTGGGCGGTCTGAGCGCCGAGGAAGCCCTGGCGGCCCATACCGCGCACGCCGCGCTCGCCCTGGGGCGGACAGACCTGGGCCGGATTGCGGTGGGGGCACAGGCCGATTTTGCGGTGCTCGACTCGAGAAAGGCGCTCGAGGGCCTCTACCGCTGGGGGCATCTGCCCTTATGGAAAGTGTTCGTGGGTGGGACGGATTGTGTTGCCACCTAGCCGCTTTCACTCCAGCGCCCGCCACAGATACCAGGCTGCGTGGGAGCGGTAGGGCCTAAAGCGCTCGCCCAGCGCCTCTAGCTCGTCCCGCTCGATCACCCCATACAGCTTCTGGGCCCCTTTGCGAATACCCAGATCCAGCACCGGCCAGACATCGGGGCGGCCCAGGCCAAACATCAAAAACATCTGCACCGTCCAGACCCCAATGCCCTTTACCTGGGTCAGGTGGGCAATAAGCGCCTCGTCGGAGTGGTGCTCGAGGCCCTGCAAGCCACCCTCCAGCGCAAAGCGCGACAGATCCTGCACATAGCGGGCTTTGGCGCTGGATAGCCCCACCGCCCGTAAGTCCTCGAGAGCAGCCCGGTACAGCACCTCGGGCTCGAGGGCAAAGCGGCTGGATAAGCGCCGCCAGATAGTATCGGCGGCCTTGCCCGAAAGCTGTTGGCCAACAATGGAGCTGAGTAGCACCTCGTAGGGTGCGCGCCGCGGAAATGGGTGGGGTGCAAAGGGAGCCGGGCCGTGTTGGTGGGCCAGCTTTCGCATAACTGCATCGGCAAAGTCAACCTGGAGTCTGGGGAGCCTCGAGCGAGCCATGGCCGATTCTACCCCTCCCGCCGCCACTCTCCCGACTTACCCCCCGACTTGTGTAGCAAGCGCAGGCTGGCAATTTCAAGGCCCTTGCTGGCCGCCTTGAGCATGTCGTAGACAGTGAGGGCAGCCACCGCGCAGGCCGTCAAAGCCTCCATCTCCACCCCGGTCTCGGCCTTGGTCTTGACAGTGGCGGTAATGTGAACGCGGGCTTCCTCTGGCCGGAACTGCAGTCGCACGTCGGCGCTGGTGATGGGCAATGGATGGCACAGGGGAATCAGCTCTCCAGTTTTTTTGGCTGCCATTATCCCGGCCAGCTGGGCTACGCTCAGGGGATCGCCTTTGCCCACCCCACCTTCCTGGAGGGCTTCCACTGCCTCCGGGGTAAGCAACACGGTCGCCTCAGCAGTCGCCGAGCGCAGGGTGGCAACCTTTTCGCTCACGTCCACCATGCGGGGCTTGCCGTCTTCAAAGTGCGTCAGTTTACCCATGTCCAAAAGCCTACTTCAGATGTCTTTCCGTTCAAAAATCAGCAGGGCCAATACAGCAAAACCCACCGTATAGATGATGAGCAGGGGCAGGCCCAGCCCCACCGCTGCTGGACGAATGTAGAGGTCGAGGTAGCTGGTCAGCAAAAACGGCTGCAAGGCCGGAAAAGCGATGAGAAGCCGCATCAGTAAAAGGGTCGAGACCGCCGCCAGGGCCGCCGAGGTGGTGCTCAGAAAGATTACCGCATAGAGCATCGCCAGTGCCGAAAGCGGCCAGAGCACCACCCCAGCCAGCGCATGAGCCCGCAGCAGCTCCAGCAGCGCCTCCGCAGGGCTGAGCTGCCCCACACCGGCAAAGCTGCCCGCCCCCAGGCCGGTGCCACCGAAAAAGCTCCCCAGGCCAAAGGGCAGGCCCGCCACTAACGAACCCGCCAAGCTGACCGCCAACAAAATGAAGGGATAGGCCAGTACCACGATGATCTTAGCCAGCAACAGGCGGCTGCGCGGACTGGGCCGCAACAGCACCGACTTGAGGGTGCCCATCGAGACCTCCGAACCCAGCACCTCCGCCGCAGCCATGGCGGTCAGGAATGGAAACAAGAAGTCCATTCCGGTCAGCAGGGATAAGGCCGGCACCTGCCAGCCTGAGACCAGCTCGAGGCCGTACTGGGCCCGCAGGCCTGGGGCAAACGCCCATAGAACCGGCAGCACCAGGGCCGCCAGCAGGCCAATCTGCACCGAGCGCAGTCGCACCAGCTTGCCAAACTCCCAGATCAATACCCGTAGCATCTTCTACTCCCAACGGAAAGCGCGTTGTTCTCAAGCCGCAGCCTGGCCTTGCTTCTACACATTTTTTACCCTTTCCCGGTAATAGTCGTACAGATCGAAGTAGTCGGGTTCCAGAAACTGCACCTGGTAGTGCTCGCGCACCAAGGCGGCCAGGGCCACGTTGGGCGAGCCTTCAAAGATCACGTTCACACCGCGCAGGCTCACGTTTTGCACACCCGGCACCGTCTTCAGGAAGGCCGCCGCCCTGGCCGGATCGTCCACCCGCAGGCGGTAGGTCTCGCCTTTGGTAGCGAGCTTAACCTCCTCCAGCAGCCTTCCCCCGCCCAGGATGCCCACTTTATCGACGTACGCCGAAACCTCGCGCAGGTGGTGGGTGGAGAGCAGCACCGCCACCCCCTTCCAGGCCAGCTCTGCAAGAATTTCGTGCACTTTGTTGATGCCCTGCGGATCCAGGCCGCTGGTTGGCTCGTCCAAAATCAGAATCTGTGGCTCGTGCAGAATGGCCGAGGCCAGCCCCAGGCGCTGACGCTGGCCCAGCGAGTAGGTGCGCACCGGCTGGTCGGCCACCGATAGCAGCTCGAGCCGGGCCAGCACCTCCCGTATGCGGGTTTCCATGTTGGTCAGACCGGTCAGGAAGGCGATCATCTCGAGGTTCTGACGCCCGGTCAAATGGGGGTAAAAAGCTGCTGGGGCCTCCACCACCGCCCCCAGGGCCCGCCTCGCCACATAGCCGCCGTTGTAAACATCCTGGCCCAGCATCCGCACCACCCCGGAGGTGGGGAAGGCCAGGCCCGTGAGCAGGCGAATTAGGGTGGTTTTACCCGAACCGTTGGGCCCGGCCAGCGCATACACTTCCCCCGGCTGCACGGCAAAGGTGATGTTTTCCAGGACAGGTCTGCGCCCGTACTTTTTCCCTAACCGCTCCGCCTCGAGGGCGGCCCCTGGGGTACCGGCTGCCACTGCTTCGCTCATGGCTGAGATTATACGTATGTAACGCGCCGCGACATGTTTAGGTTTGGCAGGTGGTAGCGGTGGCGCGATCAACTTCGGAGTAGACTGTTAGGCGTGATTTTTTCGCTCGAGCAAGCCCCGGCGCAACCCCTGGGCGAAGTAACCGATTTACAGCGGCTCCTCAAAGCGGGCCTGGCCGTGACACCCACGCTGGTGTTGCTGGGCGTAGAAACCGAGTTCTACCAACTGGGCAACCTGGCCGAGCAGATCCGGCGGGCCTTTGATGGGGTCTTTGGCGCGCGTCTGGACGAAGAGAAGCTAGAAAAAGCCTGTGCTTTCGCAGAAAAACTGCTGCGCGAATCGTACCTGCTGCCCGAACGCGCCGACGAGGTGCGCGCGGCCCTGCCGGAAGGCCCGGTGCTGGTGCGCTACGCAGGCGAGGCTCCTTTTGGCCTCGAGACCGGTAAACAAGAAACCCTGTGGGCGCTCAAGCGGCTGTGGGCTAGCCGCTGGCAGGTGGATGCGGTGTTGCAGCGGGGGCCCGGGCTGGCCCCTCCCGAGGTAGCCAGCCTGGTACAGGTAGCCGATGAGCTGGTTCTGGACGAGGCGCTTTCAGCGCAGGCCGGCCAGGTTTTGGGGCGTTCAGTCAGGGTCTGGGCCAGCCAGGGGCGGGTGGTGCGGGTGGCATAGGAGGGAAAATGTACGACAGCCACATGCACACCCCGCTCTGCAAGCACGCCGTGGGCACGCCTACACAGTACGTACAGGCCGCCAAGGACGCCGGGCTCGAGGGTATCATCATAACCGACCACAGCCCCATGCCGGCCTGGTTCGACCCCGAGGTGCGCATGGAGCTGGAGGAGCTGCCCTTCTACCATGCCCTGCTCGAGCGGGTACGGGCCGAGGCCGGCGATTTTTATGTGGGGATTGGCCTCGAGGCCGACTACCACCCCGGCACCGAGTACTTCGTGAAAAGGCTGCTGTCCCGCTACCCCTACGACTACATCATCGGCTCGGTGCACTACCTGGGGGCCTGGCCCCTCGACAACCCGCGCTATGCGAGCGAGTTCGAGGAGCGTGACCTGCGCGAGGTCTACCGGGCCTACTTCAAGCTGGTGGCCGAGGCCGCCCGCACGGGCCTTTTCCACGCGATTGGGCACCTGGATCTGCCCAAGGTGATGGGCTACCGGCCCCCCGAGGGCTACGCCGACCTGGCCGAGGAGGCCCTGGAGGTGATAGCGGGCGAAGGGCTGGCCCTGGACGTCAATACTGCCGGATGGCGCAAAAAAGCCGGCGAAATTTACCCCAGCCCCGCGTTGCTGGAGCGGGCCCGCGCCCTGGGGATTCCCGTGGTGCTGGGCTCCGACGCCCACCGCCCGGAGGACGTGGCCCACCGCTTTTCCGACGCCATCGGGATTCTGCGCAGCGTGGGGTACACCGAGGCGGTGGTGTTTCAAGCAGGCCAGCCCCGGCCCTATGCTTTAGGCTAAGGCTATGAACCGTAAAGACCTGGCGGGGATGCTCGAGTACGCCGCCGACTTGATGGAGGTGCTGGGCGAGGGGGAGTTCAGGGCCAAAGCCTACCGCCACGCCGCCCGCAACCTGGAGCAGCAAGAGGCCGACCTGGCCGAGCTGGCCGCACGGGGCTTCAAGGGGGTGCCGGGGGTGGGGCCGGCATTGGCCCCCCTGCTCACCGAGATTGTGCAGACCCAGGAGTTCCCCTACCTGGCCGAGCTCGAGGGCCGCGTACCGCCGGGGGTGCTCGAGCTCTTCCGGGTGCAGGGCCTGGGCCCCAAGCGCATCCGGGCGCTGTGGGAGAATGGGGTCAATAGCCTGGAAGAACTGGTGCGCTGGGCCGAACAGGGCAAAATCCGCACCCTGCCGGGGTTTGGGGCCAAGAGCGAGGCCAGCCTGCTCGAGGCGGCCCGCTACGCCCTGAGCAGTATGCGCCGGGTGCTGCTGCCGGTGGGGCTGGAGGCAGCCCGGCTGCTGCTGGCCGACCTGGAAAACGCCGGACTCAAGGCCGAACTGGCCGGCAGCGTGCGGCGTGGGCTGGAAACCGTGGGCAATCTGGATCTGGTGGTGGTGGGCACCCCCCAGCAGGTGCGCTCGGCGCTGGGCCGCTTCGTGGAGGAGGTGCAGGGAGACGTACTGTTGGGGCGGCTCGAAGGCCTGCCCTTGCGGGTGTTCTGCACCGATGCGGCCTCGTTTGGCAGCGTGCTGGTGCAGGCCACGGGTTCGCGGGAGTGGCTGGAAGCCCTGGGCGCCATTCCCCCTGCGCTTGCAACCGAAGCGGCGGTGTTCGAGGCCCTGAACCAGCCCTTTGTGCCGGCCTACTGGCGAGAAAAGGAGCACCTGGGGCTGCCAGCACCCCAGGCCATGCTGCAACCCCCGCAGCTCCGGGGCCTGATTCACGTGCACTCCACCTACTCCGACGGCAGCGCCACCCTGCGCCAGATGGCCGAGGCCGCCCTGGCGCAGGGCCTCGAGTACATGGTGATCTGCGACCACTCCCAGAGCGCGGCCTACGCCGGGGGCCTGCGCCCGCCGGACGTGCTGCGCCAATGGGCCGAGATCGAAGCCCTCAACGCCGAGCTGGCCCCCTTCCGCATCCTGCGCGGCATCGAGTCCGACATCCTGCCCGACGGCTCGCTGGACTACCCCGACGAACTGCTGGCCCGCTTCGAGGTGGTGGTGGGCAGCCTGCACACCAGCCTGGGCCTGGGCAGGGCCGAGCAGACCCAGCGCCTCTTGCGGGCCCTGGACAACCCCTACCTGAGCATCCTGGGCCACCCCAGCGGACGGCTGCTGCTACGGCGCAAAGGGGCCGAGGCCGACTGGGAGGCGGTGCTGGAGCGCGCCCAGCAAAACCAGAAGGTGGTGGAGTTCAACTGCAACCCCTACCGCCTCGACCTCGACTGGCGGCTCATGCTGGCCTGGCGTGACCGCCTCAACTTCTCGCTGGGCCCCGATGCCCACAGCCTCGAGGGCCTTTCCGATATCCAGTACGGCCTGCTCTACGCCCACAAAGCGGGCCTGCACCCCGACCAGGTGGTGAACACCTGGCCCGCCGAGCGGGTGGTGGCGCTAAAGAAGATGGGCTAAGGGTTGGCCTCGGCGCCCACCAAAAGCTCGGCCTCGCGCTGCAAGAAGGCCCGTAGCACATCGGTGACGGTCACAATGCCCACCAGCTTGCCCTCGTGCACCACCGGCAGGCCCCCCACCTTGTACTCGAGCATCAGCTTGGCGGCGGCCTGCAGGGGCAGGGTATCGGCCACGCTGATGGGGTCGCGGGTCATGATCTCGCCCACGCTGAGCCTGGAAATCAGATAATTGATCTCCCAGATGGAAAGCGAGGTGGCATCGGAGGGCATGGCTTCTTTAAGGTCGCGGTCGGTCACGATGCCCACCAGCCGGCCTTCTTCAACCACCGGTAGACGGCGGAAGCCTCCCTTTTTCATGATCTGCGCAGCCTCGGGCACGGCCACGTCCGGGGTAACAACCTGGGGATCTGGGGTCATGAAGTCTTTGACCAGCATAAGGATTACCTCGAGCCCAAGGTACTCCTGAGGGCGGGGGGCAGATGTCTCTACCCCAGCGATCGACCCTGCCGCCCGCCAGCCGCCGTGAGACAGCCCTGGTTGGAGCGCTGGCGCTGCGAGGCAGCCCCCACCGCCCATACCGCCCCAGTCCCGACGGGCAGCGGCTCGAGGCAGGTTCACCACCTTAAGGACTTGCCCTAGTAGACCCGCCCGCCCAGCGGCACCTCGCGCTCTGCCGAAAGCAGCACCACCCGCCCCTGTTCGTCGGGCAGGCCCAGCACCAGCACCTCAGACTTGAAACCGGCAATGTTGCGCTCGCCCAGGTTGGTCGCACAGATCACCAGCCGCCCCACCAGGGCCTCGGGGGTGTAGAGGTCGGTGAGCTGGGCACTGCTCTGCTTAATTCCCAGCGGGCCCAGGTCTATCCACAGTTGGTAGGAGGGTTTGCGGGCTTTGGGATGGGGTTCGGCTTTTTGAATGCGTCCGACGCGCAGCTCGAGGAGTTGAAAGGCTTCGTAGGGCGTCATGGGGCAAGTTTCCACACCCCAGAACCCGCCGTCAAGGGGGTTTTGCCTTTGGGCCTTCCTGTGCTATTCTCGAGGTCGCGTCCTCGGTCTGACGCGGCGCACCAGCGTGAACCGGGTCAGGGCCGGAAGGCAGCAGCCCTAAGCGCCACGGAGCGGGTGCCGTCAGGGAGCCGGGGACGCTTTTCGTTTTTCCCGTCCTGGGCGAGCATTAATTTGACCAAAGCACCTGGAGCCAACTACAAAACGGCAAACTTGACCGCTTCTCACCAAACGGCACCGTATACTTCGCTCTGGGATGTTGCCGCGGTATCTTTTGCGCGAGACGCTATCGCTGTATCTGCTGGGCGTCCTGCTATTCGTCGGGCTAATTACCTTCGATCTGCTCTCTTCACTCTCAGGGGCCTTCCTGCGGGCTAGGACACCCGTGGGTGAAATTGTCCAGATGGTGGCCTACCGGGTGCCCCACACCCTGGGCATCGCCCTGCCGCTGGGCCTGGTGTTCGCCTTGCTGGTGGCGCTGGCCCGCTGGATTCGTCAGTCCGAGCTCAAGGCCGCCTACGCCGCGGGCATTCCGCCACGCGTTTTCATCGGGCCGGTATTGCTGTTGGCGCTGGCGGTGGGGGCGGTTGTGCTGCTCAACGAGGGCTGGCTCAAGCCCATCGCCCAGGAGCGGTTTGAGGCTTTGCAGTACAAGATCTACTACGGTTCTGAGCCCTCCGGCGTGCTCACCGAGCGCACCTACACGCCCCAGGGTTTGGGCATTTACTACGCCCAGCGCATCTACCCGCCCCCCGAGGGCCAGACGGGCTCGCGGCTCGAGGGCGTCCGGGTGGTGGAGTCGGGCGGTTCGGTCTGGAGCGCCGAACGGGGGGTTTGGGTAAGCGGGGCCTGGCGGCTGCAAAACGCCTACCGCGTAGACCCCAGCGGCCAAATCTTCCAGGAGGCCGAGCATCCCCTGCCCTTCCCCGTGGGGGTGCAGCCCAAAGCCGTCTCCTACGAGGCCCTGCGCATGCCTGAGCTCCACGCCGTAGCCAGCGCCGACCCCGCCGCCCAGTTTCCTTTAGCCCGCCGCTATGCCAACGCCGTCGGCACGGTGGTGCTGGCCTGGCTGGCCATCGTGATTGGCCTCTCGCTGCGCGAGTCGGCCTGGGCTTTTATTGCTGTGGTGGGCCTTATTTTCGGCTACTGGACGCTTTTTACCCTCTCGGCCCAGTTCGCCCGCTTCGACCTGCTGGGCGCCTACGGGGCCTGGCTGCCCAACATCGTGTACGGTGGGCTGGCCCTGCTGGGAACCTGGAGGCTGGCCCGATGAATCGGGGCCGGAGGTGGCCGTGAGCGTGCTGGATCGCTACCTGATCAAAGAAGTAGGGGCCTCGGTGCTGGGCGCCCTGGCGGTGGTGGTGCTGGCCTTGTTGGGCGGGGCTTTGTACGAGGTGCTGGCGCCCCTCCTGGCCCGCGGCGCCGATCCGTGGGTGGTGAGCCAGTACCTGGCCTTCCGGGTACCCGAAGCGCTGGTGCGCGGGGCACCGCTGGCCTTTTTATTCGCGCTCTTGCTGGTGCTCTCGCGCATGGGCGAGGAGTCCGAGCTCAAGGCCATGCTGGCGGGGGGGGTCTCCAAGCTGCGGGTGTTGTTTCCGCTGCTTTTGTTGGGCACCCTCTTGTTTGTGATCTGCCTGGCCGCCGCCGACAGCCTGGTGCCGCGCAGCTTGCAGCAGGGCCAGAATGTGCTGCGCCAGGCCGTGCTGCAAAAGCCCAGGGCCCTCCTACAACCCGGCACCCGGCTGGTGGACGCCTACGGGCGCATCGTGTACGTGGGTGAGGTGAGCGATGCCGGCATCGGGCAGGTGCGGGTGATCACCGCTGAGGAGATCCTGGTGGCCGAGCAGGGCCGCTTCGAGCAAGGCACCCTGGTGCTCTCCCAGGGCATGCGGGTGACCTATGGGGGGGCCCGGCCCCGCACCGTCGCGCGGTTTGAGCGGGCCACCGTGCCGCTGGTGGAGCTTTCCCTCGAGCCCCCTGGGGGCCTCTTTAGCCTGACCGTGGCCGAGCTGCGCCAGCGCATCGCCCAGTACCGCGCCCAGGGGCTACCCTACCACGCCGAACTCACCGCCCTGCACCGCAAGTGGGCCGAGCCCGCGGCGGTGTACTCGTTCGCCATTTTTGCGGTGGGGCTGGCCTTCTTTCTGCTGGGTGGCAGCCGCAGCCTGGGCATGCTGGGGGTGGTGGTGCTGACCTTCATCTACTACGCCACCTGGAGCGTGGGCCGCATCATGGGCGAGCAGGGGGTGCTGCACCCCATCCTGGCGGCCTGGGGGCCCAATTTGCTCTACGCGCTGGCCGGGCTGGCCCTGCTGCGGCTGGGGAAGAGGTAGGCATGTGGGCGATGAAACCAGCGCTGGGCAGCCGGTACAGGCCCACAAGGGCTGGCAAAGGGCATCTGACCTGGTGGCGGACAGGTGCAGCCTCTCCGCTGCTTTCCTTCCTGCTCTTATGCCTGATTTTTCTCGCACCCGCCTTCGCCCAGGAGAACCCGCCCACACCCGAGGCGGGCGGCAAGAAACTGAAAATCCTCGAGGCCGAACGCCTGGAGCTGCGCAACGAGGCGGGCGAGGAGCTGGTGATTCTGGTGGGCAACCCGGTCAAGATGGAGCGGGACGGCGAGCGCATCGAGGCCTTCAGGGTCATCTACAACCGCACCCGCAAGCGCCTGATGCTCATGGGGGGGGTGCGTTATCAGGACAAGCAAGGCCAGCTCATCGAGGCTGGGGAGCTCGAGCTCTTCACCGACGACGAGAGCTTTGAGGCCCTTGAGGTAAAGATCGAGTCGGGCGAGTTTTTCCTGAGTGGCCCCATCTGCCAGCGGGCCGCCGGGCAGATTCTGTTGCAGGAGGGCTACCTGACCCCCTGCCAGCGCTGCGAACAGGAAGAGGCCGACTACGCCTTCCAGGCCCGCGAGGTGGTGCTCTATCCGGGCGACCGGATTATCGCTCGAGGGGTCTGGGTCTTGCTGCGCGGGGAGCGCACTTTGTACCTGCCGGTGTTGCTGCTGTTCCTGAACGAGCGGCGGCCCAAGCTCGAGTTCGGCCAGAGCGAGAGCGATGGGGTGTTCGTAGCTGCCGACCTACCCTATGTCTCGGACTTTGGCATTGGCTTTACCCTGCTGCGCTACTTTGAGCAGCGGGGCTGGGGTTTTGGCTTCGACCACTTTGGCATCGGGGCGGCCCAGGAGCGCTACCAGTTCCTGTACCTGCCCCCACCCGCCGGGCAGGCATTGCCCGACAGCGATCCCCGCAAGGACGGCATCTTCAAGTACCGCTTGAGCTACAAGCTGGAAGAACCCGACCGGCGAATAGAGGGGCTCATTCTGCGCGACGACAGCGCCCAGGATGAACCGCGTTTTTTGCAGGGGGCGGGGGGCCAGCCCGACTACACCACTTTCCTGATCGAATGGGCCACCCGCGCCACCCCCAGCCACCCCGAGCCCCTCTACCGCCTGACCCTGGACGGCTACATAGATCACAACCCCCTGGCCCTGCCCAACGAGCGCACCACCCCCCAGCGGCTCCCGGAGGCCGAGATTACCTTTCCCAGGGGCCTCGAGGGCGAGTTTCGGCTGAATGGGCGGGTTCTGCTGGGCTACTACGAGGCCCCCTCCAACCCCCTCAACCGCAGCGCCCGGCGGCTGGGGCCCTACATCGGGGCGGGCCGGCTCTGGGTGGAGCACCGCAGCAGCTACCGCCCTGCCACCCCGCCCTGGCCGGGCCTGAGCTTTAGCGTCGAGAACACCTTCATCGGGCGCTACTACAGCACCCAGAACCTCGACGAGAACGGCAACCCCACCGAGTTCGAGCGGCTCATCCGCTGGAACACCAGCGCCAGCCTGGGCCAGACCCTGGGGGCCTTTAGCCTCAACCTGCGCCTGAGTCGCAACGTGGTGGAGGGGGAAACCCCCTTTCAGTTCGATTATGAGCGGCCCCAGCGCAACAGCCGCCTCGAGGGCTCCTTCAGCTTCAACCCCGACCCTCTTTTTTCCTTCACCGCGCGGGCCAGCCGCGACCTCGAGCGCCGCGTCTTCGACCCGCTGGCCGAGTTCGCCCTCACCTCGCGCCCTTTCCTCTGGCTCAACTTTACCGCCAGCGCCAGCCGCGATATCGAGCTGGGCCGCTGGGGCCTGCTGCGCAGCAGCCTGGGCCTCACGCCGGCCCCCTTCAGCCTCAACCTGAGCTACGAGCGGCAGCTCGAGCTGGGCCTCGACCGCCTGCTCACCCTGAGCGCGGCCTACAACCCCCTGCCCTTCAACTTCTCACTGCGCACCAGCTACCGCTACTGGGACGTGCAGGAAAAAGAAACCCGGCCCCCCGAGCAGATCCCCCTCATCGCCCGCTACGATCCCCTCGAGCTTTCCGCCAGCTACAATCCCCCCGGCAACACCACCTCGCTCACCCACAGCCGCGACCTCAACAACGGGCAAGCCATCCGCACCGAGCTGAACCTGGTCTTGCAGGAAGCCCCCAACACCTTCCGCTTGCGTCAGAGCTTCACCCACCTCTACCAGCCCCTGCCCTCCCTCACCAACCCCACCCCCACCACGGTTCCGGCCGTGCTGGACGGACTGGCCCAGCTCACCCTGAGCCTGCATACCTTTGTGTTCGCCCAGACCATCGGTTTCAGTCCCGGCAGCGAGACCCGCTTCCGGCTGGGCTACCAGTACAGCGCCGACCTGTTGCAGGCCGACCTGCTGTGGAATTACCGCGAGGGCCTGCTGCGCAATCCTCGGCTAACGGTGCGAGCAGCGGTGCGCGAGCCCGAGATCTTCATCAACGAGGTCTCGGCGGAGTTTCACTTTCCCGAGAGCGAAAACCCCCTTACCCTCGAGGACGACACCCAGGCCTTCCTGCGCTTTTTGCGCTTTACCGGCGAGCTGGAGCTTCTCCCCGCGCCGCTGCGCCCGGAAGACCCCCCCGGCCTCTCGCTGCAAGGGTTCGTGGGCCTCGAGCGCCTCTCGGACAACAGCGGGCGCTTCCGTGTAACCCTGCGCGAGTTTGGCCCCACCATAAGCTTTATGGGCCAGGAGAAAACCCGCCTGTTCTACCGCATCGTCTGGAACGCCCCCGAAAGCGGCGGGACAAACCCCAAGGAGTTTTTTCTGCCCAACCTCGAGGGCACCCTCCTGCGCCCCCGCTTCGACCTGATTATCGACCGCTGCTGCTGGGCCTTCCGGGCCAGCCTCGATATGCTCAAACAGGAGTTCAAGTTTTCCTTTGCCTTAGGGGGTGAGGCCGCCGAGTTTTTGTTCAACCAAAACAACATCGTCCTGCCCGGCGGCCTCAAACTCCCCTCCCCAGGAGGATCTTAGATGAAGCAACCAATCCAAATCCTCAGCCTGGGCCTGCTGCTCTGTCTCTCGGCCTGCACCGGCAGCAGCGAAGAACCCACCCGCGCCCTGCTGGCCGCCAGCATCAACAACCCCAGCAGCGGCACCTACCAGGTGCGCTTTTTTCAAAGCACCACGCTGCAACCCGGTAGCACCGATACCCCCCGCCTGGTCGGGAGCTGGAACCTGGACGCGCCCATCATAACCCTCCTTTACCGCCGCAGCCTGGGCGCAGGCAACGACCAGCTCTGGGTGCTCACCCCGAGCCGCCTGCGCCGCTACAGCACCAACAACCTCACCATAGACGATGTGGGCACCCCCCAGCTCGACGGCTTTGACGAGGCCCTGAACGTGGACTGTAGCCAGGGCTACCTGCGCCCGGGGCAGAGCAACATCCTGCTGGTCTGTCCGCCCGCCCCCACCACCCCCCCGCGCCCCATCGAGGAGTACCGGGCCTGGATCATTCCCTTTACGGCCACGGCCCTCCCCACCCCCATCAATTTTCTGGACGCCAACCTGGTGCGCCTCAGCACCCCGGCCCGGTTTACCCTGGGCCCCAACGACCAGCTGCTCTACCTGACCCCCAGCCAGTTCGGGCAGTACGATTTTCTCAACCCCTACATCGAGCGGCCCTTGAGCCTGAGCACCTCGAGCCCCACCGATCTGATTTTTGTGAACGGCCAGGCCCTGGGGCTCTTCGACGACAACGACTCCACCAGCACCGACACCACCCTGGCTTCCTGGAACCTCAGCGCGACCGGAGCGGTAGGGCTCAGCCGAGACAGTAATATCGCTGCGCGGTTGTTCGCTCGAGGGGCCCCGCCGGTCTTCGTGCTGGGCACCGGCCTGGCCCGTTACGAGGGCAGCTTCCAGCTCCCGCGCGAGACCGAGAGCGGGCTTTTGCGCACGCGCCGCTACAGCACCGCCAGCGTGGGGGTTGACCAGTTTCTCTACCTGGCCGACCTGGACACCCCCACGCTTTTGGTTATAGACCTGACCGTGAACATCGCCAGCGCCCTGACCACCACAGGCGTACGTTCTTCTGCCCTGGGCAGCTTTCCGGAGGGCATCACCAGCCTGGCTTTTATCCCGGTGGAGTAGGCCCCTATCCCCTCGACCAAACCTGGGGTAGTTTGGGGGTATGGAGATACACCACATCGGCATCGCGGTGCAGGATTTACAGGAGGCCGCCCAGCCCTACCTGGGCCTGGGGTATGCGCTCGAGGCCCAGGGCAGTGTGGAGAGCCAGGGGGTTGAGGTCTGGATGCTCAGGAGCGGGGGAAGCCGCCTCGAGCTCCTCCAGGCCACCCGCCCCGACTCGGCCATCGCCCGCTTCATCGAGAGGCGCGGGCCGGGTCTGCACCACATCGCCCTCGCCACCCCCAACATTCGGGCCGAGCTAGAGCGCCTGGCTGCGGAAGGTGCGCCATTGATTGACGCCACCCCCCGCCCCGGTTTTGGGGGCCACCTGGTGGCTTTTATTCATCCCAGATGGTCGGGTGGGGTGCTGGTCGAGCTGGTGGAGGCCCACACCTGAGCTACCCCCAGCGCAGATGGCCCGCACGGTAGGCCCGCCAGGCCGCCAGCACCACGCCAAAAACCACCCCGGCCAGCAGAATCAGGTAGATGTAGCGCTCGAGGTGCGGGATTTTCGAGCCCACATAGTAGGCCAGCAGGGTCAGGCCCTGCGTCCAGAGCAGGCTGCCCAGCAGGCTCAGGGCAAAAAAACGCAGCCAGGGCATCTTAATCGTGCCGCACATAAAAGGCACCACCGCCCGAAAAACCGGCACATAGGGGCCAATCAGAAGCGAGAGCGGGCCGAAGCGGGCCATAAAGCGCCGGGTACGCTCGAGGTCTTCTGCCCTGACCCTGGCTTTGTTCAGGAGCGCAGGCCCCACCTTGTAACCCAGGTAGTAGCCCAGGTTGTTACCCAGCACCGAGCCCAAAAAAAGCGCCAGCAGTGCAAAGGACAATTGAAGCTTTTGGGCTGCGGCCAAGAGTCCCACCGCAATCAAAAGCGAGTCGCCGGGCAGGAAAAACCCCACCAGCAGGCCGGTCTCAGCAAATACCGTGGCAAAAATACCCAGATACCCCACGGCCTGCACATACGCGGTAACGTCCATGCGCTCCACCCTAACGCAAAAAGATGAAAAGCAGCAAGCCCGCCGGCACGACCGGACACCCGGCCCAGGGCTCGCCCCGAGCATCCTTCAGCGCGGGGGAAAAATTTGTAATTCCATCACCCGGCCCCGGGGGCTGCGGCTGGCCGCATAGACCAGGCTCTCGCCGATCTCGGCGGGGTCTACCCAGGCCATAGGGTCGGCCTCGGGCATCTCCCTGCGGTTGGCCGGGGTGTCCACGGCACCCATGGGGTACACGATGGCTACGCGTATGGCAGTACCGGATAGTTCGGCGTCCAGCGAACGCAGGTAGGTGGCCACGGCGGCCTTGGCCGCGGCGTACAGGGCCACCCCCGGCCCCACCCCATGCCAGGCTGCTGCTGCGGAAATCCCCGCGATAAAGCCATCTTTTTGGCTGAGCAGCTCGGGGATGATGGCCCGGGTCATGTAGAACAGGGTGCGCATGTTCAGGTCGAACATGCGGTCGTAGAGGTTGGGCTCGGTGTCTTTGACCGGGGCATAGGCAAAGCCACCCACAGTGTGAATCAGGCCGTCCACCCGGCCAAACTGGGCCTTAACCTGGCGCACCAGCATCTCGGCGTCGGGGTAGTGGGTCAGGTTGGCTACAAAGGCCCGCGCGCCCAGCTCCTGCGCCCGCTCGGCAATGGTGGTCTCGTAGGCATCGGCCAGGGCCAGCCTGGCGCCGGCCTGGGTAAAGGATCGGGCGATCGCCCCGGCAATGGCCCCACCCCCACCGGTAAGAATATAGACTTTGCCCTCCAAGGTCTGCATGGCTCAATTATCCGCACCAGCCTCCGAGCACCTGTCTTTAGGCTCACATTCGGCAGAATGTGCAGGGATGGAGTTATTTTACCCTGGCGCATCCAATATTATCGGGGTGGCTCCATAAGAGCCCGGTTACCCTAAGGAGATCTATGGCAACGAAAAAAGTAGTACTGCACCGCTTGGGAGGACACCGGTTTGTGGGCATCAACGAGCAGGGGGACAAGGTAATGGTGGACGGCGACCAGCCCTCCACCGGCCTGCGCCCCATGGAACTCCTGCTGGCCGCGCTGGCCGGTTGCACCGCCTACGACGTGGTGGACATCATGGAGAAAAAGCGCCAGCCCCTGGCCCGCTACCGGGTAGAGGCCGTGGGCGAGCGGGCCGAGGAGCACCCTAAGCGCTATACCCACATCGTGGTGACCCACTACGGCGCAGGGCCCAACGTCACCAAAGAGGCCCTCGAGCGCGCGGTGGAGCTCTCCCACACCAAGTACTGCTCGGTCTCGGCCACCCTCAACGCCCAGATCGAGACCCGGGTGGTGGTGGAGCCCTGGCAGGACGAGCAGCAGCTTCAATCGCAACGCTAGCGGCGCAGCCCCTCCCCTTTGGGCATGATCTCGCCCAGGGCGGCCTCCAGGATGGCCTTGTCCAGCCGCTCCACCCAACCAAAGCGCAGGTAGACCAGCCGCACCTCGGGCTCGATCTGCCAGGCCTGGCGAATGGCCGCCAGGTAGATTCCCAGTTGTACCAAATACCGCTCGGGCCGCATCTCCTGGTCGGTCTTGTAGTCTTCCAGATACCACTGCTGGCCCACCCGGTACAAGCGGTCAATCACCCCCTGCCAGACCGTAGAGCCCAGCGGCAGGGCCACGGCGAACTCGGGGTAGTCCTCGTCGCGGGGCCAGGGGAGTGCGCGGCCCAAAAGTTCCTGGTAGTGCTCCAGCAGGGCCTGCACCTCGGCCATGATGCCCCTGCGCTCGTCTGGGCCGAAGGGGAACATGACCTCCTGGGCCTCGAGGTTGGCCAGGTGTTGGGGGTTGTCGGGGCGCCAGTTCTGCCCGATGGCGTAGTGCACCAGCGTCCCGATGGCCCGGGCGCGGCCCGGAACGGCCTCACCCTCCTCGGGGTCGGGCAGGGGCAGGGGCTCGGCCTCGAGGCGCTTCAGCGCCGAGGGCGAGAAAAGCGGGGGAAACGGCTCGGGCTCGAAGCGGGCATCCACCCAGGGCGAGGGCTGCAAAGGCGCTGGCTGGCTCAGCACGCGCACCGGCGGCGCTGGCTGGTAGGGCCAGGTTTGTAGGTGAAAATCCGGGCGGTGGTAGGGCTTGCTGGCCGGGCCCAGGTTCATGGCCTCGAGCACCTTACCCCAGCCCTCGGGCTGGCCGTGGCTGGCGCTGGCGGTGAGCAGCAGGGTATCGCGGGCCCTCGAGGCCGCCACGTACAGCAGGCGGTAGCTCTCCTCCTCTTCCTGTAGCTTCACCTGCTGCCTAAAAGCCTCGAACTGTGGGGTTTCCGGCAGGGCCACCCACCGCCTCAAGCGCCCCCCATCCCCCCCATTCGGCCCCTGCCCCAGGTACAGCGGCTGGGGCCGGTGCACATTCATCCGCCCCAGGTCGAAGACCGCCACCAAAGGCCATTCCAGCCCTTTGGCCTGGTGGACGGTCAGAATCTGCACCCCCTCACCCGACTGCGGCACATCGCCGGCGTCGGCCTGCCGCGAGAGCAGCTCGAGCCGCTCCAGAAGCCCCTCGAGGTTCTGGGGTGGGCGCGGGGCGAAGTAGAAGAGCAGCGCGTCCACGTTCTCCCGCGCGCGCGGCTCCAGGAAGTCGTGGTAGGGGCGGCCATCCATCAGGGGGGCCCGGATCAGGAATTTGAGCACCTCGAGCGGGGCCATCAGGCGCACCTGGGCTTGAATCTGGCGAAGGCGTTCGTACACGCTGGGCCAGTGCTGGGCCAGGCGGCCCAGGGGGTCGTCGGCCCGCAACACCCCCTCGATCTGGGGAAGCTCGAGGGGCTTCAGGGGGCCGGCCTCGGTGTGCTGCCCGAAGGGGCTGCGCAAAAAAACCGCCAGCGACAGGCCCCTGGGGTCGAGGGCGGCCCGCAGGGCATGGTACAGGTCACGCACCTCCTGCCGCTCGTAGTAGCCCCGCCCCTGCAACAGCACGTAGGGAATCTGGGCCTCGGCCAAGGCCTCTTCCAAAAAGCGCACGCTGCCGTATGAGCGCACCAGCACCGCCATCTGGCTGTACTCGATGGGGCCGCGCAGGGCCGCGAGCCGCCCGGCCAGCACCCGCGCCTCCTGCTTGCGCAGCTCCTCGAGCGGGAGCTCCCCCACCACCCAGTGCACCTCCAGCCGCCCCTGCTCGGGCCGCACCCCCTCGACCGGGGGGGCTTCCTCGAGGCCAAAGCCCAGCCCCTCTTTAGCCAGATACCCTGTAAGGCCGTTCAGAAAGCGCACCAGCACCCGGCTGTGCCGGTAGCTATGGGTCAGGGGGGGTTCGGACTTACCTTCCCGCAGGGCCTTGCGGAAGACCGAGACATCGGCGTTGCGAAAGGCGTAGATGGACTGCTTGGGGTCGCCCACAATCTCGATGGGCAGCCTGGCCTGCTCGAGGGCCGCAAAAAAAGCCCCTTGCACGGGGTTCACGTCCTGGTACTCGTCCACCAAAAGCACCCGCACCCGCTCCAAAACCCGCTTCATGGCCCTATCATTCCTGGCGAGTTCTAAAGCCTTGCGCTCGAGCTCGGAGGGCGAGAGCAGGTTGGCCCCCAGGCGGGCCTCGTAGGCGGCGTACACGGTCTGGTACACCTGGAGCAGATGCTGGTTGGCCTCCCCCGCCGCCGGCTCAAAAACCTCGGCCTGGGAGCGCCTGGAAAAAAGGTGCAAAAGGGGCTCGGTGAGTTCGTCGGAGACCAGGCCAAACAGCGGGTGGTGGGCATCCTGGGCCAGGTAGCGCAGGGTCTGCCACTCCTCCTCGAAGATAGCCTGGGCCTCCCAGTCGCCCAGCATGGAAAAGTCGGGGTCGAGGTGCAGGAGCGGGGCCGCAAGCCGCAGGCACTGGGCCATAAAGCCGTGAATGGTGCTGAGGGTGGCCCCGGCAATCTCGCGGGCCGCCTCCTGAAAAGCGGCCCGGCTCCCCCCTGAAGCCACAAAGCTCAGGTGCCGCCCGGTTTGCAACACCTCCTCGATGGCCGCCGCCACCCGCACCCGCAGCTCGTCGGCGGCCTTGCGGGTAAAGGTGACGCCGGCAATGCGGCGCAACGGCGTACCCTTAGCGATGAGCTCGAGGTAGCGCAAGACCAGGCTGGCGGTCTTGCCGGTTCCGGCGGAGGCGACACGAACTTTCACAGGTGTGGGTCGGTATAGTCCTGATTACAGGCCATCAGCAAGAAAGCTCGAAATCCTTCCAGGCTCAAATAACCGGCTGCCATGAGCACCATCATATCCTCAATCTCGAGCGCCGGGCGGCTAATGTAGTAGCCGTTGGCGTGGAGGGTGGTTTCGACCGCAAGCCAGGCCGTTCGCTTATTGGCATCGTGAAAAGCGTGGTTCCTGGCCAATCGAAAACCCAGGGCCGCTACTTTGGTAAAGAAGGTGGGATAAGCATCCGCGCCCCCAGCGCTCGCAATAGGTGCGGACAGGGCCGACTGTAGGGCCGCCGCATCCCGAATCCCCTCCAGGCCCCCAAAGCGTACCAGGGCGTTGTGGTGCAGTGTAACAACCAGTTTTCCTGTGGGGTAGCGGTGGCCTTTGTAACGATAGAAGAAGCTAGCGCTGGGCAAGGCCACGTAATACCTCTGCGTTGCGCTCCAGGGCCTCCGCCACAATGCGCTCCTGTTCTTCGAGGGGAGTCTCCTCGAACTCGAGCTCCTCGAGCTGGGGAAGCTCAACGGGTGCAGGAACTTCGAGTTGAATGGGTTGGGTTTTGGCAGTGGACATGGCACTCCTGAGACAAATAAGTATAGCAATGTCCTGCTAGAATATCGAGCGATAGAGGGCTTTTGTGAAATACGCCAGCATCAACGGAACCATCATCGAACACGACAAGGCCAGCCTGCACATCTCCGACCTGGGCCTGCGGCGGGGGTATGCGGTATTCGAGTTTTTCCGCATTTTGCGGGGTGTTCCGGTGTTTCTGGAGGATCACCTCGAGCGCTTCGAGCGCTCGGCCCGGCTGCTGGAGCTTACCCCACCCTTCGGGCGGGAAAAGCTCGAGGGCCTGATTCGGGAGCTGATAGAGCTCAACAACCTGCGGGAAGCCGGCATCCAGATGCTGCTCACCGGGGGCTACTCCCCCGATGCCTTCACCCCCGGCCAGCCCAACCTGATCATCGCGCCCATGGCGGTCACCCCACCCCCAGCCCAGCTCTACCAGCAGGGGGGCAAGGTCATCCTGCACCAGAACCTGCGCGAGCTGCCCGAGGCCAAAACCACCGACTACCTGGTCGCGGTGAAGCTCGCCAAACGGGTGCGGGCCGAGGGGGCCACCGAGGTGATCTATCACGATGGAAAAACCGTGTACGAGGGCGGGCGCAGCAGCCTGTTGATCATCCAGCAGGGCACCCTGATCACCGCCCAGGCGGGCGTGCTGCCGGGCATCACCCGCAAGCACCTGCTGGAGGTGGCCCGTCCGATTTTGCCCATCCAGGAGCGGCCCATCACCCTGGCTGAACTCTACTCCGCCGACGAGGTGCTGCTGACCGGGGCCACCCGGCAGGTCATGCCCATCACCCAGATTGAAGATCGGCGGGTGGGCGATGGGCAGGTAGGGCCTTACAGCCAGCAGTTGATGAAAGCCTTCCAGGAGCACCTCGATGCCTATCTGAACCACCGCATGGTGCTGCGCTGAGCGCAGGGGGCTTGGGAGGGTTGCATACTTTCAGTGCTCTCACGGCCGGAGGGCTTCGGGTTCAGTACACGGTGGGGCCTGGGGGCCGACCTGTTGCTGCCCCCGCGCCCGGGGGCCTCGGCTTTTGCCCGCGGTTCGTACATAGAAGACGGTCTGGCTGTTGCTCTGAGCGTAACCTGGGAGACCTACATCGCTTACCGCTAGGTGGCCTCGACACTGAACGGCGGTGGCGTAGGGTTGGACACGGGGTATTGCTGGCCCATGGCCCTCGAGACCGACCAGGGGTATATCGGGCCCCGCCTATACAGCTACGTGCAGTGCCAGAGTACCAACAACGCCCCCCTGCAGTGCGGTGGGCTGCGCCTGAACCCCGGCTTTAGCATCGGGGCCAACCTCAACCTGGGGCGCTTTGTGGCCGCGCCGGAAATCCCGCTGTTTTTACTGCCTCCGGACGAGGCCTATGCCACCCTCCGCCTGGCTTCGCCGTTCAGTTTTTCGCTGTCTTTCCGTTTTTGAAGGAGGCTAACTGTACTGCGCCTCACGGCAGACGTCCCGAACACCACAGCTACGGCAACGGAAACCGGGGTTGGGTTCCACCACCCCGGTTTTGTACTGGGCGTAGGTCTCCTGCGCTTTGGCCAGTAGGTTCTCGAGCGCCCCCCAGAGCCGTTCGATGGGCTTGCCGTACACCAGCAGCGGGTCGCCCAGCACCGGCCAGGCCCACAGATAAACGCGCTGGACGCGCTTCGGGAAAGTCGAGAGCAGGTAACCGGCGGCCCAGCGCTCACTCCAGCGCTCGCGCACCTGCTGGTCGGCCTTTTCTGCGGGGGTCTCGGGGGCTACAAAGCGGTAGATGTGCACCTCGCCGCCCTTGCGCAAAACCCCGTCCAGCCGCGCTTCCAGCCCCGCACCATTCAGCCTGAAACCCAGGCTGAGCTCGCTCAGCAGGGCGTAGTGGTGGCGCATCCAGCCCTCGGTCTGGGGGAACTGCCGGGCCAGGGCCTCGAGGCGGGCCGGCACCAGCTTCTCGGCCTTGCGCAGCTCGTGCGTCCACTGCTGCCACCACTCCAGCAGTCGCTCGTCCTTGGGGATGAGCTGCTGGGCCCAGAACTGAAAGCTGCACTCGCGGTAGCGCCGCAGGTCTTCCACCCGAGGCGCCCCCAGGCTCGCCCGACCCAAGGGGGCCCGGTAGCCTCCTTGCTGGGCCAGCTCGAGCCGGCTGGCCGGGGGCAGCTTGGGCAGGTAGGGCGGGGTGCTGCCCACCAGCATGGGCTCGGGTTCCAGCGGCCCCTCCTGGCTGGCCTCGGGGTAGGTGATGATCACCTCGTCGGCGCGGGTTTTGAGCTCCTGCAAGAGCAGGCGGTCGCGCCCCAAAAAGCGTTTGGGCAACCCCGCAGCTTGAAGGGCTTGCTCGAGGCCCACCCGCAACTCCTCGGGGACGAAGTAGTCCTCCTGCTCGCCGGTGTTGTAGGCCCCCTCCACCGCATAGGTCAGATAGAGCTTCTTCCAGCGCTGCCCCGAGGCCAGGTTGGGCGTGAGCACCGCCACCCCGCCCGGCGGGCGCTGGGGCTCGTAGGTCTCGGCCAGCAAGGCCGCCCACCAGTGGCGGAAATCGGGGCCCAGGGCGATGCGGTGGGCTTCGTAGGCCCGTTCCAGCAGGCTGACCCGGCGGGGGCTGTGGCGCACCTCGGGCAGCGAGTCCAGCAGCTCCTCGGCCCAGGCCAGCGAGGGGTGGAAGCTGTGGTTCCACCCCCGGCCTTCGAAGAACGAGCCTGCTTCACCGGGGGGCTTCAGGCGCGAGAGCCAGGCCGCCCACAGGTCTTGCATCCCCAGCTCAGCGGCCAGGCGGGTGGTGGCCTCGAGGCCCACCAGGCCGCGCTCGAGCGCCGCTCGGCCCAGCGGGGCCAGGTCGGGCACGGCCATCAGGCGGCTGGGCGTGGGGTAGTCGGGCAGCTCGAGGAGCTCGAGCAACAGCCGCCCCTCGGGGGTGTCGGCGGCGGTGCGAAGCCGGTAATCCACCAGGGGCAGGCCATACTCGTCGGCCAGGGTGAGCAGGGCAGGAATCCGCGACTCCGGCGCCACCACCGCCACATCCAGGGCCGCCAGGCCCTGCGCCAGGTCGCGCTTGATGGCGCGCAGCACCCAGCGGGCCTCGCTCACCGGGTTCTGGGCGCGGTAAACCTGGGCCGGAATTGGGCGCGATTCCAGTGTCTCATCAGGGGCGAGTCCGGGCGGGGCTTCGGGTAAACTAACCCAGACCGGAACATAGCGGGACAGCGCCCGCAACAGCCGCAACTCCTGCACCCCCAGTTCGCGAAAGCCATCCACCACCACCAGGTCGGGCTCGAGCTGCACCGGCCCCTGCGCCAGCAGTTCCAGCGCCCCCGAGCGAAAGTCGTCGTAGTCCCAGCGGCCCAAGGTGGTCTTGAGCTCCTCGTAGCGGGCATATACCTGCCGCAAGCGCCGGGTCTCGGGGCTCTGGTTGGGAATCTCCTCCGGTTTTACCCCGTTGCGCTTGGCCTCGGCGATGGCGCGGGCAAACAGGCGGGCCTCACCGGGCTTGGGAATTGGATTTTCTGAATTCTGCAGGGCCTCCCCCACCAGCGCCACCCGGCCCGGCCCGGTCAGGATGGGCTTCAGGCCATAGCTGGCCGCCAGCAAGCGGTAGTAGAGCTGCTGCGAGGAGAGCACCTCGAGGCCCAGCACCGCGCCTTTTTGGGTGGCCCGGCGGTAGACGTAGGCTTTTTGCGCGGGCAGGCACACCCACCAGACCCGTTGGCGCTGTTGCAAAAAAGACTGGGCCAGCTCGAGCAGGCGGGTGGTCTTGCCGGAAGCCGGGGGGCCAACCAGGAGGTGCATGAGCTCACTATAGCGAGCCGCTCCTGGCTTCGAGAAGTACTAGCGAAGCTCGAGCGGAAACCGCACCACCGAGCGCTGGTAAACCGCCAGCCAGCGAGGGTTGGGGATGGGCTCGAGGTTCTGCCTCAGCAACAACACCCCCACCACCCGGCCCTGGTGGGTCAAAAAGCAGCGGTAGCCGGTGGGAACGGCCACGTACCAGTTACCCAGGCTCAGGCTTTGCGGTAGTTCTCCTAGACCCTGAGACAGCCGGTTGCGCAGCCGAATCGCGTCTTGTAGTGGGCGCTCGAGCGCCACCACCGCAATATCCTCCAGGCCCAGCGGAACCGGCTGCAGGTCGATGTTAACGGTCAGCCGGGCCAGGGCGGCTTCCCCGGTGCCCAGTACCACCCGCAGCAAGAAGCGCTGGGGGGCTACCCGCTCGGCGTAGGCAAACTGGGGGCGCAGGGCCTGAAAAACCCCCTGGCAGCGCTCGAGCACACCCAGCTCAACCGACTGCGCCCAACCCCAGGCCCCCAACACCAGCAAACAAAAACAACGCCTCAAGCTGCCCCCATCGCGGCAATAAAGCCAACCGCCCCCGACCACGGTTCAAAGCAATGCCACCTGCCTTCTATCAATCATCCTTCAGTTCTTCCCCGGCGAGCTCGAGCCCCACAGGCCACTTTACGCGATGTGGCTTAAGCCCACCTGAAAAGGCATCCACCCCAACCCCCGCAGAACCGGCATCTGGGAAGCGCGCCAACCCCAAAGCGCTATAAACCGGCCCCAATGGGTATCCGGCCAGGCGGAGCTTCTCCCTCAGGCCGGCCACCACCTCAAAGCTGCTGAGGAAGGTTCCGGGGTAGTAGTAGCCCAGAATCTGGCGGAAGTCCCAGCCCTGTAATGCCAGCCCTCGAGCCCCCCACTGGCTCATGCCCACCCCGTGGCCGCTGCCCTGTCCAAACACCTGCCAGCCCTCAAAGCGCACACGGGTGGAAGGCAGCCCCAAACCCCGCAGCAGGCGGGTAGACTGTGGTGCATCGAGCTCCACGCTGCCGCTATTCCCCACGATGCGCAGGCGTAGGGGACGGCCGCTCTCACTTACCAGCAGCGGGGTCACCGCCTGCACCACCCCAACCTGCATACCCAGCCCAGCCAGGCCCCGCGCCACCGCTTCGGGCGTCAGGGTACGGCTCCAGCTACTGTTGGGGCTCACCGCAAAGGGGTCGGGCCGGGCTACCAGATAGGGGACGGTGTTGCCCCAGACTTCAGCGGAAGCCGCTGTGTAGCCGCCTGAGTCGGCATGGTAGACCGCGGTAATTGGTTTTTGGTTGAAGCTCACGATCAGCGAGCGGGTAGCATACACCGCGCTCGAGTGCCGGGGGTTTTCCGCCGAGCGCCCCAGATAAACCTGACAGCGCTCGGTAGCGCATAGATCGTAGAGGCCCCGGGGATTAAGCCGGTATAAGGCAAAAGTACGGGCCAGGATGGCCTGGGCTTGCAAGACCGCGTCCGGGAAAGAGGCCGGCACCTCGGCCGGCACAACCCCCAGCAGGTAGTCTTCGAGCCAGACCCGGTTGACCAGCAACACCCGCCCCGCCTGCCACACCGCCAGCAGGTTTCCCCGGTAGCTACGGCCCTCCAAGGCAAAACCTTCAGCGGCCACAAACTCAACCCACGGGCCCGCGCTAAGCCCATCCACCAACACCTCGCCCGGGCCGGCCGTTACTCGAAACTGGCCCGTGCCCACATCTCGAGCCCCATAGGCTGTCTGCTGCCGGTGAGGCCCCAGTCGAACGGTAGCCGACGGGGCTTCGGCCAACAAAACCCGCAGCAGCAGGTCTGGCTGGGCTTGTGCAAACCCCAGCAGGAGCAGCCCCATCCATAAAACGCGCCTCATAGCAACCTTCCTCAAGTATAGGCTCACCGCCAAGACGGTCGCGTTCATCTGGCCTTGAGGTCGAGCAGCAGGCGCCCAATGCCCCGGTGCATAGCAGGTACAATCAGCCTACAGAAGCGGCACAATCCACCCTGCGCTGCCCGGTGGGGTTGTGCATTTCATTCTGTTGTGGGATACTCTTATTAGTAATGATTACTATTTTCATATCGAGCGAAAGGATCCTTCCATGAATGCAGTCTTCACGCCGTCCACAACGATACAAACCCAACGGCCACCGTTTTGGAGCCACGAGGTCAACCGGGGGTTTTTACTCTCCGGCCTCACCCTGCTGGGTGTGGTGGGGGGCTTTCTGGCTAAAGGCTATGGGCTGGGTTGGCTGCAAGACGGCCTGTGGGCGCTGGCTTTTTTAGCAGGTGGAATACCGGCAGCGCACAAAGCCATCCTGAGCCTGGTACAGCAGCGGAAGCTGGACGTGGATCTCCTGATGGTGGTAGCAGCCCTGGGCGCGGCCTCAGTGGGCCAGGCGGGGGATGGGGCCATCCTGCTTTTTTTGTTCAGCCTCTCCAACACCCTGCAAAGCTGGGCCATGAACCGCACCCGACGGGCCATCGAGGCCCTCATGACCCTGCACCCCGAAGGGGCCAATGTATTACTCCCCGACGGAAGCGAGCAGTGGAAGCCATTGGATGCTCTATCGCCCGGCGACATCCTGGTCGTGCGCCCCGGTGAGCGTTTCGCCGCCGACGGCCTGGTGGTGGATGGGTACACCGACGTCGACGAAAGCGCCCTTACCGGCGAGAGCGTTCCGGTAGACAAAAAACCCGGTGATCCTGTAAGAAGCGGTACCCTCAACGGACACGGAGTGGTGCGGGTGCGGGTTGAGCGTCCGGCCAGCGAAAGCACCCTGGCCAAGCTGATCAAGCTGGTGGAAAACGCCCAGGCTAGCAAAAGCCGTACCGAACGTTTCGCTGAGCGTTTCGAGGGTCCTTACACCATTGCAGTACTGCTCTCGGCCCCGGTGGTGTTCGCGGTGGCCCACCTGGTGTTTGGCCTCGAGGCGGCTCAAGCCTGGTACCGCGCCATGACCTTCCTGGTGGTGGCCAGCCCCTGCGCGGTGGTCATTGCCACGCCAGCCGCGGTGCTGTCGGCTATGGCTGCCGGCGCCCGGGCCGGGGCGCTATTCAAAAGCGGAGCAGCTTTGGAAGCTCTGGCCAAAGCCAACATCTTTGTCTTTGATAAAACTGGCACCCTCACCGAAGGGCGCATGAAGCTGGTGCAGGTCGTCGTGCTGCAAGGCAGCGAGGCTGAGGCCAGAGCCCTGGCAGCCGGAATTGAGCGCTACAGCGAGCACCCCATCGCCCAGGCCATCGCCCAGAGCTGGGAGGGCCCCACCCCAGCGATCAGCCAGGTACGGGCCATACGGGGCCACGGGGTGGTGGGGGCTCTGGCCGACGGCACGCCGGTCTGGGTGGGCAACCGCCGTCTTTTAACCAGCCTGGAGGTGGGCCTCGAGCCCCCGGTCGAGCGTCAGCTCGAGGCCATGGAAAACCAAGGCCTGACCACCGCCATTCTGGGCCTAGATCGTCGTATCGTGGCTTTGTTGGGTGTGGCCGATACCCCCCGCCCAGAGGCCGCCCAGGCCATCGCCAAGCTCCAGCGACAGGGCGCGCGGGTCATCATGCTCACCGGCGATCGCAAGGCCGTGGCGCAGAATATCGCTGCACAGGTGGGCATTTCAGAGGTCTACGCCGAGCTTTTACCCGAGGACAAGCTCGAGCGCATCCAGCAACTCCGCCAAGAAGGCACAGTGGTCATGGTTGGGGACGGCCTTAACGACGCCCCTGCGCTCAACGCTGCCGACGTGGGGGTCTCGATGGCCGCAGGTGCCGATGTTTCACTGGAGAGCGCCGATCTGGTGCTTATGAAAAACGACCTCAACCGCCTGGTCGGGGCTCAGCAACTGGCCCGCGCCACCGCCCGCACCGTCTATTTCAACCTGAGCTTTGCCCTTGGCATCATCATCGTGGTGGGGGCTTTTGCCCTGGCCGGCCAGGTACCCCTCCCGCTGGGGGTGGTGGCCCACGAGGGCGGCACGGTGTTTGTGGTCTTGGTCGGCCTGCGTCTACTGGCCCACCGGCTGGGCAACTAGCCGCGCCTCCAAGGCCCGGACACCTGCCCATAAACAGCAATCCGGGGGTTTGGTTCCCCCGGATTCTGCGTCCCTGACTTGGTGGAGCTGAGGGGATTCGAACCCCTGACCTTCTGAATGCCATTCAGACGCGCTCCCAACTGCGCCACAGCCCCGCGCGAACAGCAATGGAAAGTATAGGGGGCCAGCGCCAACTCGTCAAGCCTGGTCGGCGGGGTGGCATCTGAGCAGGTTGGTAAGATACAGGCATTATGGCAGACAACACACGGGCTTTGATGGAGGAGCTACTGGCCGAGATGGAAGAACGGCGCAAGCGCATCATCGCTGGCGGAGGGCCGGAACGACTGAAAAAACAGCACGAAGCCGGCAAGATGACGGCCCGTGAGCGCATTGAATACCTGCTCGACCCAGATAGCTTTGTTGAGCTGCAACCCTTCGCCGAGCACCCGGAAAGCGAGCTAATGCGTGGGATTCAGGCCCCCGCCGATGGGGTGGTTACCGGCTATGGTCAGATCGGGGGCCGTACGGTTTTCGTTTTTAGTCAGGATTTTACCGTGCTGGGCGGGAGCCTGGGCAAAACCCACGGACAAAAAATAGCCCGTCTGATGGATATGGCGGTCAAGGTGGGCGCGCCCATCATCGGCCTCAACGACTCGGCAGGGGCCCGCATCCAGGAGGGCGTGGATAGCCTTTCGGGCTATGGCGAGGTGTTCTACCGCAACGCCATCTACTCCGGGGTGGTGCCGCAGATCTCGGCCATCCTGGGGCCTTGCGCCGGGGGGGCCGTCTACAGCCCGGCCCTCACCGACTTTGTGCTGATGAGCAAAGGTAAAAGCTACATGTTCATCACCGGGCCGGAGGTGATCAAGAGCGTGACCCGTGAGGAGGTCACCTTCGAGCAACTGGGGGGCTCGGAGGTTCACACCACCAAGTCGGGCGTAGCCCACCTCGAGTGCGAGGGCGACCAGGGCGTGCTGGACACCATTAAGAAACTCCTGGTGTACCTGCCGCAAAACGCCAGAGAAAAACCCCCTCTACGGAACAACGGCGACTCCAAGCAGCGCAAGACCCCAGAGCTTTTAAATCTGGTTCATCCCGACCCGCGCCGCCCCTACAGCATGCACCAGATCATCGAGACCATCGTGGACGAGGGGGTGTTTTTGGAGCTGCACCCCCAGTTCGCCAAAAACATCATCGTGGGCTTTGCCCACCTGGGGGGCCAGAGTGTGGGAATTGTAGCCAACAACCCCCGCTTCATGGCCGGTGCGCTGGACATCAACGCCTCGGACAAAGCCGCCCGCTTTATTCGTACCTGCGATAGCTTCAACATTCCCATCCTGACCCTGGTGGATGTCACCGGCTTTCTACCAGGGGTGGCCCAGGAGCACCAGGGCATCATCCGCCACGGGGCCAAGATGCTGTACGCCTATGCCGAGGCCACCGTGCCCAAGATCACCCTGATTACCCGCAAGAGCTATGGCGGGGCTTACCTGGCCATGAACTCCCGCGACATGGGGGCCGATGTGGTGCTGGCCTGGCCCACCGGGGCGGTGGCGGTGATGGGGGCGGAGGGGGCTGCCAACATCATCTACCGCAAGGAAATCCAGTCTTCACCCGACCCCGCGGCGACGCGTCAGGCCAAAATTGCCGAGTACAAGAAAGCCTTCGACAACCCCTATGTGGCGGCCAGCCGGGGCTATATTGACGATGTGATTGACCCCGCCGAAACCCGCCGGCTCCTGATAAGGCACCTCGAGATGCTCTCCAGCAAGCAAGAAGAACGGCCCTATAAAAAGCACGGGAACATCCCGCTGTAGCCTACCTCGAGCGCTGCATCCGCCCCTGGGGGCGGGCCGATAAAACCTGGTCGAAGCTGCTACGAGCACGGGCTTTCATGGCCTCAATAGCGCTCCAGTTGGGCTGACGCCGGGTTAATACCGCCGAGGCCAGCAGATCGGGGTCGCCGGGCATGTCCACATACACCGCCCCGGCATCCCGGCAAAAGCCGGCCACCTTGGGGTCGTAGGCGATGCCGGCAAAGGGCGTTCCGGCTGCCGCCGCCAGGATGGCCCCGTGCAGGCGCACCGAGATCACATAGCCGGCCTGGGCCAGCAGATAGCTCACCCGGCGCGGATCCCAGGCCAGCTCGCGGGTAAAGCTGCTGAACTTTTCCAGCACCGGTTCATCGAAGCCCGGTTGCAGGGCTAGAACCACCACCTCGAGGCCCTCCACCCGCAGCCGGTCGGCCAGTTTGTGCAGATTGGCATTGGCCGCCTCGGTGCCGTACTTGGGCACCAGCACCACCATGTTGGGCTCGCGTTCCACCGGCGGCGTGGGGAGCAGCAGGGCCGGGTCAGCCCCCAGGTGCACCTCCAGTCCCAGGCCGCGCCCGTACTCGAGCGAACCCTCATCGCGAAAGTAACAGGGCACCCCGCGCAAGGCCCGCCGCACCCGGCGTTCCCCTCGCTGGCTCAGAGGCCCCAACGACTGGTTGAATACGTACACGGCCTTGCCCCGCCGCCGGGCCAGGCCCAACATGGTGAGGTAGTACCACAGGCTCAGGCTGGAGGTTTTGTCCTGCAGCAGACCTCCACCGCCCGATAAAAGCAGATCAATCCGGCCCAGGGCCTTCCAGACCTCGAGGGGGTGGGTGCGTTTGACGGCTTCCACCCCGTAGCGCTGCGCGGTCTCGGCGGGGTTGTTGGAAAACACCACGGCCTGGTGTCCACGGGCCCGCACCTCCTGCACGATGGCCTCTAAAATAGCCTCGTCGCCCGCATTCTGAAAGCCGTAATAACCGCTAACCCCGACGCGCATAGACCCTCCCATCCATCTTGGCATGCCCGGGCCTTAGATGCTTCTACCTGAGCCACCATTCGCGCAGGCGCCGGAAGACCCAGACCCCTACCAGGCCCAACAACAAGCCAATGAGCATCCCGTTCAACACCCGGAAAAAGGAGATGCTCAAAGGGGTGTGGTAATGCGAAAAGGTGTTCAGTATGGAACCCATACCCACCGCCACCAGCACCAGCAGCGCATTTCTCATCCAGGTCGGCCAGGGCAGCAGCAGGGCCATGGGGGCCAGGGCATGAGCAAAAATCTCCTTGAAGCGGGGGCGCACCATCACGTCCTGCAAGAAGGCCCTGAGCTGCAATTCCCATTCCGGCACGATGGAGGGGGCCGCATCGTTGCCCCGTCGCAACACCGCCAGCGCCACCACTGCCAGACCCAGCAGCACAAGAACCGCTTCGCCCAGCTTAAACTGGTAGTTGTAGAGGAAGTTCAGAACGGGCTTGTAATTGCTGGGCAAGAACGAGAGGGCCACCAGGAGGGGCGGCACCACCAGGGTCAGGGAGACCCCCCGGAAAGGCTCCAGACCCAGCACGCTCTGGGGGGTGCTGCCCAGGGCGGCCAGGAAGACCACCCCAGCCAGCGAGTAGAGCACCGCGGCCAGCCACAGGCGCAGGCCGGTTAATTGGCGCTCGAGGAAGCCCAGGGCCGGGAACACCATCGCCGCCAGCAAGGGCGCCGCATCCCCGCGGGCCACCCCCAGGGCCAAGAGCACCAGCAGCCCAACCACCGGTACTCCCAAGGGTTGTGGCAGCCCACTGGCCAGCAAAACCAGGCCTGCTACGATGCCCAAAAGGGCGATATACCGGAGCGGTGAAGGCGTAAAGTCGCGGGCCCTGGGCTCACCCATGGGGATACCGGAACGCTCCAGATCGCGCTGCAGGAAGCTCAGAAAAGCCTGGGTATCGCTCGGTTCCCGGTAGGGCCGCAGGTAGAGCAACTGGTGGCCGCGCTCGCGGGCCGCCAGCACAAACTTGTCGGCGGTCTCGGCAGGGGTGAGTTTGTCCTGCCACTCCGGGCGGATGCTAAAAAGCCGTTTGACCGGCAGGGTCTGGGCAAGCTGGGTGAAGCCCCGCTGGGGGGTGCCCTCGATCCAGGCGATCGGTTTGCCCTCCAGACCGGCTGCAACAGCCTCGAGGTTGTCCTTATAGCCCAGTGCATCCAGCCCTGCAAACGCCACTGCGTCGGCTTCGGGGGGCACCAGCTCCACGTCGTATTTGCGGTAGGGGTGATCGAAGGGCCGGGCCACGATGTAAAAGCCCTGGGCTTTTAGCTCGCGGGCCAGGGCCAGATCGAAGCCGGCCGGGAAAAACTCCACATTGACCGGGGTGGCCAGCCAGGTCTGGGTTCCGATCAGCACGCGTTCGGTCGGGATATCCCAGCGGGCCACCATAGCCTCCAGCAAGGCTGGGGGGCCGGCCAGGTAAAACCACCCCGGCTTGATCTGGGCGTTGGGGTAGAGCAATTGCAGGGTGTTGGCGGGATGGTAGCTAAGCAACCCCCGGTTTACCCAGTTACGCACCGGCTGTTCGTAGAGCGCCACCCCGTGCACCCCCAAAGCGCGGTACTCCTCCATGAGCTGCAGGAAGGTTTTGCCGGTAAAGCGGGCCTGGTCGGCGACTTCCTCGCCGTCCATCACCAGCACCACCGGCCCGGGCCGCTCAGCCTGCATCCGGGGCAGCAGGGCCGGCAGACTCAGCAAGGCCGAGAGCAAGATTACGATTCTGAGGTAAAAGTTCATGGCCGCCCCCCGTGGCCCACCCGGCCGTCCTGCACCAGGCTGCGCACCCGCGCGGTCAGCATAGCCAGGGCCTCCTGGTTATGCCCCCCGTGGGGAATGATCACGTCGGCATAGCGCTTGGACGGTTCCACAAAGGACAGGTGCATGGGGCGAACCTGCTCGAGGTACTGCGCTATCACGCTCTCCACGGTGCGCCCGCGCTCCGCAATATCGCGCTGTAAGCGCCGGATGAAGCGCACATCGGCATCGGTATCCACAAACACCTTGAGGTTCATCTCGGCGCGAAGGGTGGCGTCCACCAGCAGCATAATGCCCTCGAGCACCACCACCGGGGCAGGCTTTACCAGTATGGTTTCGCTCGAGCGCGTGTACTCCTTAAACGAATAGACCGGAACCGCCACCGGCTGACCCGCCACGATCTGGCGGATGTGCGTAAGGTAAAGCTCGAGGTCGAAGGCGTCGGGGTGGTCGTAGCTTTGCTTGAGACGCTCTTCAAAAGGCAGGTGGGTGTTGTCTTTGTAGTAGTTGTCCATCGGCAGCAGGGCCACATGCTCGGGCCCTACTGCATTGATCACCGCCTCGGTTACGGTGGTTTTGCCGCTGCCGGTTCCACCGGCAATTCCAATCACAAAAGCCCGACTCACAAAGCCAATCATACGCTCTGCAACCGGGCCTGGGTAGGCTCGAGCCAGGACTTTTGCAATTTCGGAGATTTGTTAGAGTATACGGCGGAATGGTGGTGCTCACCGGCGAGATCCTGGTTGACTTTATTGGTCGCAACCTCCTATCGAAGCCCACGCTCTCGTATCACGGGGTGCTGGGGGGGTCGGCCCTCAACACCGCCGCCATTCTGGCCCGTCTTGGGATACCAACGCGGTTTGTGGGTGAGCTTGGACAGGATTTTTTAGGCGACTGGGCCCTGGCCCGCATCGCCGAGCGCAAGATCGAAACCCGCTTTATCCAGCAGCTCCCGGAGGTGGCCACCCCTCTGAGCCTGGCCGAGCTGGATTCCCAAGGCAACGCGCGGTTTAGCTTCTACCGCGCGTTTGGTGCTACCCGGTTCAGCCCGGATAGCGCAGCCATGGCCCGGGCCAGGTGGTTTCACTTTGGCTCGCTATCGGCCTTCGACCCCCGCAACATCCCGGGCATCCAAAGCCTGCTGGAGATTGCCCTCGAGTTCGATGTGCTGGTAAGTTTCGACCCCAACCTGCACGCGCCCCCCAGCGAGGCCTACTGGGAACAGTTGTTGCGCTATATGCCGTACGTTTCGGTGCTGAAGGCCAGCCTGGACGACGCCCGGCGGATGTTCCCTCAGGCGCCCGATGAGCCCCAGGTCTTGCTCGAGCACCTCGTTGAGCTCGGCGCCCCGGTTACGGTGCTCACCCTGGGGGCCGGCGGGGCCATGGCCGCTTTCCGCACCCGGATGATGCGGGTTCCTTCGGTGCGGGTAGCCGTGGCCGATACCACGGGGGCCGGCGACGCCTTCATGGCCGGGCTCATCTACAGCATGATCAAGCAAGACATTGGCTCGAGGATGGAACTCCTGACCTGGGATGGCACCCAGCTCCCGGTCATCCTGGCCGCCTCCTGCCACCTCGCCGCCATCACCTGCACGGTGGAAGGGGCCAGCCCCCCCGAGCAGCCCCTGCAGGCCTGGTGGGAGCGTTTTGGTTAGGGTTTCCCAGTCCGTGGCAAATTGGACTGCGATGATTCATGCGGCTTCACAAGGGTACACATCAAGTCAAAAATCGCACCACACATCAGATCCCACAGGCAAACAACCCCAGTCGCCTGACCGGGGTTGCGTTGAATGTCTAGCGCTCTAGACTCGAGCCACCGAGCGGCTGTCTTTGACCGTGGCATGGCCGATGGCCTTTTCATTCCCCTCCACTTCAAAGGCGTGGAGCTTGCTGGTGTCCACCAGGAGTTCCACCGTGTCGCCGGTGCGCACCAGGGCGTGACCATCCACCTTGGCGGTCATCATATGCCCGGCCACGTCAACGTGCACCTCGGTATCGGCCCCCAGCGGCTCGACCACCTCAACCCTCCCCTTGATCACGTTCTCGCCTTCGGGAATGGTAGTCCAGCCCTTAAGGCCGATGTGCTCGGGACGGATGCCCATCCAGACTTCCTTACCGTTGTAGGGCATCAGGCTGGCCCCCAGGGTCTGGTTGGTCTTAACCTTGAAGCCTTCCCCCACGAAGTAGGCGTTGCCGCCCTCGACCTGCACCCTCGTGCGAATGAAATTCATGGAGGGGGAGCCAATGAAGCCCGCCACAAACTTGGTCTCGGGGAAGTCATAGAGGTTGAGGGGCGTATCCACCTGCAATACCTCGCCGTCCTTCATCACCACAATGCGCTGGCCCAGGGTCATGGCCTCGACCTGGTCGTGGGTCACGTAGACGGTGGTTACCCCTAAGCGGCGCTGGAGCTTGGAGATCTCGGCCCGCATCTCCACGCGCAGCTTGGCGTCGAGGTTGGAAAGGGGCTCGTCGAACAGGAAGACCTTGGGCTCGCGCACGATGGCCCGGCCCATAGCCACCCGCTGGCGCTGACCCCCCGATAGCTCGCGGGGTTTGCGGTTTAGCAGGTGGTCAATTTTGATGATACGGGCGGCCTCTTTGACCCGGCGGTCGATCTCGTCTCTGGGCACCCGGCGCAGCCGCAGGCCAAAGGCCATGTTCTCGTAGACGTTCATGTGGGGGTAGAGGGCGTAGTTCTGGAAGACCATGGCGATGTCGCGGTCTTTGGGGGGCACATCGTTGACCAGGCGGTCGCCGATGTAGAGCTTGCCCTCGGTGATGTCCTCCAGACCGGCAATCATGCGCAGGGTGGTGGTCTTGCCGCAGCCCGAGGGGCCTACAAACACCACAAACTCGCCGTCTTCGGTCTCGAGGTTGAAGTCTTTGACCGCCGTCACCTTGCCGCCGTACCGCTTGTAAATGTGCTCCAGTCGGATTTTTGCCATTATTGGCCTCCAATCTGATGCCAAGCCGCCATGCTGGCTTGGCGCGTACCGCGTTCCCGCGCTGTGAGACCTCGCCCTGGCGAGCCCATCGGGGATTCATCTGGTACGCGGCCAGTTTACCCAGTTTGCGCAACCAACTTCAATACCTGGCGTGACGCTGACACCCCAGGGTCTTAAAGCGGTACAGCTATTCGCCCGCCGGGCTGGCCTGCTTGCTTTTTAGCTGCTGCACCACCAGCTCAGAGATATCCAGCACCCTGGGGGCCTGGCCCTCGGGTTCCTGGGCGGTCTCGAGGTTCATCATCTGCATACAGAAGGGACAGCCCACCGCAATGGTCTCGGCCCCGGTGCCCCTAAGCTCGCGGTAGCGGTGGGTAGAGACCCGCTCCTGGCCGGGCTCCTCCTCTTTCCAGAACTGGGCCCCGCCGGCCCCGCAGCAGAAGCTATTGGTGCCGTGGCGCGGGGGCTCCTTGAGCGCAAGGCCGGCCGCCTGGATGACCTGGCGGGGTTCTTGCAGCACCCCGTTGTGCCGGCCCAGGTAGCAAGGGTCGTGGTAGGTAACCGCCCCGCTCATGGGCAGGAGCTCGAGCCGCTTAGCATCAATCAGCTCGGCGATGAACTCGGTGTGGTGCTTGACCGTGTAGCGGCCGCCAAAGTCTTTGTACTCGTTGGCCAGGGTGTGGAAGCAGTGGGGGCAGGTGGTCACGATGGTCTTGGGCTTATCCGCCATGACCGCGTTCAAGGTCTCTACGTTCTCGGTGGCCAACTGCATGAACAGAAACTCGTTGCCGGCCCGCCGGGCCGCATCCCCCGTGCATTTTTCCTGCTTGCCCAGCACCGCCCAGCTCGTGCCGGACTCATGCAGAATTTCCGCGAAGGCCCGGGCGGTCTTCTGGGCGCGGGGGTCGTAGGCCGGGGCGCAGCCCACCCAGTAGAGCACCTCGGCCTCGGGGTTCTCACTTACGGTCTTGACCGGGAACGGCAGCCCCTCGGCCCAGGCCAGGCGCTTATCGGCCCCCAGGTTCCAGGGGTTGCCGTTGCGCTCCATGCCCTTGAAGGCGTTGTTGAGCTGGGTGGGGAAGGCCCCCTGCATCATCACCTGTTCGCGCCGCACGTCCAGGATGTGCAGCATGGGCTCGTTGCCCACCGGGCAGACCTCCACGCAGGCGTTGCAGGTGGTGCAGGCCCAGAGGGCCTCTTCGTTCAGGGCAAACTCCAGCAACGGGCGGGGGCTCTCCTGGCCCGCGGCAAAAGCCGGCAGAATCTGGTTCAGCTCGTAGCGCTCGTTGATGATCAGGGCCGAGGGCGAGAGGGCCTTGCCGGTGGTGTAGGCCGGACAGACCTCCTGGCAGCGGTTGCACATGATGCAGCTATAGGCGTCCAGCAGGCGCGGCCAGGTGAAGTCCTCCAGCTTGGCGACCCCGAACTTCTCCAGCTTTTCCAGCTCTTCAAAGTCCTTGGCGATGGGCAGCAGGGCCCCTGGCTTCTCCTTCTTGAAGGCCAGGTTGAGGGGGGCCAGGAATAGGTGGATGTGCTTGGAGCGGGCAAAGTAAGGGATGAAGAGCAGAATCGAGCCGATGGCAAACCACCAGAAGAGGTGCTCGAGGACGATCAACCGGTCTACATCCACCCACAGGAACAGGTTGCTGGCCAGGCTGGCTACCGGCTGGAAGGGATCGGGGCCGTACTCGAGGTTGGCGGCCTGGGCGGCCTTGTGCAGCAGGCGGCTCCCCACGTGAAAAAGAATGAACCCACCCACAATGGCGCTATCGGTGGGGATGCCCTCGCGCACCCGCTCATGCAGGGGGGTCTTCTCGTTCCAGCTAAAGGTCTTGCGCCCCGCCCCGGAGTAACGCCGGATGAGCAGTCCGGTAATGCCGACCAGAATGAGAGCCGTGAGGATGTCGGCCACCAGGTTGTAGCCGTTCCAGAAGCCCCCCCGGGCCTTGAAGGGGAAGAAGCCATCGAGCACGTCCACCAGGTTCACGCTCAGGTAAAACACAAAGCCGTAGAACACAAAGGCGTGCAGCAGGCTCACCCAGGGCCGCTTTTTGAAGACGGTCTGCATGGTGAGGGTCTGCCACAAAGCCCGGCCCGCTCGAGCCGGCAGGTTGTCGAAGCGGTCTTCGGGCTGGCCCCGGCGGATGGCCTTGTAGACGCGGTACAGCGCCCCACCACCAAAATAAAGCGAGGCCAGCACCAGCAGCAAGAAGAGGATTTTTTCAGGTGTGGTTAGCATGGAACTCCCTTCAAGCGGTAAAAATTTATACTGAGTATAAGTTTATTGGTCGCCTGGACGGATATCAAGTGCGGGGCTTTACCTCAACCCATCGTACAATGCAGGGCGATGAGTACCTTCGTGCTGGCCTGGATCTTGCTGCTGGTGTTTGCCGCTTTTAACAACTACATCATCTACCGGCTTCTGCGGGAGCGCAACCGCACCGACTTGATGTGGATTGGCGTGGTCGCCACGGTAATACCGGTGGCGCTTTTTGCCCTGTGGCCGGGGGCGCTGACCCTGATGTCGTTCCCGCTTTTGCAGAGCATCGGGATGCTGTTGATCATGCGCCTGGCGCAGCGCTAGCCCTAGCGTGGCTGGGCCAGCACCACCGTCCAAGCGTAACCGACCCTCGAGAGCCCCGCCCCGGCCTCGGTGTAGTAGGGATTCATGATGGCCCGGCAGTGTACCGGCGAACGCAACCACCAGCGCACGGCCCGCGCCGGGTCGCTACTACGGCCCTTGAAGATAATTTCTGACATGCGCAGGTAACCATAACCGGCCCTGGCAACCCGCACCCGCGGCCCCACCCCCTGGTAGTAGTGCGACATAAAGCCGTAGCGTCCCATGTTCAGGGCATGCTTCTTAGCGGCTAGGGCCAGGGTTGCGTTGTAACGCAAGGGGGGTAGCCGGACACCACCACCACCCCCACGGCAGGCCACACCCCGGGCCCGTGCATCGTTGAGCAAGGAGAGAATTTGCGTCTCGAGCTGAGTGGTGGACTGCGCCACTGCCAGCGGGCCAATCAGAGCAATAAGCACCCAGACCACCCTTTTCATAGGACTGCCGATAAGCTACCACCCCACCACCCCCTCAGGCAACCCCAGCGGCCCGGATTCACACCAGGGTAAAGCTTAAGAAAGCAAAAAGAATACCCAGGACGGCGCCCACAGCGACCTCGAGGTAGGTGTGGCCCAGCAACTCCTTGAGGGGCTCGGGCCGCGGGCCGTGGGCGAAAACTGCACGAAACTCCTCAAACAGGTCGTTCAGGCGCTCGGCGTGCAGCCCGGCCGCCCGGCGAATACCGGTGGCATCGTACATCACGATGATAGCCAGCACCACCGCAATGGCGAAAAAGGCGCTGCCCACCCCCTCGGTAATGCCCACCCCTGTGGCTAAAGCGGCCACCGTAGCGGAGTGGGAGGAGGGCATGCCACCGGTCTCGGCCAGGCGTTCCCACTCCCAGCGGCGCTCCACCCAGTAGTAGATAAACAGCTTGAGAAGCTGTGCCACCACGCTGGCTAAGACAGCCGTCCAGAGCACCTGGTTAGAGAGCAACTCACCCATAGTCAGCGCTACCTGCCAGATTCTACCTTCATGGGGTTAGCGCGCCGCCTGCAACCGCTCGCCCGTGGGCCTGCCCCGCCGCCGCATGGCCGCAATCACCGTGTTGTAAAGCAGCATAGCCACCGTCATAGGGCCCACGCCGCCGGGCACCGGGGTCAGGGCCGAGGCCACAGCCGCCACCCCCGGGGCCACATCCCCTACCAGGATGTCGCGGCCTTTTTCGTTCTGGCCCACGCGGTTGATGCCCACATCCACCACCACCGCGCCCGGTCGCACCATCTCGGGCGTAATGAGGCCGGCTTTCCCCACCGCCGCCACCAGAACATCGGCCCTGCGGCAAACCGCGGCCAGGTCTTGGGTGCGCGAGTGGGCCAGGGTCACGGTGGCGTGCTCCCGCAACATCAGCGCGGCCAGGGGCTTGCCCACCAGGTTGCTGCGCCCCACAATCACCACTTCCTTGCCGGCCAAGGGAATCTGGTAGTGCTTCAGAAGGCGCATAACCCCGGCCGGTGTGCACGACTCCAGGGCTTCCAGCCCCATCCACATCCGCCCAGCATTGACCGGGGTCAGGCCGTCCACATCCTTGAGGGGATCGATGGCTTCCAGCACGGCATTGAAATCAACCTGCCTGGGCACCGGCGACTGCACCAGGATACCATCCACCTCGGGGTCGGCGTTGAGCCGGGCAATGTGGGCCAGCAGCTCCTCTTGCGAGGTACTTTCGGGGAACACATCCACCTGGCTGGAGAGTCCAAGTCTTTTAGCCTGCCGATCCTTTAGACGCACATAGGCCACCGAGGCCGGGTCATCCCCCAGCCGCACCACCCTCAGGTGGGGTACATAGGGTAAGGTGGCGAGCAGGGTTTGCAGCTCCTGATAAACCGCCTCGGCAACAGGAGGGCCGGATAGTTCTAGCATGGCGCACCTCGAGGTCAAAAGAAGATTTTGGTATGCAAGCGGCCTAGTCGCTCTTGGCTACCGCCGATAGCTCACCCGCTTCAATGCGTTTGAGCAAACGGGCTAAAACCCCGTTGACAAAGCGCCCAGAGTCCTCGCCGCCATAGCGCTTGGCAATTTTGACCGCCACCTCGATCAAAGGGGCATAGGGCGTGGGCTCGAAGAGCATCTCATAGGTCGCCAGGCGCAAAACCGCCAGGTCGGTCTTAGCCATCTGGCTGAAGCTCCACCCCTCAATGGTGCTGGCCAGCGCTTCATCCACCGTTTGCTGTTGCGCTGCATAGCCCTGCACCAGGCGCTGGGCGAACAAGAGCCCCTCATGATCGAGCACATCGGCTTCCTGGTCGGCCTCCTCGGGTTCGACTTCCTGGGTGGCGTGCTGCCAGGCCGCCTCGAGCGGAACCCCGCCCACAGCGTGCTCAAACAGCACCTTAAAGGCCAGTTCACGCGCTTTACGCCGCATGCGACCCCCAGCTCAAGCAGCACAGACAACAGCCCAGGTCAACGCGCTTGAAGCGCCCGGCAAAAAACATACTAGGCTGCATGGGGCTCCTTATACTCCACAGCCACCACCGTAACGTTGACCGCCTTAACCTTGAGGCCCGTGGAGGCCATTAAGACCTCCCCCACGGTTCGCTGAGCCTCCTTGGCCGCTTCGATTACGGATCTACCGTAATCCACACACACGTTAAGGTCAACCACCAGGGTGTCCCCTTCGCGCTCCACGCGCACCGGGCGTGAGCGCCGCCCCGACAGCATCTCGCCCACACTCCGGCCACCCGCCTGGGCCAGGCGCAACCCTTTTTGCCCCTCCAGCGCCAGCGTCACCAGGCTGACCAGGGCCGATTCGGAAAGGTCGTAGTCCACCATGCCCGTAGTTTACCTGCTTGTGAGCCTCGAGCGCACCCACCCCCAAAAGCAGTTGGGGCAGGCCAGCCCCCTTAACAAACCCATCCTTCAGTACGGCAGCGGCCAGGTTCGGAAGTAGTCCCGAATGCGGCCCCACAAACCCACCAGCCCCCGGGGTTCCAGAATCAGGAACAACAGAATGAGCACCCCAAAAGCCACGCTGCGCCAGGCCGAGAGCTGGGCCACGTACTGCGGCCCGAAAGCCCCGGCAATCACGCTCAGGATTTCGGGGATCAGGACGATAAACAAAGCCCCCAAGACCGCGCCCAGCACCGTGCCAGCCCCGCCCACGATCACGATGGCCAGGTACTGGATGCTAAAGGCAAGCACGAAGTTCTCCGGGGTCACCGCCCCAATCAGGTGCATCAGGATACCCCCGGCAATGCCCCCGTAGAAGGCAGAAAGGGCAAAAGCCGTGAGCTTGGAGCGCACCAGATCTACACCGGAGAGCTGGGCCGAGAGATCGTTATCGCGCACGGCGAACCAGGCCCGGCCCGCCCGGGTTGAGAGCAGGCGCTTGGCATAAAAGAACATGGGGATGGCAAACACCAGGCCAAGGTAGTACACCACCCGGTCGTCGGCCAGGGGCAGCCCCAGAAAAGTGCCCTCCGCCGGAAGACTGCGGCCGGCCACCCCCCCGGTGAAAGCAGTCCAACGCTTGAAAACATAGTCGGCCAGGAACTGAAAGGCCAGCGTAGCGATG
The DNA here is from genome assembly GCF_000024425.1 of Meiothermus ruber DSM 1279. NCBI lineage: Bacteria > Thermotogati > Deinococcota > Deinococci > Thermales > Thermaceae > Meiothermus > Meiothermus ruber. The sequence goes on from NC_013946.1 coordinate 2,425,487, forward strand.
GCCAGGTAGGCCCCCTTGATGCGCAGCGAGGGGATGCCCAGCACAATCCCAATCAGGGCGGCCACCAGCCCACCGGCCAGGATACCCAGGGGGGCCAGGTCGCCCGAGAGGTGGCTCGAGACATAGGCGCCAATGCCCACAAACGCGGCCTGGCCCAGCGAAATCTGGCCCGCGCCCCCCACCAGCAGGTGCAGGCCCAGGCCGGCCAGGGCTGCTATCAGAATCTGGGTGGTTACAAACAGCGGGTACTGCGGCAAGAGCAAAGGCAGCACCAGCACGCCAATAATTGCCACGGCCAGCCAGAAGCGCCCCTGGGGGGTGCTGGCGTAGGCCTCGTCCTGGCGGTAGTCTTCGCGCACCGTACGCGAGAAGCGGCGGCTAAAGGCATCGGTTAGGGTTTGGCTCAGGCGGTACATGACGGGTTTCCTCGGAGGTTCAACAGCAGCATCTACAACGCATCGGTCGCTTCCTTAGGCACGCACCTTGGGTTCATCCATCGGCCTGCCCACATCGGCAATCTGCACCTCGGCCTCGAGGGTACCCTGGCCCTCGAGGTAGCGGATGGGCAGCGTCAGCTTTACCTTTCTGGAGCCATCGTACAGCGCGGCCAGCAAAGCTGCGTAGCGCGCCTCCACCGTCCCCCGCTTGACCTTGCGGGTGCGGGTGATCTCCTCGTCGTCGGCGTGCAGCTCTTTGGGCAGGATGGCAAAGCGGCGCACCTTGAGCTCTTCGGGTAGGCTCTCACAAGCCATCCTGAGCTCCTGGGCAATCAGCTCGTAGACCTGCGGGTTGGAGGTCAGGCTCTGGTAGGTGGTAAAGATGATGCCGCGCTTGCGCGCCCAGTTCTGGGTGTTCTCGGGGTCAAGCTCAATCAGGGCCGTCACAAACGGCTTGCCGTGGCCGATCACCACCGCCTCGCGGATGTAGGGCGAGTATTTGAGGCGGTTCTCCAGGAATTGCGGCGCAAAGCGGGTGCCGTCGGCCAGGGCCCCCACCTCCTTGAGCCGGCCCAGCAGCACCAAATGGCCGTTTTCGTTAAAGAAGCCCGCATCGCCGGTACGGAACCAGCCGTCCTCGGTAAAGGTTTCCCTGGTAGCGGCCTCGTTCTTGAAGTAGCCCGCGAACACCTGCCGGCCCTTAACCTGAATCTCGCCATCCTCGGCGATGCGCACCTGGGTATTGGGCAGGGGCTTGCCCACCGTCTCGGGCGGGGTGTCGCCGGGCAGGTGGGCCACGCTGGTGGCCGCGGTCTCGGACTGGCCGTAGACCTGGCGGATATCCACCCCCAGCGCGCGGAAAAAGGTGAACACTTCGGGGCCCAGCGGGGCCCCCCCCGTGGCGGCGATGCGGCAGGCTGCCAGCCCCATGCGGGCCCGGAGCGGGCGGGCCACCAGCGGGTAGGCCAGGGCCCGAGCCAGGTTGAGCCCAAAGCCAATGGGCTCTTTGCGGAACTCGCGCTGGGCGCACTCGAGCAACACCCCCATACCCCAGCGGTAGACGGCCTTCTTGAGCCCGTCGGCGTCCTCCATCCGGCTGCGCACAATGGCCGCTGCATCCTCCCACAGCCTTGCCGGGGCCAGATAAAAGTCGGGCTGCACCTCTTTGACATCCTCGCGCACGGTGATCACATCCTCGGGGAAGTGCACCACCGTGCCGTCGGTAAGGTTGCGCACCACCGTGAGCATCTGCTCGCCAATCCAGGGCAGCGGCAGGTACGAAAACACCCACTCCCCGCCGCGGATGCTGATGGTCTCGCGGCCCGCCTCGGCCCCGGCGATCAGTTGGGCGTGGGTCAGCATGGCCAGCTTGCTGCGGGCCGTGGTGCCGGAGGTGGGCGCCAAGAGCGCCACCGTATCGGGCCCCACCTGGGCTTGCGCGGCCCGCACAGCCTGGCGGTTTTTCTCGGCCTGGCCCAGCTCCAGCACGCTGCTAAAGGGCCGTACCCGCTCGTTCCAGTACTTGCTCATGCCGGCCTCTTCCCAGACCAGCACAAACTTTAGCTTGTCCAGGTGGGGCAGCACCTTATCCAGTTGTTCTTCGTCCGAGACCACAATGCCCGCGCACTCGGAGAACTCGATGAAGTAACCCACCTCCTCCGGCATGGCATCGGCGTAGATGCCCATGGGCATGGCCCCTACAGTCTGGGCCGCCAGTTCGGATATGACCCACTCCGGTGCGTTCTGGCCCAGGATGGCCAGCACTCTACCCGGCTCCAGGCCCAGTTCCAGCAACCCCCCCGCAAGCTGCTCGACCTTCTCTTTGAGGTGGGCCCAGGAGGTGGTCTCCCACACCCCCAGGCGCTTAACCCGCATCGCAGGGGCGTTGGGCCTGGTCTGGGCGTGATGGGCCAGAAATTCAATCAGGGTCTGACTCATGCACTCCTCCCCAGATAAGCCTCGGCCACGCGGGGGTTCTCCCGCACACCCGCCGGGGCTCCCTGGTACAAGACCTCACCGTAGGACATCACCAGTACCCCGGTCGAAAGCTCCAGCACGGCTTTAAGGTCGTGTTCCACCAGCACCAGCGTGACGCCCCACTCGCGCCGGGCGTCCAGCAGGAAGCGGGCCAGGTCTTGTTTTTCCTCCAGGCTGAGCCCGGCCATGGGCTCATCCAGGAGCAGCAGCTTGGGCCGACCAGCCAGGGCTCGAGCCACCTCCACCCGCTTTTGCAAACCGTAGGGCAGGGCCCCGGCCGGTACGTGGCGGTACGGTGAGAGGTGCAGGTAGTCCAGCACCTCTTCGGCGTGGTGGCGAATCTTCCATTCGATCTGGGCTTTGGGCATCAGGTCGGTGTAGCCGCCCACGGCCAGCTCGGCCCCCAGCTTGACGTTGTCCAGCACGGTCATGCCGCGGAAGAGCTCGAGGTTCTGGAAGGTGCGCCCCAGCCCCTTGCGCACCCGCTGCTGGGGGCTCTGGCCGGCCAGGTCTTCGCCCATAAACACCACCCGACCCTGCTGGGGCCTGTACAGCCCCGACAGCACATTAAGCAGGCTGGTCTTGCCCGCCCCGTTGGGGCCAATCACCGCGAACAAATCGCCCTCCGCCACGCTAAAACTCACCCCGGCCAGCGCTTTGACACCCCGGAAGGAAAGGTGCAGGTCGTGGGCCTCGAGCAGCGTTTTAGACATGGCGAACCTCCTTGCCGTAGGGTGGCACAAGAAGGGTAGGCGGAAGTGCCCCACCTGCTCCCCTGCTCGCCACCCACGTTTTTCTCGAGACTATACCCATCGCTTTCTCCTCCGATACCGCTTGGCCTCCGAGAAACCTCCGACCACCGCACCCCCTAAGTAAAACTCCATCACGTCGGCATCGGCCTGGGCTTCCTGGGCGGTGCCCTCGAAGACCACCCGGCCCTGCTCCATCACATACACCCGCTCCACGATGGAAAAAGCCGCCCGGGCGTTCTGCTCCACCAGCACCAGGGTGAGGCCCTTGTCGCGGCGCAGCTCGTCCAATACCCGCATGACCTCCTCGGTCAGCTTGGGCGACAGGCCCAGGCTGGGCTCGTCCACCACCAGAATCCTGGGCTCGGTCAGGAGGGCCATACCCAGCAAGAGCATCTGCTGCTCACCACCCGAAAGGTAGCCCCCCTGCTCGAAGCGGCGCTCGTAGAGGCGGGGGAAGCGGGTAAAAATCTCGTCGGTCAGCTCTTTCTGGCGCTGGGGGGTCAGCTTGTGCCCTGCGGCCCGCAGGTTTTCGATCACGGTCAGGTAGCGAAAGATGGGGCGGCCCTCGAGGATGGCGGTCAGGCCCAGGCCCGCCACCTTGAGCGCGGGCAGGTGGCTGATATCCTCTCCACCCAGGGTAATTCGACCGTCCAGCACCCGCCCGTCGTACTGCGGCAACAGCCCGGAGATGGCCCGCACCAGGGTGCTCTTACCCGCCCCGTTGGGGCCCAGCAGCGCCACCGCCTCGCCAGCCCCGGCCCGCATGCTCACCCCCTGCAGGGCCAGGATGACCCCCCTGTAGACCACTTTTAGGTTTTCAACGTTGATTTCGGCCATTCAAACGCTCCTTGGATAGTGGGGATGTCCTCCCTTCACACCCGCTCGATGCGGTGCTGGCCAAACAAGCCATAGGGGCGGAACAGCAGCACCAAGAGCACAATCAGGAAGGGGATGGCCTGGGTGATGCCGGGCAGCAGGGACTCGAGGTAAAGTTGCGAGAAGGCCTCGATCAGGCCAATCAGCAGGCCTGCCACCACCGCACCCGGTACCGAGTCGAAACCCCCTAGAATAGCTACCGGGAAGACAATCAGTCCGAGCAGAATCAGATGGTGGCCGGGGCCGCCACCCCCCGCCGCGCCCGCCAGAAACGCACCGCCAATGGTAGCCATCACGGCCGAGATGCCCCAGGCCACCGCCACCACTCGAGGCGCATTGATGCCCATGGCCAGCGCAGCGGTTTCACTCTCCGAGACCGCCCGCAATAGCACCCCGTAGCGGCTGTATTTGAGTGCCAAAACCAGCAAAATAGCCAGGGGTAGGGCCAGAATCAGGCTCCACACCGCTTTAGAAGAAAGAAACACCCCCCCCAGGCTAAAGGCCAGGTTGGGCATCTCCTTGGGTAACTGGGAGATATCAGCGGCCCCCATGGCTTTCTGGTCGGGGCCCCACAGGATGAGGGTGGCCCCGTCCAGGGTGGCGGCCAGACCAATGGTTGCCATAATCACCGCCACCACGTTTCGCCCCAGGAGGGGCCGCACAAACCCCCGTTCGACCAGCACCCCAAAGATAAAGGCCAGGGGCAGGGCCAGCAGAATGGCCAAGAACAGCGGAAAAAAAAGCGACATGGTGTAGGTCAGGTAAGCACCAATGAGCATGAACTCCGCTATGGCAAAGTTGACCACGCTGGTTGCGCGGTAGACCAGCACAAACCCAGCGGCAATCACCGCATACAGCGCACCATTGGCCAGGCCGTTGAGGGCGGTTTGGATGACTAAGGCCAGATCCATGTTTTCCTTTAGGCGATTTTTGCGACAGGCCCGAGGGCCCGGGCCAACCAGCGGTCAGCTCCCGACCCTCGAGCCCCCAAGGCAGCTTAGAGTTTTGAACCGTCCACCCAGTCGGTGATGGCGTCGAAGCGGCCATCCCGCACGTTGGCCCGCCAGAGCTTGGTAAAGGGCAGTCGGTGGTTCACCCAGCGCATGTTGCGCACCTGGCCGCCAGCGTTGTAATCGCCCAGGCTCTCCAGGGCCTCGATCATGCCGGGGCGGGTCAGCTTGCCCGCCGCATGCGCCCGGCGCATGGCCTCGGCGATCACATCCACGGCCATCCAGGAACCCATGTAGTAGGTGGTGCGGTACGAGAGATCGCGGCCTTTAGAACGGCGCAAAGCCCGGATCTGCTCCACCGCCGGCACCGTGGTGTCGTAGTAGTAGGCGTTGTGGTAGGTCACGATGAAGCCATCGGCCGCCGCCCCGGCCCGCTGCATCAGGGCCAGCTCAGCCGAGTAGTAGGTGCCCATAAAGGTAGCCCGGACGCCCTGTTCGCGGGCCGCCCGCACCACCAGCGGTTCTACGGTGAGCACATAGCCCTGCATAATCACGAAGTCGGGCTGGGTCTGGCGCAGCTTGGTCACGATGGGGGTGGCATCGGCGATGGCCAGGGGGGTGACTTCCTCACCCACAATCTGGAAGCCCAGTTTGGCCGCACGGTCTTTTATGAAGGGAATGGGGTCGCGGCCGAACTCGGAGTTGGAGTAGCAGAGGAAAATTTTGGCCCCACGCCCCCTTTGCAAGCGAATCTGCTGCAGCAAAGCCCCGGCCATATCGTTGTAGGTGGGGCCAAAGACGAAAATGGTGGGGTAGGTGTTGGGATCGGCCAGCTCGTTGGAGAAAGAGGTGGCGGTGTAGGGCAGGCGCAGGCGGGTAATCTCGGGGGCCAGGGCTTTCGAAAGGCCGGTGGAGTCGCCGTAGACAAACACCAGCTCTTCCGGGCTTTCGCGCTGCACAATGCGATTGAAGGCAGCCGTTCCGCGGGCCACATCGTAGCCGTCGTCCTCGACCACCAACTCAAAGCGCCTTCCTCCGATACCACCGCTGTCGTTGATGCGATCGGCGGCATCGCGGAAAGCGTCCAGGGCCGCATTACCCGCAAAGGCAAAAGCACCCGTGAGGGGGAGAATGGCCGCGAGTTTGACCGGCCGGGCCTGGGCGCGGGCAATCATCCAGGGACTGTACACGGTAGAAGCAGCTAGACCAGCTTTAAGTACTTGCCGACGGTTCATCTTCATGCACTTCCTCCTCGAGAGCAACTTCGGTTGTGTTGTGCACCTAGAATACTATGCCCCCTCGAGTTTTGTGTACCCGGTTCAAAACCATCTGGCTTATGGCGTCCACCGAACGGTCTAGCACGGCGGCGCATTGGAAAGCCCTTTTCTTCGGCGCGTGTTGTTGAAGGCTCGAGGCCGGATCCCCACGTTTTGTCAGGATGCCTATTGGCAAGCCCTTTGCTGGAGGGTTAGGCTGGTCGAATGTATCTACCCCAGCACTTTGCCGTGACCGACCCAGCGGTGCTGTTCGACCTGATGCAGCGGTTTAGCTTTGCCACCCTGGTCTCGGTGCACGAGGGCCGGCCTTTTGCCACCCAGATACCCTTTACGGTCTACCCCGAGCGCAACCTGCTGGCCAGCCACATGGCCCGCGCCAACCCCCAGTGGACCAGCTTCGACCAGAACCAGGAGGTGCTGGTGATCTTCCAGGGTGACCACAGCTACATCTCCCCCACCTGGTACGCAAAGCACCCCAGCGTACCGACCTGGAACTACATGACCGTCCACGCCTACGGCAAGGTGCAAATAGTCGAAGAGCCCGAGGCGGTGAAAGCCCTGCTGCACGATCTGGTGGTGTCGTACGAGCAGCAGTGGAAGATGGAGGAGCTTCCCCAGGACTACCTGCACGGTATGATCAAAGGGATTGTGGCCTTCCAGATCGAGATTACCCGGCTTTTTGGCAAGTTCAAGCTCTCGCAAAACCGCAGCCGGGCCGACCAGGAGCGGGTTATTGCCGCCCTGGAGCAAAGCCCCCATCCCGGCGATCGGGCCGTTGCCCGGCAGATGAAAAAGCGTTTGGAACAGGTATGAACCCCCACCTCACCCAACCCATCACCCTCGAGGGCCGCCTTGTCCGGCTCGAGCCCCTCACCATGGCACACCTGCCCGCCCTGCTGGAGATCGCGCAGCTCGAGGAATACCCCTACACCGCCGTGCCCAAACCGGAGGTGGGGATGCGGCGCTATATTCAAGCCGCCCTGAACGAGCAGGCCCAGGGGCAGGCCCTGCCCTTTGCAACGGTGGACAAGCAATCCCATCGCGTGGTGGGCAGCACCCGCTTTATGGCCTTCGAGTACTGGCCCTGGCCCGAAAACAGCCCCCACCACCGCCCCCAGCAACCCGATGCGGTGGAGATCGGCCACACCTGGCTGGCCCCACCGGCCCAGCGCACCGGCCTCAACACCGAGGCCAAGCTCTTGATGCTCACCCACGCCTTCGAGGGGCTGGGGGTGCGCCGGGTGACGCTCAAGACCGACGCCCGCAACCTGCGCTCACGCCGGGCCATTGAGCGGCTGGGGGCGCACCTCGACGGGATTCTCCGCGCGCACCGCCCCGCGGCCGACGGCGGCATCCGCGACAGTGCGATGTACAGCATTCTGGCCGAGGAGTGGCCGGCAGTTAAGACCCGGCTTTTGTACTTATTAGCCCAGAGAAACCCCGCTTGAAGGTTGTGATATCCGCTTTAGCCCGCCCCCGTGTGTGAGGCGGTGTACTCGAGCCCCTTCAGATTCAGATGCCGCCGGTCGTGGCCGGCCAGCATGGTTACAGAGAGGCTCGAGGCTGTCTTGGTGTAATCGCCCAGGGTTCAGGCCCCAGCAAAGGACAACTCGGCCACCTCGACCATGGGCGAGCCCACGATGCCCATCATGGGGTTCCACTCGAGCTCGCTACCCAGGGCGGTGATGCGGTTGAGCAGCTCCAGGAAGTTCCCCGCCACCGTGAAGTTCTCCACCGGGTGGGCCACCTCGCCCCCCTCCACTTTGAGGCCCAGGGCCTGCAGGCTAAACTCCCCCGAGATGGGGTTGGCCCCGGCGTGCAGGCCCATCAGGTCGGTGACCACGATGCCGCTGTCCATCTGCACGCCCGCGCCGGGCTCTACGAACAGGTTGCTGGGCGCAATGCCCAGCACCCCCTTGTAGTTGCGGGCGGCGTGGCCGGTGTTCTCCACCCCCATCTTGCGGGCGGTCTCGGAGTTATGGGCAAAGGTGCGCAGGATGCCCTTCTCGATGAAGACCGTGCGCCGGGCCGCGGTGCCTTCGGCGTCGAAGGGGCGCGAGGCCAGCCCGTCCGGTAGGGTGGGGTCGTCTACCAGGGTGAAAAGTTCCGAGGCGATTTTCTGCCCCACCCGGCCCGCCAGCAGGCTCTTGCCCTCGAGCACGTTCTTGGCCGAGAGCAAAAACCAGCCCATCATGCCCAGCAGTTGGGCAAAGGCCTTGGGCTCGAAGTAGGCTTTGTAACGCCCGGTTTTGAGGGGGCGGGCCCCCAGCAAGCGCCCGGTGCGGTGCAGGAACTGCTGGGCGGTGCGGCCGGGCTCGAGGGCGTGGAACTCCTTGGAAAGGTCGAACTCGTAGCCCTGCTTGAGGCTATGCCCCTCGCCCATCACGGCGCTGGTCAGAAGCAGGGCGTAGCCGTTGCGAAAGGCCCCCGAGACCCCCTGGGTGGAGCCCAGGGTGGCCTGGGTCTCGTTCTCGGAGTAGCGGGTCATCTGCACCTGCCGCACCCGGGGGTCGGCCCGCAAAGTAGCCTCGAGGTTCAGAGCCGCCTGGCGCTTTTGCTCCAGGGGGGCCGAAAGCCCCTCACCCAGCAGGTCGTGCTGGCCCAGGGCACCCCCCGCCGGCAGGAACCCCCCAGTCTCGGACTGCAATAGGGCATTCTCGTGGGCCTCCTGCAGCACCCAGTCGAGCGCTTCCGGGGTGCGCTCCTCGGTGTAGGCGTAGCCGGTTTTGCCCTCCACCACCACCCGCACCCCCACCCCGCCCTGGGTGGCCTGGGTGATCTCTTCCACCTTGCCGCCGTGGGCCTGGATGGTGAGTTCGCGGGTGTGGGTGGCCAGCACCTCGGCCTCGAGGCCCAAGGCGCGGGCTTTTTGTAGTAGATAATCCCTGGCTTCTTCAAAGGTCATGGTTCTTCCCCCTTGGTAGAGCGGCTCAGGCCTGGCCCCCCACCACAATCTCGGAGATCAAAAGGTGCGGCTGGCCCACCTCCACCGGCAGGCTGCCCGAGAGTGAGCCGCACATGCCGGGGCCCATCTCGAGGTCGTCCGAGACCGCCACAATTTTCTGGATGCTCTCGGGGCCCTTGCCCACCAGCATGGCCCCCCGCACCGGCTCCTCGATGCGCCCGTGGCGGATGATGTAGCCCTCCTTGACCGCAAAGTTGTACTCACCGGAGCCGGGCCGCACCTGCCCCCCGCCCATATCGGCGGCGTAGAGGCCGTACTCGATGCCCTCGAAGAGTTTTTCCTTAGGGGTGGTGCCGGGGGCGATAAAGGTATTGCGCATCCGGCTGGTGGGGGCAAAGGTGTAGTCCTGGCGCCGCCCCGAGCCGGTGGGCCGGTAGCCGGTGAGCAGGCTGCCCAGCCGATCCACCATGTAGCTTTTGAGCACCCCGTTCTCGATCAGCACGGTGCGCTCGGTGGGCCTTCCCTCGTCGTCGAACTCCTGCGAGCCCCAGCCGTGGGGGGTGGTGCCGTCGTCGATGTAGGTCACGCAGTCCGAGGCCACTTTTTCGCCCAGCTTGTCGGAGAGCACACTGGCTTTTTTCGCGACGGAAGTGGTTTCCAGGAGGTGCCCCAGGGCCTCGTGGAAGATCACCCCGCCAAAGCCGTTGCCAATTACCACGGGCATGGTGCCGGCGGGGGCCGGTTTGGCCCGCAGGTTGGTGAGGGCCTGCAGGCCGGCCCTGCGCCCGACCTCGGCGGGGGGGTAGCGGTCGAAGAGCTCGAGGCCCACACTGAGCCCCGGCCCCATCACCCCGGTCTGCATCCCGCTCTCGTCCTGGGCGATGGCGGTCACGTAGAGACGGGTGCGCACCCGGCGATCCTCGGCCCAGGTGCCCTCGCTGGTGGCCACGAGCACCTCCTGCTCCCACTCCATCAGGTTGGTCTGCACCTGCTTGATCTGGGGGCCGACCTGGGCCCCGGCCTCGGCCTCGCGGAGGCGCTCGAGGCGGTAGCGCTTGTCTTTGGTGCTAAAGGGAACCTGGGGGGCGTGCAGCCCCTGGGCCACCACCTTGCGAAAATCGAGGCCGCCCCGGCCCAGCGCGTCCACCTGGCCCGCCTGGCCCTTGAGCTGAACCAGGGTCTCGGTGACCTCGAGCAGGCCCTGGGGGCTCAGGTCGTTGGTGTAGGCATACACCACCTCGGTGCCGTAAAAAAGCCGCAGCCCGGCCCCGTACTCGAGGCCGCTGGTGGCCTCCTTCACCTCGCCCGAAAGCACCCGCAAGGCCCGCCGCCGCCAGCGCTCCACATACAGCTCTGCGAAATCGGCCCCACCCTGCCGGGCACGGCGGAGCACATCTCCCACCAATGCTTCGTCTAACACACAACCTCCTTGTAGCTAACCCAGCCTAACAGACTAAAGGCCCAAGCAAAACCCATATGGGTTGCATTTTGTGCGGTCGTCTGACCGCACCGTGCTTCTGCTCATAAAGCTCGCTGCGCAAAGTCCTCATCCCAAACTTTGGGGCCTCTATAAACTAAAAACTGTTTTGAAGGCGAACCGTTTCCCACTGAGTTTACTGATGGCCGCCCTCCTGAGCACCGGCGCGCTGGCCCAGAGCCTGCCGCCCATTCGCATTGGCGACCAGCCGGGGTTTACGCGGGTGGTGCTGGACTTACCCAAAGAGGCGACCCACCAGATTGAGCCGCTGGGCGCTGCGCTGCGGGTGACCCTGCCGGGTCAGACCGTCACACCCGGCCTGCACTTTGTGAGCCTGCCGGAGCTGGCCGGGTATGTGCTCGAGCAGCACGAGAACCAGGCGGTGCTGATCCTGCTGACCCCCCAGGGGGTCACGCCCCGCTCCGGCTACAAGACCATGACCCTGGCCGCCCTGCAGGGCGACGGGCAGCGGCTGGTGATTGATCTATCCGGGGCCTTTGTGGATACCAGCCCGCTACCGGCCTTCCCGGAGTTTCGCTTTGTAAAGGCCAGCGGGCGGCGCTTTTCGGTGGTGGTGGACGCCGGGCACGGCGGCCCCGACCCCGGCGCCTTGGGCCCGGTGGTGGAAAAAGCGGTGAACCTCGAGGTGGCCCTGCGGGTGCGCCGCTTTTTGCAAAACGCGGGGGTGGAGGTCACCCTGACCCGCGAAAGCGATACGGCCTTTTCACCCGACAAGCGCACCGACCTGGCCCAGCGCGTGGCCCTGGCCGAGGGCAAAGATCTATTTGTCTCTATCCACGCCAACGCCGCCGCACCGACCCGCGCCGACGCCTGGTGCGGCCTCGAGGTCTACTACTACAGCCCCACCACCACCCGCCCCTTTTTCCCCTCCCCGGCGCCGCTCCTGCCCGCCCCTCCCCCCCTTGCGCTCAACCCGCTGGATGCGCTCGAGGCCGCCCAGTCCACCCCGCTCGACCCCGGCGCCCAGCCCAGCCCCGAGGATGTCAACCCCATCCCACCGCAGAGCCTGCCCACCCCCACCCCGCAGATGGACTCGCTGCGCCGCATGGAGCTCTCCCGCACCCTGGCCACCCGGGTGCTCTCGTACACGCTGGGGGCCACCGCTGCCGTCAACCGTGGGGTGCGCAGCGCCGACTTCTTCGTGATCCGCTACACCGGCGTTCCGGCCATCCTGGTGGAGATGGGCTACCTGAGCCACCCCATCGAGGGCCAGAACCTGCGCGATACCAACTACCTCGAGCGCATCAGCTACGGCATCGCCCGGGGGATCCTGGAGTATCTGGAAAACGACCACCCGTTCAAATAGGCTTTCTCGGCGGAGGGATATGCCCAGTTGCCTTGACCAGACCCAGGCCACGCCCGTCGTCCAGCATCCAGCCGCTCCTTCGGCTCGAGGGGCCGTCTTCACCCGCCCTGAGGTGGCGGAGTTCATGCTGGATCTGGTGGGCTACACCCCCGACCAACCCCTGTATCAGCAGCGCATTCTGGAGCCGTCGTTTGGGGATGGTGTGTTCCTGCTAGCCATCCTGCGCCGGCTGCTGGCGGCGGCCAGGCGGGCCGGGGTTTCGGAGCTGGCCGGGGCCATCCGGGCAGTGGAGCTGCACTCTGAAACCTTCGAGGCCACCCACCGCGCGGTGGTTGCGCTGTTGCAGCAGGAAGGCTTCAGCAGGCACCTGGCCGACCAATGGCTGATTCAGGGGGATTACCTGCTGTGTTCACTCGAGGGACCTTTCCACTACGTGGTCGGCAACCCGCCCTACGTGCGCATGGAGACCGTCCCCCCTACCCTGCTGGCCGAGTACAGAAAACGCTACGCCACCATGTACGACCGCGCCGACCTGTACATCCCTTTCATTGAGCGTTCGCTATCGCTGCTGGCGGAGGGGGGTGCGCTGGGATTCATCTGCGCCGACCGCTGGGTCAAAAACCGCTACGGCGCCCCGTTGCGCCAGTATGTGGCCGACAACTTTCATCTCAAAATTTTCCTTGACATGGCCCATATGCCGGCCTTCCGCTCTAAAGTAGCAGCTTACCCGGCCATCGTGGTGATCAGCCGGGAAGCGCCGGGGCCCACCCGCGTTGTTCGCCCGGCGAGCCTCGAGCCAGGCCAGCTCACCCGGCTTGCGGAGGTGCTGCGGGCCAGCACCCTGCCAGAAGGCAGCGGGGTGCGGGTGGCCCAGGTCACCCGCGGCGCAGCGCCCTGGCTGTTCCTTGCACCCGAGCAAAGGGCTTTGCTGGAGCGGCTCGAGCGCAGCTTTCCCAGCCTCGAGGAGGCGGGCTGCCGGGTTGGGATTGGGGTGGCGACCGGGGCCGACCAGGCCTTTATCGGCGACTTCGAGGCCCTCGAGGTAGAACCGGATCGCAAGCTGCCCCTGGTCACCACCCAGGACATCGGCTCAGGCGAGGTGCGGTGGGGCGGCAAGGGTCTTATCAACCCCTTTAGCGAGACGGGTGATCTGGTCGATCTTCGCTGCTACCCCCGGCTGCGCGCTTATCTAGAAGCGCGCCGGGAGGTGATAGCCAGTCGACACTACGCCCAGCGGTTTCCGGCGCAATGGTACCGCACCATCGACCGGATCGTACCCTCGCTGGCCAGAACGCCCAAGCTCCTCATCCCCGATATCAAAGGCCGGCCCCATGTGGTGTTTGAGCCGGGGCGGCTGTACCCTCATCACAACCTCTACCACATCACCTCCGAATCGTGGGATCTGCGCGCACTCCAGGCGGTGCTGTTGTCGGCGGTGGCCCACCTGTTTGTCGCGGCCTATTCAACCCAGATGCGCGGGGGCTATCTGCGCTTTCAGGCCCAGTATTTGCGGCGCATCCGCATCCCACCCTGGGCCAGCGTACCCCAGAATATCCGGCAAGCCCTCCTCGAGGCCGCCCAGAAGCGCGATGTGTCAGCCTGCAACCAGGCCGCCTTTCGGTTGTACGGCCTTAGCGAGGAAGAAAGCGCTGTTCTCGAAAGGTTATACGCAAGCACGTGATGACTCCTCGGACTGGAAGTCCAAGGCTTCTCGGGAACCACAGATACACCGCACCCGAGGGCTCCGTCCGAGCCCATAGAAAACCTTGACTCCGTATCGGCAGGCGAGCGGTATGCTTCCCGCCCCGCCTTGGCGGGGCGGATGCCACGGGTGTTCGTTTGGAGTTTTACCCATCGGACTACCCGATGGAACCCCCTACTCCAGGTTTCAAGGGGCACGGGAAGCGATGTTCCCAAGGAGATCACACCGCCCATTTGCCGCCCACTATGCTATGTGCTCCTCCGGAGCACGTGGGGAGTCCATGTGAAAACCGGGGGATTATAGCCCCCACACCCCCTCCAATTTTTGCTACCCTACTCGGCATGGAGTTCGCATCGAATTTGTTGCTTATAGCCAGCGGCGTGGTGCTGCTGTACTTTGGGGGCGAGTCGCTGGTCAAAAACGCGGTGATACTGGCCCGCAGTTGGGGCATCAGCACCATGGTGGTGGGCCTGACGGTGGTGGCTTTTGGCACCAGCAGCCCCGAGCTGGCCGCCAGCCTGGCCGCGGCCCTCTCGGGCAGCCCCTCCATCGCCATTGGTAACGTGGTGGGCTCGAACATTCTCAATATCCTCTTCATCCTGGGCCTCACCGCCCTGATCGTGCCCATCCGCGCCCAGGCCCAGTTCATCAAGCGCGAGGTGCCCATCATGCTGGGCGCAACCTTGCTGCTGTTTGTGTTCCTGTACTTCGACCAGCAGATCACCCGCTGGGAGGCGCTCTTTTCGGTGGGATTACTGGGTCTGTACATCTGGTTTCTGTACCGCAGCGGTGCAACCGAGGTAGCCGAGGTGCAGCAAGAGTACGAGCAGGAATACAGCCAGACCACCAAAGCCGGCTGGCAGGCCTACGCGGGGGTGGTGCTGGGGCTGGTGCTCCTGGGGGTGGGGGCCCGCCTGCTGACCCTGGGGGCGGTGGAGCTGGCCCGGGCCTTTGGGGTGCCTGAGCTCATTATTGGCCTGACCGTGGTGGCCCTGGGCACCAGCCTGCCGGAGGTGGCTGCCTCCATTGCGGCCGCCCTGCGCCGCGAGCCCGACATCGCGCTGGGCAACATCGTGGGCTCCAACATCTTCAACATCCTGGGCATCCTGGGCCTCACCGCCCTGGTGCAGCCAGTGGGCCTGCCCTGGGAGGGCATCCAGCGCGATATGTGGGTGATGCTGCTGGCCAGCCTGCTGCTATGGCCGTTTCTGGCGACCGGGTTCCGCCTGGGGCGGCGCGAGGGGGGCGTTTTCCTGGGGCTGTACGGGGCTTATGTGGCCCTGCTGATCTACAGCGCTGCTCAGCGCGGCATGGGTTGATGCACCCGCGCCAGCGTGGCCAGGGCCCGCTCCAAGGCCAGCCGCATATCCCGGCCTGTTTTGGCCGCCTCCTCAGCCTCCAGCAGGGCCTCGAGGGCCTGGGTGATGGCCTCTCCAGACATCTTTTTAGCCAGTAACAGGGTTTGCTTGGCAGCGTAGGGGTGCATGCCCAGGGCGCTGGCGGCCACCCCCTCCCCCATCAGGGGGTCATCCTGCAGCAGGGCCCAGGCCCTAGCCACCCGCACGTACTGCCAGGAGAGCGCACCCAGAATGCGCAAGGGGTCTTCCCCCCGCTCCAGTAGCTCACGGGCCACCTTGAAGGCCTGGGTGGCTTTACCTTCGGTGATGGAACGCACCAGATCAAAGCCGGAGATGGGGGTGTCCAAAGCGACCAGGGCCTGTACTTTCTCCAGGGTGATGGGGGGCGAGGCCAGGCAGAGTTTGCGCAGTTCCTGGTCGAGGGCCTCGAGGCCCATGGCCGGGTTCTCGGCGCTGCCCTTACCCCCCACCAGGCCCGCCAGGTACGAGGCGATGGCCCCCGGTAACTTCAGGTCGTAGTGGCGGGCGCGGTTCACCACCCAGTTGGTCATCTCCTTGGGGCCAGGGGTGGGGTGATCGCGCTTCTGGGCTTTTTCGGCGTACCACTTGCTGCGGGCCGCGGTGGGCCGGGGATCGAGCAGCAGCACCACCGCCTCGGGCGGCAGGCCTTCCAGCACCTCCTTAAGGGGCTTCCACTCGGCCTCGGCAAGGTCGCGCAGATCCACCAGGGCTCCGCTGGGGCCAAACAGCCCACCGCTGGCCTCCTGGGCCACCAGGGCCGGCTCCGGGGGCATCAGGCGGGGGGGTAGGCCCTGCAGGCTGGCCTCCTGGAGCAGGGCCTCTCGGGCCAGAAAGCTGTCGCCGGTGAACACCTGAATCATGCGCAGTGGCAGGATACCAGATGACAGGCACTTACAGCTTAGAGTGGCAGCATGACGACGCCTCGGACTGAAAGTCCAAGGCTTCCCGGGTACTACAGCGTAGAAGCCGTATCCGAAGGCTCCGTCCGAGCCCAGAAAACCTTGACTCCGTATCGGCAGGCGTCCAGCTCTGCCACGGGTGCTCGTTTGGAGTTTTACCCACCGAACTGCCCGGTGGAACCCCCTACTCCAAGTTTCAAGGTGCATTGGGGGCGTTCATGTATCCCCGGTTTGAAAACCGGGGGATTATAGCTCCCCCACACCCCCTCTTTTTTCTAAGACCACAGGGCTTTACGCCGGCTCGAGCGCCGCCGGTTCGGAGCTGGGCTCGAGCGCCGCTGCAGGCGCTTCGTGTGTAGGGCCCGATTTGTGGCCCGGCTTGTCTTCTTTCTCGGCCTCGGGCCTGACCCCCTGGGTAATGGCATACTCCCACCAGAGCTGCAAAAGCTGGGGCTCGAGGTCGGCCACCATCCCCTGCAACCGGGTAAGCTCGTTGCGGGCCAGGCCGTTGTTGATCACCACACTCACCGGCTTCAAGGTGAACTTGGCCCAGGCATCCCCGTCGCGGGTTACAAAGATGTGCGGCTTTTCCTGGGCGCTGCCCGACTTAACGTAAAAGCGAAAACCACCCCGGCGCATGAGCGTCAACATAACCTGAGTTTATCCATTCGGGGGCCCTCCCGCGGTGCTTCTGACCATCTGGGTAGCACGGCATCCATCCCTTCACCATCCCACCTTCGGCCCTTCGGTTTTCGGATAGATTGGATACCGGTGGACAACCGTCTGCGGCTCCTGTTGGTGCTCTTCCTGCTGGGCAGCTTTGCGCTTTTTAGCTGGCGCGGGCTGGGCGAGGTCTTTCGCGAGCGCGGGCGCTACACCGACGCCCTGGGGCTGATCCCCGCGGCCACACCGCCGCTTCGCTTTGGGGTTCCCTCGCTGCAGGAGCTTGCGGTGCGCTACCACCTCGAGCCCACCCGGGCTACCTGCTCGATCTGCCACCTCGGCTCCCTGGGCAGCAAGCAGTTCAACCCCTTCGGCCAGGACTACCAGGCCATCGTCCATCGGCTCCTGGACGAAACCGTGGGGCCCGACAGCCCCGAGTCGCGCAGCATCTTTCAGCTAAGCGCAGTGCAGATCCGCCAGGCCCTGCAGCAGGTGACCCAGGACGGGCTGGACTCCGACCGGGATGGCTTCGACAACGACCTCGAGCTCCTTTTTGGCTTTCTGCCGGGTGATGCAGCTTCCAGGCCCCGCCTGCGCGTGGAGACCCTGCAAAACTACCGCACCCGATTGCGCCAGGCCGCCCAGGAGGGCCGGCTGGAGGCCTTGCTACGCCAGGGCGCGCGACCCAGCGAGGCCCAGCCCGCCTTTTGGGGGTTTGCGGCCAACCAAACCCCCCTGGTGCGCCCAGAACGCCTGGCCCTCTATCAAGCCGCCCTCAGCCCGTGAATGGTGTCAGTCGGCGGCCTGGGGCGAGGCGGTGCTTTTGCCCTCACCGCGCAAGAAGAAGAGCAGCCCCAACACAAAAGGAATAAAGGCCATCCAGAGGTTGGGATAGGGGTAGAACAACGCCAGGGCCAGGAGCCCCATCACCCAGCTTTCCCAGCGCCGCAAGGGGCGGCGGGTGTAGCCAACCGTGGCCGCAGCCAGGAAGACAATGGCCGTGGCGGTGAAGAAGAAGCGCTCGAGGATGATCAACCACCCCTCGAGGCCCGGCAGGTTCTGCAAAATCGGCAAAATCAGCAGCCCGGTGCCGGTGAAGGAGAGCAGGAAGAAGAAGCCGATGATGTACTTGGCCAGCGCCACCCGCGCCGCGTACACCCCGGTCAGGATGGGGTTGGTTTTGAAGACCGAGGCCGCCGCATAGCCCGAGAGCGCCACCGGCGGGGTCACGTCGGCCAGCACCGCGTAGTAGAAGAGGAACATGTGGGTGGCCAGGGTGGCCGCCAGCACCGCCTGCTGGGGCTCGAGGCCAAAGCCCTGGAAGTTGGCCGCGGCAATTTTGATGATGGCCGGCGCAGTGAGCGAGGCGGTGAGCACGTAGGTGGCCGTCGGGGGCACGCCCATCCCCAGAATCAGGCTGAAGATGGCCGTGACCAGGGTAGCCAGCAACAGGCTCTCCCCCGAGACCTGCCCCAAGAAGATCGAGAACTTGGAGGGCAGGCCGGTGATCACCATCATCCCGAAAATCAGGTTGGCCGCCACGATGGCCGAGCCGATGGGGATAAGCTGGCGGAAACCCTCCACCAAACCCTGGGCGATGGGCAGGAGGGCCCCCCGCAGCTTACCGGCGGCAGCCGCTGGATACACAAACGTGCCCAATAGCAGGCCCAGCGCCGCCAGCGTCACAGGCAGAATAGGGATGTTGCCGAGATCCCACCCAGCCAGCACAGGGAGCAAAGCGCCGCCGATGGCCAGCCCAATGCCCAGGGGCAGGCCCACCTTGTAGGCGGGGCTTTGCATGGCCTCGGCCAGCGGGGCCGGCCGCAGGGTGGGGTCGAGGTAGCAGATGAGCACAAAGGCCAGCGAGGCCAGGTACACCGCGGTGGCCACCTCGGTGCCCAGAAAGAGCAGCACCACAATCAGCACAATCGGGATGAAGATGGTGCTGTAGCGCAGGGCATAGCGTTTTCCTAGCGGAATGTCTGCGCCCACCGGGGGCAGCTTGGCCTTGCGGGTATAAAACTCGTTGAAGGTGAGAATCCCCAGCAGGTACAGAAGCATGGGCCCCAGGGCCATGATCACCACCCACAGATAGCTGATCTGCAGGATCTCGACCATCACAAAAGCGATGGAACCCAGCACCGGCGGCGTAATCAGGGCAATGGTGCCTGCGGTGGCCACCAGGCCGGCGGCGATCATTTTGTCGTAGTTGGCTTTTTCGTAGAGGGGCTTGGTCAGGGTGGCCACGAACTGGGTATCGGCCGCCCCGGAGCCGCTGAACATTCCCATAAACACCGAGGCGATGCCGGTCACCCGGCCCGGGGTCTGGGGGGTGCGGCCCACCATGGCCAGGGCGATGTTCGCCACCACCTTGCCCAGCCCCAACGCCCCAATCAGGCCCGAGAGGATGGTGAAGTAGACCAGGTACTTGGCCGAAACCCCGGTAATCAGGCCGTAGATGCCGGCCTCGGTTTCGTTGTAGGTTTTACCCAGGATCAGGTCGATGCCGTTTTTGGCTCCACGGAAGGTGCCGGGCACGTACTGGCCGTACATGTTGTAGGTCAGGAAAAGCAGCACCAGCGAGGGCATGATGGGGCCCAGCAGCCGGCTGACCAACCCCAGCACCAGAATGATGACCGTAAAGGACATGGCCATATCCCAGCCCGCGGGAATTACCGCCCGGTTGACCAGCTCCTCGTAGTAGCGCACCTGGTAGGCCCAGGGCGCGATGGCCAGCAAGGCCGCGGCGATGTCGGCATAGCGCCGCAACCGGGGTAGCAGGTTGGGCCCCACCGCCAGGGCCCAGGCCAGGCTGCCCATCAGTTTGCCCGCGAGCGGAATATCCACACCCGGTACGTTGGGCACCCAGAAGGTGTACAGAAAGGGCAGCGACAAAAGCGCAAACACCCAGGCCCCTATAGTGGGACGGGCGGCCTGGAGCTGAGAGGTAATCAGGTAACCCGCCACCAACAGCAGCAGGACGTGGGTAGCCCGCCGTAGCTGCACCTGATCCAGGATGCTGATGTCCAGCCGGCTCAAGGGCGTAAAGGGGTGAAGCACCAGGTACAAGCTGAACAATGCCGCTGCTAGGAGGATAAACCAGATAAGGCGTCCCAGCGGGGTGGTTCTACCCGCACTGTCTCGAGGTATCTCCATACGCAAACCTCCAAAAACTCGTTGAGCGATTATACCGAGTTCATAAGAGGCTGTAGCACCTATGAAAAAGCTCCCCCGGGCTCGAGGGAGCTTTCAGGGCTAGGCCGGGTTTAGCGGATGGCTCCGACCTCGCGCAGGTACTTTATGGCCCCTGGGTGGAAGGGGATCACGGTTTTCTGGTTGTACAGATCTACGGTGTTCTTGAGGGTGGTGTCGCGCGCGGCGGCAGTGGCCGTCACCAGGGTCTGCAGGTTGCCGAACACCGCTTTCATGATGGCAGCGGCCAGGTCGTCGGGCATGGAGGCCGGGCAGAGGAAGACGTTGCCGGTGAAGAGGGCGAAGACGTCGTCTTTGGTGCCATAGGCGCTCTTGGGCAGCCTGCCGGTGGTGATGATGCCGGGGAACTCCTTGAGCAGCAGTTGGGCAGTGGGGCCGGTGCGGGGCGAGTCCACCAGCTTGATCTGGTCACCTTTGCGGGCCAGGCTCTGGGCCAACTCGACCACGCTCGAGGTCGGCACACCCCCTACCCAGAAGTAGGCGTCAATGGTGCCCTCGGAAAGGGCCTTGGCCGACTCGGCAGCAGGCAGGCGCTCGCGCTTGGCAAACTCACGCGGATCCACCCCCGCCCCCTTGAGCACCAAGAGGGCCAGGTTCTCGGTGGAGGAGCCGGGCTGGCCGGTCGAGACCCGCTTGCCCCGCAGGTCGCCCACAAACCTGATGCCCGACTTTTCGGTGGTCACAATGTGAATAAGGCTCGGATACATGTAAAACATGATCCGCTGCATATCGGCCTTGCGCTGGGCAAAGCGGGGCTCCTCACCAGTGTAGGTGACCAGGGCCGAGTCGGTGGTGGCCAGGGCACAGTAGTAGGTGCGGGAGGCAGGATCGGTGCGGTCGCGCAGCAGCAACAGGTTGTCGTAAGAACCCCCGGTCTGCTGGGCGGTGGCGTCGGCCACCCCAGCCTCGCTCAGGATTTTGGCAACAGCCTGCCCGTAAAAAAAGAACACCCCACCGGTGCTACCCGTAGGGATGACCACCCTGGGGCGCTGCTGGGCTACGGCCCAGCCCGCCAGCAACGCCAAGGCGACGATGGTTAGTTTCCAAAACTTCATTCAAGAACCTCCTGAAACCGGCTCGGGAGCAAGCGCTGGGTCGCACCCAAACCCAGTACAGGCCGATGCGACCACGGGTTTTGCTTCCGGCTGTGGACAGTTTACATTGTGCGCCCAGCAAGTCAAGAGACACAGGCAACATCCGCTTTATGGGACGAATCACCGTCTGGCATCACCCCGGGAGGCATTGAAAAATATCCAGAGCGAAAACTGACCCACGGGTCAGTTTAGGAGTATGATGGGCGGGTGCTTGCATTAGCCTTGTTGCGTGACCCCAGATACCGTACCTACTGGATCGCACTGTTTCTCTCCCAACTGGGCACCTGGATGCAGGCCGCCACCCAGGGCTGGCTGGTGCTCGAGCTCACCAGCAGCGCCGAACGGCTGGGTCTGGTGGTGGCCTTGCAGTTTCTGCCCTCGCTGTTGTTCTCCATACCCGCGGGCGTGCTCTCCGACCGCTACAGCCGCCGCAACCTGCTTTTCATCACCCAGGGCGGCATGGCCCTGCTGGCCTTAAGCATGTTTGTGCTCATCGCCGGCGGCTGGGTGCGCTACGAGCACGTGCTGGTGTTTGCTTTCCTGTACGGCATGTTCAACGCCGCCGACCTACCGGTGCGGCAGGCCTTCACGGTGGAGCTGGCCGGCAAAGAGCGCTATCCGGGCGCGATTGCCCTCAACTCGTTCGGCTTCAACACCTCGAGGCTCGTGGGCCCGGCCCTGGCGGGGTTGCTGATTGCGGGTTTTGGCCTCTCCTGGAGTTATCTAGCCAATGCCCTCTCCTTTTTGCCGCTCATCGTAGTGTTGTTCGGTGCACCCAATCCCAAAGTAGAGGCCAAGCGCGATGGGGTCTTGCGGGAGGCCCTCGAGGGCATGCATTTTGTATGGGGGCATCCTTTGGTGCGGCAGGTGGTGGTGCTGGTAGGCCTGACCAGCCTCCTGGGTATGAACTTCCAGACCATCGTGCCAGCCTACGCACGGCTCGAGCTCAAGCTCGATGCCCAGGGCTTCGGCTTCCTGATGTCGGCGGTGGGGCTCGGCTCCATTGTGGCGGCCCTTATCCAGGCCCTGGCTTCCAGAGCCCGCCCCCTGCGGGCTGTGCTGGGCAGCGGCTTGCTGGGCCTGGCCCTGATGGGCCTGGCCCTGCCGCTCCCCCCGGCCTGGGTGGCCTTTATTTTCGGCCTGGCGGGTCTGGGCATGATCACCACCCTGATCAACTCCAACACCACCGTGCAGCTCCTGGCCCCCGACCGCATCCGGGGCCGGGTGATGTCGGTCTACTCGATGGTTTTGTTGGGCTCCGGCCCGCTGGGAGCCTACATTTCAGGGCTGCTGATCGACACCCTGGGGGCCCGCTTTGGCGTGGCTGTTATGGGTCTGCTTACCCTCTCGGCAGCCCTCTGGATGTCCCGCTTTCCCTGGCCCAAAACCCTGGCCCACACACCCCCACCCACAGCCGAGCCTTCGGTTCCGCCCCCACAGGTTGCCTCGGACTGACCTGGTGCGGGTATCCTGTGCAAGGTGGAGATGCTACCGGCCCTCGAGGCCCGCTACCAGATGCACCTGACCCCCTTGGCCGGGGGCGCCGAGGCCCGCACCTTCGCCGGGGATGGGCTGGTGTTCAAGGTGTACCCCCCCACCTCCCAGCCCGGCGGCATCTACGCCGCGCGGCTCGAGGCGCTCAACATGACCAAGGCCGGGCTGGGTGACTGGGTGGTGGAGACCTACAACCTGAACCAATACGGCATCCTGGTCACCCGACGCTATCCAGGGGCCAACTTCACCCCCGAGCGTTTCCACCAGGCCGCCCTGGAGGAGCTGGCCCGGTTTTTCGTGCGTCTCCATGCCATCCCAGAACCCGGGGTGGTCAGCCGCACCCGCCTGCAAGACCGCCTCCAGCAGTTTGGCAGCACCCTGCACGACCTGCCCCAGGCCCGGCAGTTGGTCGGCTGGCTTTGGGCGCATATCGAAGAAGTGGCCGGAACCCCCCAGGCCTTCTGCCACCGCGACCCCCACGCCGGCAACATTCTCCTCAAGCACCCCGAGGCCCAGGGGGTGCCGGAGGCCCTGGTGGTGGACTGGATACGCGCCCAGCCCGACGACCCCGCCCGCGATCTGGCTATTCTGACCACCGGAACCCTGGTGATGCTGGGGGAGGCGCAGGCCCTGGCCGCCTTGCGGTATATGGTGTCGTGCTACCCCCAGCCCCAGGCCCTGTGGCGCCGTCTGCGCTTCTGGGTTCCGCTCACCTACCTCCACGACATGCACTGGTTCCGCACCAAAGAGCCCAACGGCTTCGAGGCCGCGGTTGCCGACAAGCTGCCCAAAGCCCTGCGGTTCTACCAGGAGTTCAGCCCAGAGCTGGCCTGATATGATTTGCCCCCACCCTCACCGCGGTGTTACGATTCACTGAGCATGAAACTGACCGTGGTAGACCACCCCCTGGTACAGCACAAGCTGGCCATCATTCGCGATAAGAACACCGGTAACAAAGAGTTCCGCGAACTCATGGAAGAGGTCACCATGCTCATGGCCTACGAGGCCATGCGCGACCTCGAGCTCGACCCGGTCACCATCGAAACCCCCCTCACCACCATGACCGCCCATATGCTTTCAGGTAAAAAACTGGCTGTGGTGGCCATTTTGCGGGCCGGCCTCATTATGGTGGATGGCATTCTCAAGCTGGTTCCCGCGGCCAAAGTGGGCCACATCGGCCTCTACCGCGATCCCAACACCTTGCAGCCGGTGGAATACTACTGCAAGCTACCCTCCGACATTGCCGAGCGGCGGGTCTTCCTCACCGACCCCATGCTGGCCACCGCAGGCAGCGCCGTGCACGCCCTTTCAATCCTGAAAGCCAAAGGAGCCCACCACATCAAACTGATGAGCATCATCGCTGCCCCGGAGGGGATCAAGCGGGTACAGGAGGCCCATCCCGACGTCGAGATTGTGGTTGCCGCCGTAGACAGCCACCTCAACGACCACGGCTACATCGTGCCTGGCCTGGGCGACGCCGGCGACCGAATTTACGGAACCAAGTAAAGCAGTTACATTCCTCACCCATTCGCGGTAGGCTGGGTCAATTGGGATGATCGAGTTTCTGAAATCCATTGGCATTGCCAACCCAAGCGGTTCGGGCTGGCTAATCGTGATTTTTACCTTTGTGGTGGCCTGGGTGGTCACCTGGCGGTTCATGCCCAGGGTGCGGCAGTTTGCCCTCAAGGTGGGCTGGGCCGACCAGCCCAATGCCCGTCGCCTGAACAAAGAACCCCTACCCAACGCGGGCGGTCTGGCTATCTTTTCAGGTGTGGTCGCTGCTTTGATTGTAGCCACCACCTTACGCCCCATACTGATTCAGGAAGTACAGGTTCAGGTACTGGCTATTTTGCTGGGTGGGGCCATCCTGGTGCTGGTGGGCTTTGTGGATGACCAGTTCGGCCTGCCACCACTGTTTAGGCTTTTGGTGCAATTGCTCGCCGCTTTACTGCTGGTCGCAGTGGATATCCGCTTTCACGCCGCTTTCGGCACTGCGCTCGACCCCTTCTGGGGCGTGATGCTAACAGTGGTATGGGTCATCGGCGTCACCAACGCAGTTAATCTGATGGACGGCATAGACGGGCTGGCTGGCGGCATCGCCTTTATTACCGCTATGAGCCTGCTGGCAGTATCAGCCCAGAACCCCCAGTGGGCTGCGGCCACACTGGTGCTGGCTGCACTCGCAGGGGCCGCGCTGGGCTTTTTGCGGCACAACTTCTATCCCTCTAAGATCATCATGGGCGATGCCGGAGCTTACTTCTTCGGCTACGTCCTGGCTGCCACGGCCCTGCTGGGCAGTCTCAAAGTTACCACGGTATTCTCGCTGGTTCCCACCGCGCTTTTTTTGCTGCTGCCCATCCTGGATACCACCCAGGTCTTTGTTCGCCGACTGCTCAGACAGCAAAACCCTCTATCCACCCCAGGCAAGGACCATATCCATCACCGACTGCTGGCCCAGGGCTTCTCACAGCGCCGCACCACTGTCACCTTGTGGGTGGTGACCCTGCTGTGCAATCTGATTGCCATGCAGGTGCAGGGGGTCAGCCCGCTGGTTATCGGGGTCACCGCCGCAGGGACTACCTCCCTGCTGGGGTTTACCGTTTGGCGTAGGCTCAGGGCCGTCTGGAAAGAAGCCAGGCCTGCGCCAATTAACCCTGGCCAGGTGCCCTAAAGCAGGCCCTGGCTATGCCCGCACCAGAGCAGCTCGAGCCCGGTCGGCCATCTGGTAGAGCTTCTCTTTGGTTAGGGGAAACTTGCCCTCGAGCACCAACCCCTGGCCTTCTTCCCAGTGGGCGTGGTAGTGCACGTGCCCGCCCGGCACCCGGAAGGCCACGTGCTTGAGCTTGGCATGGCGGGGCGAGACCGAGGCGAAAAAGAAGGGTTCCCCTCGTTCGTCCGACAACGAAACCGCCATCATGGTGGTGGGTAGTTGGTAGGGGCGCTCCATGCGGTAGATGAAGTCGGGGAAGTCGGATTCCTTGCTGAACTGCACGCCTTTTTCGGCAGCGTATTCCTTCATCCACTCGATAACCTGCACCCAGGCCCGGTAGAGCATTTCCTCGTGTTTGTGGTCGTGCGCAGCACTCATGGCCCTTAGTTTAGCGGTTTGGGGGCATAAAGTCTAAAAAACACCGGCATTTTCTTACAGCCCAGCTCCAGAGTCAGGTCACACAAAGCCCGGAGGGCTGTACTAGGATAGGGCTCAGATGCGGCTCGAAGACCTCCCCCCACTCCCCGAAACGCCGGGCGTGTACCTTTGGAAAACCGGTGAGCGCATCGTTTATGTGGGCAAAGCCAAAAACCTAAAGGCCCGCGTGACCAGCTATTTCCACGCCGAGGGTAAGGGCCTGCGCATCTGCCAGGAGGCCACCCAGCTCGACTTTATCGTGGTGCGCGACGAGGTGGAGGCGCTTTTGCTCGAGGCCAACCTCATCAAGCACCACCGCCCCCACTACAACGTCCTGATGAAGGACGATAAGCACTACCCCTTCCTCAAGCTCACCCAGGAGGAGTGGCCCATGCTGATGGTGGTGCGCCGGGTGCAGGACGACGGGGCCCGCTACTGGGGGCCCTTCCCCGATGCGTCGGCGGTGCGGCGGATCAAGCGCCTGGTGGATCGCTTCTTCCCCTTACGCAAAAACTCCGGCTTCCCCTTCAAGAAAAGGCGCTACCCCTGCCTGAACCACGCCATGGGCCGCTGCCTGGCGCCCTGTGTGGGCCAGGCCGACCCAGCGCAGTATCAAATGACCGTGCGGCAGGTGGAAAACCTGCTGGACGGCAAAATTGAGGTCCTCTACGAGAGCCTCGAGCAGCAGATGCGCCAGGCGGCCAGAAACCAGGACTTCGAACGGGCTGCAGAAATCCGCGACCAGATCAGTGCGGTGCGCAGCTTTTTTGGTACCAGCCAGCAAGCCTACGACCCCGAGCTGGGCGACCTGGACTTCCTGGGCTTTGCCCGGGCGGGCGACTACGCCCTGATCCAGCACTACCAGGTGCGCGGGGGCCAGATGCTGGGGCGCATCAGCCGCTTTGTGGAGGGGGTTAAGGAGGCCAGCGACGCCGAGTTGCTGGAAGCCTTCCTGCGCGACTACTACCTCGAGGCCACCCCCCTGCCGCCGCTGGTGCTGCTCCCCTTCGAGCTGGAAGCTCAGGAGGCTTTCTCGGCATTCCTGAGCTCCAAAGGGCGCAAAGTGGAGGTGCGCGTCCCCCAGCGCGGCGAAAAAACCCGCCTGATCGAGCTAGCCCAGCACAACGCCCAGACTGCCTTGCAGACCGAACTCAAGCTGATGGAGCGCAAGGGCGACCACCCCGGCCTCAAGGGGCTGATGGAGGTGCTGGGGCTCACCCGCCGCCCCTATCGCATCGAGGGCTACGACATTTCCAACCTGTTGGGCGAAAGCGTGGTGGGTTCCATCACGGTCTTTGAAGGGGGCCGCCCCAAGAAAGCCGAGTACCGCCGCATCAAAATTAGGGGCCTGAAGGGCCAGCCCGACGACTTTTTCTCGATGGAGCAGACCATCCTCCGGCGCTTCACCGGCAGCCTGGCCGAACAGATGCCCATCCCTGACCTGATTCTGATTGACGGTGGGCTGGGCCAGGTGCGGGCCGCGCAAAAAGCCCTGCAGCAGGCCGGGCTGGAGATTCCGCTGGTGGGGCTGGCCAAGCGTGAAGAAACCCTGGTCTTGCCCGACGGAAAAACCATCGCCCTGCCCCTGAATCATCCTGCGCTGCAACTGCTCATCTACCAGCGCGACGAGACCCACCGCAACGGCCTCGAGTTCCACCGCAAGCTGCGCAACCAGAAAGCCCTCAAGAGCATCTTCGACGATATTAAGGGCATCGGCCCGGCCCGTAAGCTGGCCCTGATGAACCACTTCTCGACCCTGGAAGAGCTCAAAGCCATGAGCGTGGAGGAGCTGGCCAAACTGCCGGGCTTCGATAAGCGCAGCGCCCAGGCCGTGCTAAAGGCGCTGAGCAATCTGCCGATGGAAACCAAGGTATGATTAGTAGGGCTATGACAGAACTGAGCATCAAAAACAGGTTTGATTCAGAAGCATACGTGGTTATCTATCCTGGTGACTGCACAGAGTTACTCAAACAAATCCCAGATGCCAGTATCTCTTTGGTGATCACCTCGCCACCCTACAACATTGGAAAGCCCTACGAAAGCCGTAAAGCCTTGGATGCTTATCTGGCCTGGCAAGAGGGCGTTGTCAAGGAATCTGTCCGCGTGCTCAAGCCAACCGGCAGTCTGGTGTGGCAGGTTGGGAATTACGTGGATAACGGTGAAATCCTCCCGCTTGATATGCTTCTTTTCCCTATCTTTACCAATTTGGGATTAAAGCTTCGCAATCGCATTGTATGGGCGTTTGAGCATGGGCTTCATGCAAAGCGCCGTTTTTCCGGGCGCTACGAGGTGGCTTTGTGGTTCACCAAAACTGACGAGTACACCTTTAATCTGGACAGTGTACGGGTTCCGCAGAAATATCCCAACAAAAAACATTTCAAGGGCCCCAAAAAGGGTGAGCTTTCAGGCAACCCCTTGGGCAAAAATCCCGGTGACGTGTGGGTATTTCCCAATGTTAAGGCCAATCACGTAGAAAAAACCGGCCACCCTGCGCAGTACCCCGTGGAGCTGGTGGAGCGTTTTGTCCTAGCCTTAACAGAAGAGGACGACTGGGTTTTGGATCCGTTCGGTGGATCGGGAACCACCCTCATTGCTGCTTTGATGCACAGAAGGCGGGGGGCTATGGCCGAGATAATCCCCGATTATGTTGAAATTGCTCAGCAACGCCTTCGCGAAGCCTGGGAAGGCCGTCTGCGGGTGAGGCCCATGGAGCGCGAAGTATATGACCCTTCCGGTAAAGGCGCTTACATTCCCCCTCGTGCCGTTGACCTACAAGCCATCTGGAACCCTCCCTTACTGGTAGAACCCAAATGAGAATCGTCTATGAGTACTCCCATTTAGGCGGTCGAGAGATTCTCCAGGTGCGTTTTCCAACAGTGCTGGAAGAAATCTATGCCGTTATCAAAGAAGTAAGTGCTGTTCGGGGCAAAAAAAGTAAAGAAAAAACCAAACTGGGTAAAGAACTCTACGCACCCAAAATCATAAACCAACGCCTGAAGGAGGCCTTCCACAAGCGAGGTTTTCACGAACTCAGGGACTACTACGACATTCGGCTGCCAGGCCAGGAGGAGCCGGTGGTTCGCGGAGCCTACAAGCAGATAGATTTCTTCAAAGAACGGGTTCTCGTCGAGGCTCAGTTTGGGAAATACGCATTTATGTTCTACGACATGGCTAAGTTTCAGTACTTCTTCAACGAAACCAGGGCCGATGTGGGGGTCGAAATTGTACCGGCTTATGCGCTGCACAAGGAAATGTCCTCGGGCGTGGCTTACGGTGAGCAGCTCATCTACGATATCGAGCGGCTAAAACGACACTTTCCCGCCGTGCCCGTTCACATCATTCTGATTGATGCGGGCTGATTTATTGTCATAGGCGCGCCTCTTTCACAACAAAGCCAGTAGCGGTAGGCTTACCCCTATGGAAACCGTGCGTGTGGCCCTGATGGGGGGCGGAACAGTCGGGAGCGCTTTTGCACAGCTTTTGCCCGCGCACCAAGCCCGCTTTAGTGCGCTGGGCGTCAAGGTCGAGCTGGCTCGAGTGCTGGTGCGCGATATAGAGAAAAGCCGCCCTGGCATTCCCTCGAGGCTCCTGACCAACAACCCCAAAGGTTTTCTTGACGATGTGGACGTGCTGGTGGAGGTGGCCGGGGGCACCACCACCGCCGGCGACCTGGTCTTGCAGGCCCTGGAGATGGGCCTGCCGGTGGTCACGGCCAACAAAGCCCTGCTGGCCGAGCGCTGGGACGAGCTGCGCGAATACGCCGAGCAGGGCGACCTGCATTACGAGGCCAGCGTGATGGCCGGAACACCCATCATCGGGGCCTTGCAAAGCCTGTGGGGCAACCAGACCCTGGAGATGCACGGCATTGTCAACGGCACCTGCAGCTACCTCATCCGGCGCATGGAAGAAGGCGCTAGCTACGAACAGGCCTTCAAGGAAGCGGGCGACCTGGGCTACCTCGAGGCCGACCCCAACCTGGACGTGGGCGGCATTGACTCAGCCCACAAGATTTGCGTGCTGGGGCGGCTCACGGTAGACCCTGGGCTCTCCTGGGAAAAGGTCTTGCGGCGCACTCGAGGCATCCAGCACCTCACCCCGGAGCTGCTCCGGCAAGCCCGGGCCGAAGGCTACGCCATCAAGCTGGTGGCCAGCCTCTACCCCGAAAACGGCGAATGGGTGGCGGCGGTACGCCCGGTGCGCCTGCCCGCGTCGCACCCGCTGGTCACCATGGGCAGTGGGCGCAACGCCATGGTCTACCGGGGCGAGCCGGTCGGGCAGTTGGTCTTTGCCGGGGCCGGGGCCGGCGGGGGTGTGACGGCCAGCGCCGTGCTGGGTGACCTGTACCGGGTTCTGCTCGGTACGCCCGGCCACCTGCCCATTCCCAGCGCGACCCCCCTACCCCAGCAAGCCGTGGAGCAGCTCGAGGAGGTGTGAGGCCTTGGTTGGTGTTTGATCACCGGAGCTACCCATGCACACCCGTATGTTCGTAAAAGAGGTTTTGTGCGAAAGCCAGGAAATACATGCCCCATTCACCCAGGCCCAAACCCCCCAGGGGCGGTTGAGCGGTTCGAAGGAGCATAGGGCTTTATCATAAATACCCATCATGGTTCGCTACCACAGCACCCGCGATCCCCATAAAAAACTGGTAACTTTCGAGGAAGCCTTGCTCAAAGGGCTGGCCCCCGATGGGGGGCTGTACATCCCCGACCGCATTCCCCACATTGCACCGGAGGCCTGGTTGGGCGCCCGCTCCCTTGCCGAGGTGGGCGTGGCGGTTCTGGGAGAATGGCTCAAGGGGGATATTCCTGTCTCCGACCTGGAAGCCATCGTCCACGATGCCCTGAACTTCCCCTGTCCGCTGGTAAAG
The DNA here is from genome assembly GCF_000024425.1 of Meiothermus ruber DSM 1279. Classification (NCBI taxonomy): domain Bacteria; kingdom Thermotogati; phylum Deinococcota; class Deinococci; order Thermales; family Thermaceae; genus Meiothermus; species Meiothermus ruber. Next base: position 2,455,903 of record NC_013946.1, read on the forward strand.
CTATCGGACGACCTGTACGTCCTCGAGCTCTTCCACGGCCCCACCCTTTCCTTCAAAGATTTTGGGGCCCGCACCATGGCCCGCCTGATGCAGTATTTTCTGCGCAAGCGCGGTGAGCGCCGCATCATCCTGGTAGCCACCTCGGGCGACACCGGCAGCGCCGTGGCCGATGGCTTTGCCGGGCAGGAAAACATCGAGGTGGTCTTGCTCTACCCTAAAGGCAAGGTAAGCGAGGTGCAGGAGCGCCAGCTCATCACCCAGCGCCCGGGCGTACGCAGCTTCGCGGTGGAGGGCACCTTCGACGACTGCCAGCGCATGGTCAAGGAGGCCTTCGTAGACCCCGAACTGGCCCACCTACCCCTGAGCAGCGCTAACTCCATCAACATTGGGCGCCTGCTCCCCCAGGCCCTCTACTACCTGTGGGCCGTCGCACAGCTTCACCGCCACACCCAGATCACAGAGGTGAATTTCTGCGTCCCCAGCGGCAACCTGGGCAACCTGATGGCCGGCCTCCTGGCCGCGCTGATGGGGCAGCCTGTCCACCGCTTCATCGCTGCCCATAACGACAACCACTTCTTCCCCGACTTTCTGCAAGGCAAGGCCGAAGCCTACCAGTTCCACCCCACCATCGCCACCCTCTCTAATGCCATGGACGTGGGCGCCCCCAGCAACTTTGAGCGCCTGTACACCCTGCTAGGGGCAGAAAAGCTGCGGGCCTGGATCTGGGGTACTACGGTGACGAATGAGGCCACCCTCGAGCGCATGCAAAAAACCCACGAGACCTACAGCTACGTGGCCTGTCCGCACACTGCCGTCGGCCTGGAGGCCCAGGCCCGCTACCGCCAGCAGACTGCCGACCCCACCCCCATTATCAGCCTGGCCTGCGCCCATCCAGCCAAGTTTCCCGATGTGGTGCTGAAAGCCCTGGGCCAGGAACCCCCCCGCGAGCCAGCGCTGCAAGCGCTCTACAGCCGCCCCACCCAGGTGCAGGCCATCGGCCCAACCCTACAGGCCCTCAAAACCTTCCTGCTTTAGGGGGTGGGGCCCGCTTCGTTAAACGGCCCGTTACGGGCACGTTGTGCCAGTCATAACCGCCACAATCGCCCTTAACGAAGCCACGCAATCTGCAACCAAAGCAAGCCAGCGCCGATAACGGCCCGATTACGGCCGAATACGTACCCTTTTCATCAAACAGCCGTATATGCAACCCAGGGGATTGGTATGAAAAAACTCAAGGCCTGCCGCTCGTGTGGTTCAGGTGAGCTGATGAATTTTTTAAGCCTGGGAAGAATTCCACTCTCGAGCATCCTGAGCAGCGACCAACTGACCACCCCCGAAGAACGCGGCAGCCTCGAGGTCGCCTTTTGTCGGCGTTGCAGCCTGGTGCAGCTTGCCGGCGACACCCTCGAGAGCCCCCGGCCGGCTCCCCTACCCTGGGCGGAAGGCTTGCTCGAAGGGCTTCCAAACAGTCACCGGATCGGCCCACGAACGGTGGTGGTAGCCCTTGAAGGCAGCCATCCAGCCCTGTTGCATCAGTTCGTGGAGGAAGGGGCCAGCGTGCTTTACCTCGAGCCCCATCCCGGGCAGGCCCGGGCTGCCTCCGGCAAAGGTATCCACATCCGCGAGGAGGCCTTCAATCGCAGCTACGCTAAAGCCCTGCTCGACGAAGGTATCCAGGCGGAGGTAATCCTGGCCAACCAGCTACCCGCCCACAGCAGCGACCTTAACGGCTTGATCGAAGGTCTGGCCGCCCTGCTCGATCCGGGGGGCGTGGCCGTGCTGGAACTGTCCTACGTGCGCGCGCTGCTCGAGGCCCGGCAGTTTGGGCATTTTGCACACCACCGGCTCCACTACTTCTCGGTACATGCCCTCCACCAGCTCGCCAGCCGCCACGGCTTGCGGCTTCTGGCGCTCGAAGAGCTAGCCGCAGGCTACCTGCGATATTTCCTGGGCAAAAACCAACCAACCGAAACCCTGGTAGACCGGTACCTGGAAAAAGAACAGCAGCTTGGTCTGACCGATTCAACCTATTACCTGGAGTTTGCCTCTCACGTCGCTGCGGTACGCGAAGCCCTGGTCGCCCTGCTCACCGAGTTGCGCGCGCGCGGCCAAAGGGTGGCGGCTTTTGGAGCCAACTCCTACTGCATGACCCTGCTCAACTACGTGGGACTGGGTCGTGAGGTTATCGATTTTGTAGTTGATGAGGATACGAGCACGCACGGGCGCTTTCTGGCCGGGGTGCATATCCCCATCCACGCAGCAAAAAAGCTGCTGGAAGCCCGGCCTGACTATCTGCTGCTGGGCTACCTACCCGACGAGCTCCCCGCGGCGCTCGAGGCCTATCTTCAAGGGGGCGGCAGGCTCGTGGTGGCCGCCCCCTACCCCAACATTCTGAAATCCCTCATTATGCAGCCTGACCGATAAACCGCAGGCTCCGTACCACCCCGAGAACCTGGGCGCGGATGGGGTCTGGGAACCTCGTTCCCAGGCTTTTCATTCGGCAGTACCGCTCACTTTGACAAGCCTAAACGATGCTACCGATGTGCATGGCGGTGAAGGGTTCAAGCAAAACAATACCAGTCGTTCGTAAGCAGGCCTGGTTTAAAAGGAGGATCCCCGGCTGGCAACCGGGGAGCTACATGAAGCGTCTGGCAGATTTATCATAACATATGACGCATTTTTAATCAACATACCGCAAGTTACTGTGACTAATGTGAATATTGTTCACATAAAAACGGTCATATGTCACGTATTTAGTTTACACTTTGCATTACACGCTATGCGCCTCTCCAGCCTTCAAATGCTTCCTGGAAGCGCGCCTCAAGCATCGGCTGAACGCCTGTAACAAACCGCTGGTATCGCTCAAGCAGTTCCAACGCCTCTGCCGTGAGGGCGCTGCCCCCACCCCCTTCACCGCCCGAGAAGCGCTCGAGCAAAGCAAACCCCAAGCCGGTCTCCGCTTGCCTAAGGCGATCCCATGCCGTGCGGTAGCTTAGCCCAACCGCTTTGGCCCCAGCCTTGAGGCTGCCTTGCTCAGCCACCGCCTGCAGTAATCGTAAGGTGCCCGGGCCCAGCATAAAGCTACCCGAATCGGACTCAAGCCAGAATTTCATCCTGAGCCGCATGGCCTAAGCCTACACGAGGGCGGGGTAATCCGCAGCCTTTCGTTATCTGCCTGCGTTATCACATCGTTTCGTACCAGAATGCCCTGGGTATGCAAGTAACGTCGGAAATTGCTTGTGGTTAAGGGCAGTGTTCCCCAGGCTTCACGTAGGTGTTATGGGCAGTTAGATACAGTTTAGATAGCCGCGTGGTCTGCAAATGAAAAGCCTCAAGTCTTCGCTCCACCAGATTCAAGACCGCTTTACAAAAGACGTGTTGTATGGCGAAGTGGTCGGTAGCGCCAGCGACTGCGGGGTCATCCGGCTGGGGGTAGATGCCGAGGCCAGAATCTCGGTGGAGTCGGGCGCTCTGCGCTTCGCACCACTGGACACCCCTGGCTGGGGCCGGCAGGGCATCGCCTACGGGCCTTTCGTGCGGCAGGCTGGCCTGGCCTTTGGGGTTTTCATGCTCAACGGGCACAACAACTCCCAAACCTTCCCCCAGCACGCCGGGACTCCACATCGCTCCTCCAGAGGACGGCCCTGCCCCAACCTCAAAAGCCCCTTCAAGACGCATTTTTCATCGACGCTGCTGCAAGAGAATCTGGCGGTGGGCTGGTTTGACCACCCCGTACCCATACAGCCCCTCGAGACCGGCCAGGCCTTCGTGATGCAAGGCCATCCCACCGCCAACGGCAGGCTATGTGCGGCCACGGTACAAGGACTGCATCACCTGCTTTTGGACATACCAAACATTCCCATCTATTTTCTCTCGGTGCTCCGCGAGAAAGGGGTCATCTTTTACGCCGGTTCCATCACGGGTAACCGACACCTACCCGCACTACCCAGGCTACGCCCGCTGGCTATAGACCCCTACGATCTGGGCCCGTCAGCGCTGTACGCTGGAATTTACCAGTCCATCCTGGGAGAAAATGGGGCGCAGGCCGATACCCGGGTGTATGGGGTGCGGGTGGTGCACGTGCCCGAATGGCAGGGGTACGGCACGGCCCTAATTGTAGACCCACAGCCCCAGCTTGGGCGCAAGGCCGCCCTGGGAGGGGTCTGGCAGCTAGAAGGGCCGGGCAGGCTGCTAGATCCCAAGGAACCGGGGGGGCTGTTCCATGTACGGCTTACAGCACCGGCCAGTCTCATCTGGCGCTACCGTGACCCGGATCACTACCTGGCCCTCGAGCTAAGCCCTCAGGAGGTTCGGCTGCACCTGCGGTATGGGGGCAAGCTGTATGTGCTGGCCAGAGAACCCCACCCCTACCCCACCCAGGATCCCCACTGGGTGCAGGTGCTGGATGACGGTCAGGCCCTGAACATCACCCTGGACGGCAGCCCGCTCTTCAGTGAAAAACCTGTGCTCGAGCCCCGTCTAGGCCAGGAAACCGGGGTTGGTTTGAAAGGACAGGCCGCCGACCTCGAGGTGCACCCCAGAGAAATAACGCTGCCCCCCACACTGGAGCTGGGCCAGCCATGGCAGGCAAAAGGCCAGCAAACCGTCTTTGCACCCTACCTCAACCAGGCTGCCGAAAACCTATTGATCACCTGGGAGCCCACCATGGGGCCCGGCACCTTGATGCCCGCCGAGGGCGGCCTAACCATCGAAGCTGCGGGCCTCGAGCGCACCGTCTACACCATCCCCTGGAATCACCCCAACTTTGCCGACCTGGAATGCGAAATTCTGCCCCCCGAAAAAAATAGAAAACGGCAAGCGCAGAGCCGGGCTGGGGTCTGCTTCTGGCAGGACGCCCAGCACCACCTGCTGGTGGCCTTGTCCCTCGACGAAACCGAACAAGCGGTGGTGGGGCTGCTGCGCTTTGCCGGCTACGAAGATCCCCACAGCAAAGTCTGGACGCAGGTGACCGGCAGGCTCTATTACGGCGTGCCCGTAAGACTTCGGGTGGTCTGCGACGGGGGGCAGTTTCAGGTCTACCTCGACGATGAACCCGTGCTGTATCGGGCCCTTCGCGACATCTACCCAGGTGCCGACCGCTTGCAGATTCGACGGGTAGGACTGGCCCTGAGCGGCTACGGCGAAGATACCGGCAGTATCTTTCGCACCTGGATTGCACGAAAATAAAGATTCAACCACAATCGGGGCCGAACGAAGCTCCAGCGTAAGCTTACGCTGGAGCCCTTTCTGTCAAAAATCAACCGATGCCTTCGGCTACTTCTATGCGCAGCAAGGCGCGCACATGCTCGAAATGGTTGACGATGGTGGCCACCGAAGAACCGGCAAACAGCAGCCCGAGGGCCAGGTTACCGCGTTCACTTAGCACCAGCGAACCCGAGTCGCCCGGCGCCGAGATATTGGTGGTCACGATCTGGTCAATAAACCGCGCGACCCGTCCGGCGCCGTAGTTGACGTCCACCGTAGCCCCCAGCACCGTAATGCGGCCGGTGGTCAGGTTGGTGGTACGGCCGGTCTTCTTGACCCGCTGCCCCACCAAGGTCTTGGAACGGGGCTGCCAGCCCTGCACGTAGCCATTCCAGTAAATCTCCCGGTCAAGGTCGTGGAACTGTCCCTCGGCAATGGCTGCATCGACCAGGTTGCGATGCAGGCCCCGTGGCACCGGGGGCTCGAAGGTGATGGGAACAAAGCGGCTCAGGCGGGCGATGAGATCCGCCGGTAGACCCCCCCCATCGAAGACCCCTGGCTGCAGGATTGGGTCGCCCGGCCTGGCATCGTTGGAGTTGGCCAGCACATGGTTGTTGCTGAGAATGTAAAAGCGCGGTGGAATACCCAGGCCGTGCGCGGGCGGGCTCACGCTAGCCCCGGGCAGAAAATCGTACGCCGCCGTGGCCATCGTACCGGCAGTAATCTTAAAGTGGCCCACGCTATAGCCGCCCTCCACAGGCCGTACGCGCCGGGTCAGGGTCTGTATACCGGGTTCTTCGGCGTTCCCTGCGAACACCTCCCCAATAGCCAGCACATCGGTCTGCATATCCCCCAGCTTGGCTGGAATCAGATCAGCCCGGCTGAGCTGGCTGCGCTCGAGTTTTTGGCTGACCAGCACCACCAAAGCCGGCTCACCGGTCGGCTCGCCGTTCTTCCACTTGACACCCACCCCCATCCCACGCACGTTCGAACGCATGGCCTCGGGCGCCAGAAAATCGTCCTGTACAGCCAGCTTAGCCTTCTCCGCTTCGGCCTGGGCGCTGGCCGAAAGCATGGCTTTGGCTTCATTAATCGCCATACCTACCCCCTACATTTAGGTAGTACTCGGTAAATTCAAGATGCCAATAATCCAGACCTAAAGCCGATGACCCTGAACCAGGACGCCCTACTTGTGAGCCTCGAGCGCGCCTGCTTCGCGCACCCGCACCGGCACCCCCTCGAGGTAACTGGGCACCCGCTCGTGTGGTTGCAAAGCCTCGAGCGGCAGCTTGCGGCTTACCAGCACCACCACCACCTCCCGGCCCTGCTCCTGCCCCCACCCCACCCCCACCACGTTGGGTAGGGCCATCAGGCCAGGGGTGTGCCGCTCGAGCAGCGCTTGTAGGGCTTCCTTGGTCATACACCCTCCATTTCTCCCGGTGTGCTTTCGCGAGCAAGCCACCAAAGAGGCAATTCGGTGCTACCGGCTTACACCGTGCACCTATGCTAAACGCCCTGTCGTTACGTAGGCGTTACAAAACCCCCTTTTGGTCTTAATACAAGACACCTCAACCGCACACGCCTGCACCTGCACGGTATATCGAGACGCGGGCCCAGCGCGTCTGGTATCGAGGTCAACAGCAACCGAATGGACTGGGCGGTCTCCTGGAACTACAGAATGGAGGCGATGCGCTCGAGGGCCTTGCGGATATTCTCCTCGCTGGTGGCGTAGCTGAAGCGCACATGGTGCGGTGCGGCGAAGTCGGTGCCTGGCACGACCGCCACCCGGGCCTCATCCAGCAGCTTGAGGGCTGCCCTGTTCTCGTCGGGGTCGATTTTGGAGACATCCGAGAGAACATAAAAAGCCCCGCTCACCTTGGGGGTGGGCAAGCCCAGCGCGTTCAGGCCGTCCACAATGATGCCGCGGCGGGCCCGGTAGGCTTCACGGGCCATAGAGATGAACTTTTGCGCTTCCTCCACGTTGTTCAGGGCCTCCACCATGGCCCACTGGGCGATGGTGTCGGGGCTGGTGGTGGACTGGCTGGAGACATCAATGATGCCCTTGATGACGTCTTTGGGGCCTCCGGCGTAGCCGATGCGCCAGCCGGTCATGGCGTAGGCTTTGGCCGCACCGTTGACGGTGATGGTGCGGTCGGGGGCCACGTGGGCAGGCGAGAAGTGTTCGCCCTCGTAGATGAGGTGCTCGTAAATTTCGTCGGAGACGATGTAGCAATCGTACTTATTGGCTAGCTCGGCAATGGCCACCAGCACCTCTTTGGGGTACACCGCCCCGGTGGGGTTGCCGGGGGAATTAACTACGATGGCCTTGGTACGGGGCGTTATCCTGCGCTCAATTTCGGCGGGGTCGGGAATAAAGCCCGATTCGGGGCCGGTATTGACCTCCACCGGCACCCCTTCAGCGAAGCGAACCATCTCGGGGTAGCTCACCCAGTAAGGGCCAATTACAATCACTTCGTCGCCGGGGTCGAGGATGGCCTGGAACAGGTTGAACAGGGCCTGTTTACCACCCACGGTCACCACGGTCTGGTCGGGGGGAATCTCGAGGCCGTTTTCCCGTTTGAACTTGGCGCTGATGGCCTCGCGCAGCTCAGGGATGCCCGCCGGTGGGGCGTACTTGGTTTTGCCAGCGGCCATGGCCCGGGCGGCGGCGTCTTTGATGAATTGCGGGGTATCGAAGTCGGGCTCGCCCGCGGTCATGGCGATCAGGTCTACACCCTGGCGGCGCAGCTCGAGGGCCTTGGCATTGACCGCCACGGTGGAGGACGGCTTCATGGTTTTGACGCGCTTGGAGAGGCCTCGCATATCCGTAGATTGTCTCGAGTTTGAGGCCCCAGGTCAAGGGCAGCTAGAGCCGCTCGAGCCAGCCCATCGCCCGCCCCGGAGGCTTCACCGGCCAAGCACCCCGCCGCATGTGCTCCTCAACCTGCTGCGCTGCGCGCAGGGCCTGCTCCACCCATTCAGCCGGGTAGAGCGGGGCTTTGGCTGCGAACTCCTCGAGGTCGAAGGTCTGGCAGGTGTGGTCGGCCTTGCACTTGACATCTATTTCCAGGTCGTACTGCCAGATGCGATCGGGCTCGAAGCGCGGGGGCGTCTGGATGTTCCAGTAGTACTCGAGCACCCTTCCCTCCGCGTCCAGGTCGGGGCCGCCCGAGTACCAGCGGCCTACAAAAAACGCGACGTAGGCCTGGTGGTTCACCCGCAGCACCCGCCGCTTGCTCTCGTGGTGGAACTCAAAACCCAGCGGCATGTGCACAAGCAGCCCTTCTTCGCGCTGTTCACACACCCGGGCCTCCCACCAATAGTGCAGGGTGTGGGCCGGGTATTTCCAGAACTCGATGCGCACAACCTGTCCCGTCGGGTAGCGGATCATTTGGTATCCCCAGAGGTCATCCTAGCAGGCCATCAATATCACGACCGTTCTGGGTCTGTGCGCAAATCACTTTGATTTTTGAGGTGCCTCGAGCTAAACTAGCAAAAACTAACGAGCGTTAGTTTGGTAGGTGGGAGGAGATATGCCAATCAAGTACGGAGTACCCAGCGACCCCGACTACAACGAGCGCCTGCGCGAGTTTGAGGCCCGCATCGCCCGCGGGGAAAAGATCGAGCCCGGCGACTGGATGCCCGAGGAGTACCGCCGCCAGCTCATCCGCATGATTTCCCAGCACGCCCACTCCGAGGTGGTGGGGATGCTGCCCGAAGGGGCCTGGATCACCCGCGCCCCCACCCTCAAGCGCAAGATGATCCTGGTGGCCAAGGTGCAGGACGAAGCCGGCCACGGCCAGTACCTCTACCACGCCGCCGAGACCCTGGGCATATCGCGCGAGGCCATGCTGGAAGCCCTGCTCTCGGGCAAGGCCAAGTACTCCTCCATCTTCAACTACCCCACCCTGACCTGGGCCGACATCGGCACCATCGGCTGGCTGGTGGACGGGGCCGCCATCAAGAACCAGACCATGCTGGCGGCCTGCTCGTATGGCCCCTACAGCCGGGCCATGGTGCGCATCTGCGCCGAGGAGACCTTCCACCACAAGCAGGGCAAGGAGATGGTGCTCCTCTACGCCAAGGGCACACCCAAGCAGCGCCAGATGGCCCAGGACGCCATCAACCGCTGGTGGTGGCCGGCCCTGATGATGATGGGCCCCCACGACAAGGACAGTCCCAACACCGAGATTCTGGTGCGCTGGGGGATCAAGACCAAGACCAACGACCAGGTGCGCCAGGAGTTCATCAACGAACACGCGCCCGAAATCCTGGAAGCGGGCCTCACCATCCCCGACCCCGCGCTGCGCTACGACGAGGCCACCGGCAACTGGTTGCACGGCCCCATCAACTGGGACGAGTTCTGGCAGGTGGTGGGGGGCAACGGCCCCATGAACAAAGAACGCCTGGAAGCCCGTCGGCGGGCCCATGCCGAGGGGGCCTGGGTGCGCGAGGCCCTGGAGGCCTACGCCGCCAAGAAGCAAAAGACCGCCGTCGCGGTGTAGTGCTGCGGAGGAGGCTCTATGGATACACAGTGGCCCCGCTGGGAAGTCTTCAAGCAGGACACCCCCCACAAACCCCATCAGGCGGTGGGCTCGGTGCACGCCGCCGACCCCGAACACGCCCTCCTGACCGCCCGTAACGTCTTTGCCCGGCGGCCCCAGGCGGTGAGTATGTGGGTAGCTCGAGCCGAAGACATCTACGCCTGGACCAGAGAGGAGATTCTCGAGGGCCTGGCAACCGCCAAAGCCGATACCGGCCTGGGCACGGCCTGCCGATACCTGGTTTTCCGCAAAACCAGCCACAAGCGCTCCATGACCTTTGTGGACCATGTGGGCGAGGTGGAGGCCACGAGCCCCGAGGAGGCCCTCCAGCAGGCCCAGGCCCGGTTCACCGATACCACCGCCCTGGCCTGGTGGGTGGTGCCCGCCGATAAGGTCTACCAGAGCGACCCCAGCCCGGAGACGGTGGAAAGCTGGTTTGCCCCAGCCAAAGATAAAACCTACAAGCAGCAGCAGTACTACGCCACGGTGGGTTCTCATATTAGCAAGCACAAACGGGGGCGGGGGGTGGAAGATGAGGAATGAAGTCCGCGAGGCCCTGATCGCCAAGCTAACCGCGCTGGCCGACGACGAGGTCATCCTGGCCCACCGCAACAGCGAGTGGGTCGGCCACGGGCCCATTCTGGAAGAAGACATTGCCCTGGCCAACATCGTGCAGGACGAGCTGGGCCACGCCACCCTGTGGTACGGCCTGCGCCAGCAACTCGACGGCTCCGACCCCGACCAACTGGCCTTTTTCCGCGACGCCAACCAGTACCGTTGCTGCGAGCTGGTGGAGCTGCCCAAAGGCGACTGGGCCTTCACCATGCTGCGGCAGTACCTGTTCGACCTTTACGAGGCGTTCTGGCTCGAGGCCGCCCGGCACAGCACCTACCAGCCTCTGGCCGATGCCGCGCAGAAGATTATCCGCGAGGAGCGCTTCCACCTGCAGCACACCCGAGCCTGGATAGAACGGCTGGGCCAGGGCACCGAGGAGTCCAACCGGCGCTTGCAGCAGGCCCTGGAGATGCAGTGGGGCTATGCCCAGCAGCTTTTTGTGCCCATCCCCGGCGAAGAACTGCTGGTAGCCGAGGGCATTGTGCCCGACCTGGCCTCTGTAAAAGAACGCTGGCTCGAGCACAGCACCCGCCACCTGCAAGCCGCTGGCCTCAAGCTGCCCATCAACCCCGGCTACCAGCCCACCTCCCGCACCTACCACACCGAGCACCTGTGGAGCATCCTGGCCGAGATGCAGTCCACTGCCCGCTGGGACGCTGAAGCCAAGGTTTGGTAACATGACCGCCCTACCCAGTACCGAGCAAGTCTGGAAGGCCCTGGCCCAGATTCCCGACCCCGAGATCCCGGTGATCAACGTGGTCGAGATGGGCATTGTGCGGGGGGTGGAGATTGAAGGCCACAAAGCCACCATTACCATGACCCCCACCTTCTCGGGCTGCCCGGCTCTGCACCTCATCCGCGAACAGCTAACACAAACCGTCCGCTCGCTGGGCTTCGACCCAGTCGAGGTTAAAACCGTGTTATCGCCGGCCTGGAGCACCGACTGGATTAGCCCGGAAGCCAGGGAGCGCCTGCGCCAGTATGGGATTGCACCTCCCAAACCCAGAGGCGCGCAGGACTTTTTGATAGAGCTCGAGGCCGCCCCCACCCCCTGCCCACGCTGTGGTTCCCTCAACACGTCCGTCAAGAACACCTTCGGCCCCACCCTGTGCAAGGCCATCTACGTCTGCAACAACTGCCAGGAACCTTTCGAAAGCTTTAAGACCGTGTAGACAACAAAAAACCCCGCTTTGGGTCAAATCTAACCAAGCGACCCCCGGGCGGGGGTGTACAATTCTCTTGCTCCTAAGAGCAAAGGGGGGTATTTATGAAGCGTATAGCACTACTTGGCGGCGTTCTGGCTTTGGCTTTGGCTGGTTGTGGACTGGTCAGCAGCCCGCCCATCACAAACCCTTTTGGGCTCGAGGGACAGCAAACCTCCATCAACCTCGGCCCTAGCTCGGCTGCCACCGGCAACCTGAACGTCACTGCCACCTTCAACGACACCACCCTCAATCTTCCGGTCACGCCCACCGGATTCAACTACAACCTGGCTATCTCGGGGGTTTCGCTAAGCGGCAGCAGCTGCCCTTCCCCACTGCCCGCCAGCGTCAACGTCTCGATGAATTTGAGCCTCACGGTCTCCGACAACCCTTCATCTGGGCCACGGCAGGCCTCTGCCACTGCCAACAACGTGCAATTTACCCTAAACCAGTCGGGTAGCAGTTATACCGTTGCCAACTTCAGCGCCACATTGAGCTTCTCCAACCTGCAAACCCTGCTGGATATCCTGCAAAACGGCGGGCAGAACGACGCAACTCTTAGCGGAACGGTGAATACCACCAGCAACCCCGATCTGGCCGGCTGCACCCTTACCATCACCTGGGGTGGCGGTCAGGGGATTTTGCGGTTCTAGCCTCCAGCCCAAAAAAACCGGGCAACGCGGGCGGCGCAACTCCAGCCTGGCTTGCTTGGTGCACAGGCGGCCCCGGGCGGGCCGCCTGTTGTTTCAAAAGGGCGGCCGAAAGCAGTTCTATCTTCAACCAGGCATGGCCAAAAGGGGTGTAATGTATCTCGGCAATTAATCCCGCACGGCCATGCGCCGGGCCACATACACCAGGAACGGCGCTCCAATTCCGGCAATCAGAATTCCCACAGGCGTCTCCAGCGGCTTGTCAATCAGGCGCGCCGCCAGATCTGATAGCAGCATTAAACTCGCACCTAGAATCGCCGATAAAGGGATCACTTGACGATAATCCGGGCCCACCAGGCCCCGGGCCGCGTGGGGTACCATCAGCCCCAAAAAACCAATCGGCCCTGCCACACTCACCGCAGCACCGGCCAGCAACACAGCCAGGGTTGTGCTCACCAGTCGAACAACTTCCACCCTGGTTCCCAATCCACGGGCCACATCCTCTCCAAGGCTAAGCAAGTTGATCTGATGAGACAAGATCAGGGCTAGCAGCAAAGCGGGCACAGCCCAAGGTAGCAGCGTCCAGACGTGTTCCCAGGTACGGCCGGCCACACTGCCCGACAAGCTGAATAAAACCCCTCGAGTGCGGTCTTCAAAGATAATCAGTAAGAAGCTGGCAGCAGCGCCCAGCATGGAGCCCACAGCGATACCGGCCAGGGCCAGGCGAACCGGCGTAAGGCCCACGCTCAGGGTGATGCTGTATACCAGCGCTGCAGCACCAACCCCACCCAGGGCGGCCACCACCACGGTACTCCAGGGCGGCAGGCCCGGGAAAAAAACCAGGGCCACCAGTATGGCCAGCACGGCCCCAGCATTAACCCCCATAATCCCAGGCTCGCTGAGCGGGTTGCGTGTAATGCCTTGCATCATAGCCCCGGCCACGCCCAGACAAGCCCCTACCAACGCAGCCACGATCGCCCTTGGAAGACGCAATGTGTGCACAATAAGGGCATTGTTGCTGCCCTCCGGATGGAACAGCAGGCGCCACACCTCATCCAGTGGAATGTTGGCGGCCCCCAGGGAGATGGCTAAAAGAAAGGAAAACACCAGCAGTCCTAGGGCCAGCAGATATACCAGCAGCGTTGGGGCTAACCTTCTGGAATAGATCATGGGTTTATGGGGTGGGTATCTTGAAGCTATAGGCTCCGCTAGCGGGTTTATCAGCCAGCAAACCGCTGTCAATCAACTCAGCCAGGATAAAGCGGGTGGCCAGGGGCCCTCGACCACGGGTCCAGTTATCCCGATCGAACTCGTAGACCCGCCCTTGCCTGGCTGCTTCCAGCCGAGACCACAAGGGGTTGCGCGCCCAGCTTCGCACGATGGGGGTTTCATCAGGCGCGGTGAACACCACCAGGGTGGCCGGATTAAGGGCCACCAGACCTTCCAGCCCCACCTGGTACTGGGTTTGGTTGTTTTGCGGTTTAGCCAGGCTCTTACGGCCGAGGCGTTCTAATAGGGAGCCGATGAAGCTCTCGCTGGAGTGCACGGTAAAACTACCGGGTGTGGCCACCGCCAATAGCAGCGGGGGTGCTTTGGGGTTTGTAAAGGCGCGCGCCTTGAGGAGCAAGCGCTCCTGATCCTGTAGAAGTTTCTGCGCCTGGGCCTCGCGCCCTACCAGGCGACCAATCTCTAATACCTGTTTGTTGAGGTCATCGAAGCTTCCGCGCCGTGAGGAAAAGGCCACCACCGGGGCAATACGCTGAAGCTGAGGTATCAAGTCCTTGTGCACAAAGGTATCGGCGATGATGACCTGCGGTTGCAGCGCCAGAATGGCTTCCAGGCTTGGCACCGCCCTCGAGCCAACCGAGGTTACACCCACCACCCGGTTGCGCAGGTACGGTGGCACCCCCCGATCCCCCCCTTGCGTTCCGATGGCTGCACCCACAGGGGGTACGCCCAGGGCTATCAACGTGTCCAAAAAACTATACTCCAAGGCCACCACCCGTTTTACGGGTGTTTCCAGGCTCAGGGTGCCCAAATCATGGCTAACCTGAATTTGGGCCAGAGCCAAACCGCTTAGAACCAGCAGCGCCAGCAGGCGGCTTATCATGCTTTCTCCTCCACTCGTTCGTCCACTATTAGAGGCTCTTTACGTGCAAGGGCATAGGGAATGCAGTAAGGCCGGCCGGTTTCGGGATCCCGCAAGAAATGCGCCTTAAGGCCAAATACCTCCCGGAGTATTTGCTCGTTCAGCACCTCCTCCGGCACGCCCTGGGCCACCACCCGGCCCCCATTCACCACAATCAATTGATGAGCAAAGCGGGAGGCCTGATTAAGGTCGTGCAGCACCATAACCACCGTCTTACCTTCCTCCCGATTGAGCCGCACCAACAATTGCAGCACCTCCAATTGGTGGCTGAGGTCTAGGTAGGTGGTGGGCTCATCGAGCAGCAAAATAGGGGTCTGCTGGGCCAGGGCCATTGCTATCCAGGCCCGCTGGCGCTGCCCCCCCGATAGGGTCTCCAGGGCGCGGCTGGCAAAAACCGTCATGCCGGTCTGGGCCAGGGCCCACTCCACCGCTTCTCGATCGGACTTAGTGCGTCCGCCCAGGGTAGACTGGTAGGGGTAGCGTCCGAACCATACCAGCTGCTCCACGCTCAGGCCCTCGGGGGCCTGTGGCATCTGGGGCAGTATCGCCAGTTTTTTTGCCACCACCTTGGTCGGAAGGTGCTGGATCATCTTTCCATCCAGCAGCACAGAACCCTGTCTGGGCGGTAAGAGCCGGGCCAGGGAACGCAAAATGGTGGACTTCCCGCAGCCGTTGGGCCCAATCAAGACCGAGATCTGCCCCTGTGCAATGGAAAGATTAAGATCCTCGACGACCAGGCGTCCGTCGTAGCCCAGGTATAGCTGATTGGTGGATAGATTCATCGTGCTCGTCCCACCCTTCGCATCAGGTATAAGAAGTAAGGTGCGCCCACCAGGGTGGTCAGCAGTCCGGCAGGTATCTCTAAAGGCGGCACCAGCCCTCGAGCCAGCGTATCTGCTACAACCACCAGGATGGCCCCCAGCAGCAAAGAGACCGGCAGCAGCAAATGGAACCTCGAGCCCACCAGCAGCCGGGCCGCATGGGGTGCAATCAGTCCCACAAACCCCAGAATGCCTGTTCCTGTCACCGCCACGGAGGCCAGGGCTACTCCCAGCAAAAGGGCCACCAGCCGGCCCAGCTCCAAACGCATACCCAGGCTCTTGGCGGTGGCATCACCAAAACTGAGCACATCCAGCTTCTGGTGAAGCACCAGCGCCAGCGGGATAAGGAGAAGCGCAAAAGGCAGCACCCTCCAAAGGCGTTCCCAGTCCGCCCCATACACCGTGCCCACCAGGAAAGTTAGGGCTTGGGCCACCCCATCGTCGGCCCGCACCAGAATCAACCGGCGCAAAGCGTCCAGCGATGCTTCTACCGCCACGCCAATCAGGGCCAGGCGTATAGGCAGCACCTCCCCGGTGCGGATAGAGAGCAGGTAGACCAGCACAAAAGCCAAAAACCCGCCCAGGCAGGCCCCCACCGGCAGGGCCCAGAGCGGGGCCTGTGGCAGCAGAATCAGGGTAAAGACTGCGGCCAGACCTGCCCCAGCCGCTACGCCCACAATGTCCGGCGAGGCCAGCGGGTTCCGCACCACACCCTGCAAGATGGCCCCGGAGGCGGCGAACATAGCCCCGCAAAGAGCCCCCACCAGGATGCGCGGCATGCGTAAATCGTAGAGAATGCGGGCATGGGTATCCTCGGCATGGCCCAGGTGGCCAAGCGCTTGCAGCACCTCGGCAAAGCTCATGCGCACCGCACCAACCCCCAGCGCGGCGATACCGACCACCACCAGCCCCAGGGTGAGCAGGGGAATGATTGCAAGTTTCAGGCCAGCCCATGCGGCCTTCATAGGGCCAACACCCCTGCGGTGCACAGCCCGGCCTTCACCCGCTAACCTCCGCCACAAGCCCCATCTCCTGCACCACCTGCGCCACCCAGCGCTGGATGCGCGCGTCGGTCAGGTGGGACTGGTTATCATCGTCCAAAGCCAGGCCAACGAAGTATTGGCCGCGCTGGCCTCTGGATTTGAAATGCTCATACCCTTCAACCGGCCAAAAGCCCACCAGCTCGGCCCCGCGCTCCTCGAGCGTATCGGCCAGTATGCCCAGCGCGTCCTGGAAGCTATCGCCGTAGCCAAGCTGGTCGCCGGTGCCGAAAAGCGCGACCTGCTTACCCCGGAAATCCAGGCGCTCGAGCTGAGCCCACTGGGCCTGCCAGTCATCCTGCAGCTCACCGATGTTCCAGGTAGAACATCCCAGCAGCAGCTTGTCGTAGGCTACCAGCTCCTCCACCTTGCTATGGGCGATGTCCTTCAGGTCGTGCTCGAGGCCCATCTGCCCCAGGTAAAAACTTATCTTTTCCGCCGCCGCAGCAGTATTGCCGTAGGTGGAACCGTAAAAAATGGCGATTTTCATCTGACTTTCCCACCTCTCAGTTGGTCATGCGCCAAGCCGCTTCCGCCTGAGCCATCGGAGGGGATTGACGCAAGCGCTGCCGGGCCACAAAGCAAAGGTGCCGAAGTTCGGCCCACTCGAGCGGCTCCAATCGAAGGCCGACATTCCCCACCCACAACCGGGTGGTACGGGCCTGTGGGCTGGCCTCGAGGAAGCCGTCCTGCCTGGGCTCCGACAGGGTGCGGTTGGAGCCCAGGAAGTCCTCGAGGCGGGCGAAATCCTTGGGGGCTAGGTGTAGGGTGAGGTTATCCCAGGCCAGATGAATGATGCCGTCGCAGCAGTTGCAATAGCCGACAAAGCGGTACTCTGAAAGCTTTGCGATGATCCGGGTGTGGTTGCACATAGCTCACCTACGCAACATAGCAGTGATGACCGCATTCACCAGGGTCTCGGCCGAGAGAGGGCCGCCAAAGGTCCAGGTCTGACCCGAAAGCCGGTAAGCCCGGTTATTCTTGACAGGTTCCAGGTTCTTCCACAACGGCTCCACACTGGGGTTTAAAAAGACATTGTCATCGTCTTGCACGATGTAGAAGAAGTTATCGGCCCTAATGGAGGCCAGACCTTCCAACCCCAACGTGCTGTAGCCATACAGTTGGGGGCGATCCGACCAGGCGTTTTTCAAACCTATGCGCTCGAGAATTTCAGAGGCAATGCTGTTGCGGGTAAAAAGCCGCATGGTGCCCACGTTCTGGCTGGTAAAAGCCTGTACCAGGACAAAACTCTCACCGCTGCGCTTGGCCTGTTGCAGGAGCTGCCGGGCCTGGGCAAAGCGGGCTTCCATCTGAACCCGCACCCGGCGGCCCTGATCGCCCTTGCCCACCAGCTCTGCTACGGTCTGGAAATCCTGCAAGACGCGCGCAAACTGGCTGCTGCCATCCTCTGGGAACGGGTTAAAAGCAATGGTAGGCGCGATTTGGGAGAGCCGGCCATAGGTCTGGGTGATCCGAAAGCTGGGTGCCAGAATCAGGTCGGGCTTGATGGCCGCAATTCGCTCGAGGCTGGGCTGCTGGCGCGTACCCACATCCGGCACACTGCGGTCGAGCGCAACCGGGATCTTGACCCATTCGTGGTAGCCGCGAATATCAGCCATGCCCGCTGGCTGTAGCCCCAGCGCCAGCAGGTATTCGGCGTAGGTCCATTCCAGGGCCACCACCCGTTTGGGGGTACCCACCACACAGGTCTCACCCAACGCATGTTGGACAAGCCGACCTGTGCAAGCCTGGGCAGCAGTCAGCGAGGCCAGAATAAACAGAAACCCGGAAATTAATCGCTTCATACAGCCTCCTTACAAACTAGGGGGTTCTCAACAAGAACCGTTCCAGGTCATCCAGCACCTGGCTGGCTGCCAGCGGCCCTATGCCCAGATACCAGTGGTCGTCCTCAACCCGTATAGCCCGCCCACGCTGCACCGCGGATAAACGGCGCCATAGGGGATGGTTTAGCACCGCGTTCAGCTCAGTTTGGTTGGGATCCCCATAGGCGGCGTAAAAGATGTAGTCGGCATCCATATCGGCGATGCGTTCTTGAGAGATAAACTCGGCGAACTTGTCGCTGTCCTGGCTCTTGGGCCTGGGCAA
This sequence comes from Meiothermus ruber DSM 1279, assembly GCF_000024425.1. Classification (NCBI taxonomy): domain Bacteria; kingdom Thermotogati; phylum Deinococcota; class Deinococci; order Thermales; family Thermaceae; genus Meiothermus; species Meiothermus ruber. Next base: position 2,474,235 of record NC_013946.1, read on the forward strand.
ACCTATATCCGCCAGGATGGTGCCGATGAAGTTGGCCTTGCAGTACAGGCGAATCTGGCCCGGAACGAAACGTACCATGCTCACGCTTGGCAGGTGCCCACGACCCCCCAGGCGGTTGCGCAACTGGGTGACCCGCCGCTGGTACTGGGCCAGCAACACCTTGGCCTGGGTGCTTCGTCCCAGGGCTTCTCCCACCAGAAGCAAGTTCTCCTTCCAAACCACCCCCACCGTCTCGGCCATTACAGTAGGGGCGATGCGCGAAAGCTGCGGATAAATCTGACCGTGCCGCAGCTTGTTACTGAGAATAAGGTCGGGCTTTAGGGCCAGTATTTTCTCCAAATTAGGCTGCTGGATGGTGCCCACCGACTGAATCCCCTCGGTTAGGCTCAGCAAGTAGCCTTGAAATGGCTGGCCCGGCGCGGTGACCGCCCCAACCGGTTTAACGCCAAGGGCCAGCGCGCTGTCGAGTTCGCCGGTGTCCAGCACCACAACCCGCTGGGCTACCTTGGGCACGCAGGTTTCGCCCATTGCGTGCTGAATTAACCGGCCCTGGCAGGTCTGTCCCAGCGCTGTTGTGGCCAGGCTCGCCACAAAAAGTAGCACCCAGGCTCTTTTCATACGGTTTCCTCTACCAGGCTTTTTAGATGCCTGAGCATGGCTTGACAGATCTTTTGATTGCCGCGCTCCAGGTTCTCGAGGGTGTATCTGGCGTAATGCGGGGTTTCCATCGAGCAGCGCACCTCGGTATGGCCGTCCACCTCCCGCAAGGTAAACAAGAAATCCCTTGTGGCAAAGCTCAGCCCAAATACCTCAGGCGGCTGTAGGCGGGTGAGCCTACCGGGAAAGCGTGGGTGCTTGGGAAAGCTAAAGTAGAGCTCAGCCCCCTCGCATAAAGAACCCTCGAGGCGCAGGAGGGTGTTTTTGATCCAACGTGGGGCCAGCTCAAAATCGGTCAGAACAGCCCAAACCCGGTCGCGCCGAGAGGCGATCACCAGACTGCTTTCGACGTGAACGGAAGCCATCGCTAGCGTACCTTCTCCAGGATCAGCCGGGTCAGGTCGTTGGAGTTGCGCAAGCTCACCAGCGGTCCGCTGTAGGGGCTATAGGCCTCGGGAAGGTAAAGAATGCTCTGGTCTTTCAAGCGTTTGCCCACAGGGCTTTCAAAAAACGCTTTGGAGCCGTCGTACTGACCACCCGGAGGAAACACCACCACCAGGGTCTCTTTATCTAAGGAGAGCAGGGCCTCATCGCTGATAGGGGCTCCAACGTTGAGGGTGATCTTGTCCGGGGTAAAGCCATCCTTGAAACCCAGCTCGCGCAGGTCTGGCATCAGCCGCACCCCGGTGTAAATCCAGTTGGCCCCGCCCGCAAAAGGCGCGATAACCACCACCTTGGGGTACTTCTGGAAGACACCAGCAGCCCTCAGCCGGGCGGCGTTGCGCCGGTTGTTCACCGCCACCTGCTCGATAATCGCCTCGGCCTGGGCGGTGCGGCCAAAAATCCGCCCCAGATCGCGCAGCCCCCGCTGCCAGAACCCCTCGCCCCCCTCCTGGTAGCCGATAGTGGGCGCGATGGCCGAGAGCTTGTCGTAGTGTTGGTTGCCCTGCCAGGTCAGGCGTACGATGAGATCGGGTTTCAAAGCCAGAATGGTCTCGAGGTTCGGCTGGATCCAGCTACCCACATACACCGGGTTGTTCAGGCGGGCACGGGCCAAAAACCCCTTCCTCAGAACCTCTGGCTTTACCCGCCCGGCCTCGACGTCGGCGGGTGTAAGGTAGGCGCTGCCTAGGCCCACAATTCGGTCGGAAACGCCCAGCGCCGTCAGCCAACCCAGGGCTTCTTCATCCAAAACCACCACGCGCTGTGGGGTTTTATTTAGAGTCACGCTGCCTTCGTCGTGCTTGATGGTTAGGGGAAAGGTACCCTGGGCCAGCGCCACAAACAGAAGACCAAAAAGTGCTACCAAGACTGCTTTTTTCACTGTCTGCTCCTCTTCGCAAGCGCATCTGTGCTGCGCTCGAGCGGCATTCGCAAAGGGAAGTCTATTGGGTGTTGCTTTATAAAGTCAAGTATTCCACTCGGATTTATCGGCCTTACTCCAGACCAGGCGCCGTATTAGCTCAGTCTGCAACCCACACAAGGCCCTAAGCCGACGTCGTATCCAGCCTGCGCTGATAGGCTTCGGGATCCCAGGGAACACGGGTTCGCTTTACGGTTGGATCGGGGATGGGCACCGCCGAGAGCAGGGCTTTGGTGTAATCGTCCTGCGGGTTGCGGTAGATGGTGTGGGCATCGGCCAGCTCTACCAGACGCCCCCTGTACATAACCGCCACCCGATCCGAGATGCTCTCCACTACAGCCAGGTCGTGTGAGATGAAAAGCAGGGTTAGCCCCAGGGTTTTCTTTAGTTCCCTGATGAGATCGAGAATCTCAGCTCGAATGGAGACATCCAGCGCAGACACGCACTCATCGGCCACAATAAAGTCGGGGTTGAGCGCCAGGGCTCGAGCAATACCGATGCGCTGGCGTTGCCCACCAGAAAACTCGTGTGGGTAACGGCGGGCCATATCGGGGTTGAGCTGCACCATCTCCAGCAGTTCGGCCACCCGCTGGTTACGCGCTGCGGCTGTTTTGTGGGTGTTGTGAATTAGCAAAGGCTCGGCCAGGATATCCCCCACGGTCATGCGCGGGTTGAGGCTGGCGAAGGGATCCTGGAAGATTATCTGTAGCCGCCGGCGCAGCGGCCGAAGTTCGTGTTTGGGCAGATGGGTGATGTCCTGTCCATCAAATATGATGCGGCCGCCCGTGGGTTCAATCAGCCGCAGGATGCACCGGCCTACCGTGGTTTTACCGGAGCCGCTTTCGCCTACCAGTCCCAACACCTCTCCCTTGTGTATTTTCAGACTCACGTCGGACACAGCCTTTACATAGCCCTGAACACGGTTTAGAAGACCACCCCGCAGCGGGAACCACTTTTGCAGGCGCTCAATTTCCAGCAGCACAGGTGGCTCTTCCGGTTTGGGCGGGGCCGGTTTAGCCATATCAATGCGCGGGACAGAAGCGATAAGACGCTGGGTGTAGGCTTCCTTAGGAGCTGCAAAAATCTCTCTAACCCCCCCCTCCTCCACCTTGACCCCGTGCTGCATGACCACCACCCGATCGGCCATCTCGGCCACCACCCCGAGGTCGTGGGTGATAAAGAGCACACTGGTCTGAATCTCCGACTTAAGCTTGTTGATCAGCTCCAGAATCTGGGCCTGAATAATCACGTCCAGGGCGGTAGTGGGCTCGTCGGCAATCAGCAGGCTGGGCTTGCAGGAAAGCGCCATGGCGATCATAACCCGCTGTCGCATGCCCCCAGACATCTGGTGGGGATAATCTGCGAATCGCCGGTGTGGATCGGGAATTTCCACCAGGTTGAGCATCTCTATAGCCAGGGCCTTGGCCTCCTGGCGGCTTTTTCCTTGATGGAGCCGGATGGCCTCCACAATCTGTTCACCCACGGTGTAGACCGGGTTTAGCGAGGTCATCGGTTCCTGAAAAATCATGGCGATGTCGTTGCCGCGGATCCGGCGCATCTGCGCCTCCGTCAGACCGATTAGATCCTTTGGCTGCCCATCCTTGCCCCGAAACCAGACCTGGCCGGATACAATCCGCCCCGGCGGGCTGGGTATGAGCCGCATAATGGCTAAACTGGTTACACTTTTACCCGACCCCGACTCCCCAACCAC